>DASRIZ010000209.1:0-14138 GCA_035649735.1 Blastocatellia bacterium | reverse complement strand
CGGAGGGCGGGGACACCTCGTCACGGCGTCTATAAACATGGCCCTCCTGACGGAGGGCGGGGTCCCCTGACGGAGGGCGAGGGCGCCTAGTCTCTTTTTGAAAACCCTTTTACCCAAACTCAAGCCTTGAAGCCAAACCAGCGGGGGCAAGCCACCCTTCCCTACCCCTAGAATGCTAGAACCAGACTGTTCAACCGCTGCGTTTGATGACCTGCCATTGGCCGAGCAGTTTTATCGTTGCGCAACTCGGTCCACCATCCTTGCCCGTTCCAGGGATTCTCGCCTCCAGCGTATGCCCCGGCTTATTGATCACCTGCTCAATCAACGCCCACGTGATTCCCTGTAACGGAATTTTCATCCGTCGTGACCACGGCGTATTTTTCTGGCCGGCATAAGTCCCCACGTCGATATAAATGAACCTGTTCGCAACCGGGCCCTGCGCGAACGGACCCTTGAAATTCGGCAGCCCGTCTTTTCGGTTATCCGCAACGGTTAGCGTGAAGTCGAAGATCACATCCCCCTGTTTAGTCTGTTGCACAAAACGTGTCTCATACTCGGCGCCGCTACCGTACTGAACACCGTAATCGACTCGCGAAGGCGGATCGACCAACACCAATCGGATTGGTAGTTCAGACTCCATATCGGTATCTCCAACGGGTATTAGTTATTATCGAACGCGCCGATACTGGTTGCTGTGCCAGATCAGCCTGACAGCCTTTTCCTCAGCGCCCATTTCGAAGACCAGCGTCTCGCCCAAAGCCTCATCTTTCCTGATTCGCCGGAAGCTGTGCTCGCCGACCTTCTTAAGCTTGGTCAGGCCTTTCACCGGCTCCATCGTGGGAAGAGAAAGCGCCGCCAGCCCGTCTTCCCATTCGACTATTGCGGTCTCGCCGCCGAATCCCGATTCATAGATCCCGGTGTATTTCGCGAGATCGAGCTGCGGCTTCCCTGCTTCATTTGTCGTAGGATTGGCTGCCGTTTTTACGGCCGGCGCGACTATGTAGTACATCTGCTGAACGAATTCGCCCGTGTTCACACCCTGTGCATTGGCCATGAATATCGTCGCCAGCTTCTCATCCGGTTTGAGCAGGAGCTGGGTGCGGAACCCCGGACACGATCCGCCGTGGCCCACAAAGACTTTCCCCTCGCTCCTCGTTACTGAAAACCCCAGCCCCCACAATGTCTCAAGATCAGGATCGGCCCAGTGCACACGTTGCATCTCGCGCAGGGTATTCGATCTCAGCACCTCTTCGCCGCCTTTACGGTCGAGCACTCGAAATTGCCAGGACGCGAACCGCGCCAGGTCTTCTGCGCTGGAAGCAAACCCTGCTGCGGGAGCAATGCCCCGTGCCATAAAAAACGGAACCGGTACTCGAGTGCCGTCGCGTCTCAAAGCGCTGTAGCCCATAGCCAATCTACCGCCGCGCTCCTTTTCAGGTATTTCCGGGGTGGTGCTTTTCATCCCCAGCGGATCGAGAATGCGTTTGCCGATATATGTCTCATAAGGTTCGCCCGATACCGATGCGATCAATTCGCCGGCCAGGGTGATGCCGAGGTTTGAGTATTGAAAGTATGTCTCGGCAGGATAGAGGGTCTCCTGGGAGGCAAGCCGCTCCTTAACCTGCTCGCGTGTCGGAAAGGCAAACTCAGGACCGGTCCAATACGGGAAGTCGGATTCACGGGGCAGGCCCGATGAGTGGGTGAGCAGCCCTTCAATTGTGATCTCCGGCCCGAGAGGATCGCTGCGTTTGATCTTAAACCACGGTATGTAGCGGGCTAGCGGGTCGTCGATGCGCAGCTTGCCTTCGTCGCGCAATTGCATAACTCCGATGCTCGTGAACAGCTTCGAGATCGAACAGATGCTGAAAATGGTGCTTGGGGTTGCGGGCGTTTTTCGCGAGAGGTCCGCGTACCCGAATCCCCCGCTCCACAACAGTTGTTGATCGTAAACCACCGCGGCCGAGACACCGGGGATTTGTTGATATGCACGCTGCGCATCGAGCCACACTTGCAGGAGGTTGAGGGTTTGCTTAACACGCCGATTCTCCCCGACGGATTGCCCCGTTGCAGTAGCCGAAACACTGAGTAACACCACTACAAGAACAACTAAATTAGCTGGACGTTTCATAGACATGCCTTCCTAAAGTGTTAGTTCGGATCCTCTCTAGTCATCTTTCCATTTGGGAGTGTCCCAGGCGCCTGGGGGCAAGTAGTGGAACCGAATCAAGTACATATTGTCGCCGCTTCCGTGTTTTGCGATTTGCAGCAAATCATCAACGGTCTCGAATCCGGATTCGCGCGCGAGATCGTTGGTGAGGTCATCGATGGTCATCGGCTCAATCGAATCCACGACGACATGGCCCTCATCCATCTGGTAACGGCCTCCGACTTTTACGCGCGGGCTCTGCCAGATACGAATAGAGCATTTGATTATCCCGAGCCGGATTCCGGTGCGAAGCCGCTTGGTGAATACCATATGAAACCTCGTCCGGGGCTTGGGCGAAGGAGATACTAGTTCAACGCGCCTGAGAAACTTCAAATTTGAATTCTTCGTGATCCGGAAAAGGGTACACGCACAGGTTCTTGGTCATCCGGATGTTCAGCTTCTTATAAAACATCGGATGTATCACGCACAGATCGTTTACCAGTAAGGAGATGCGGCTGTCGCCGGCGTATTCAAAATCCGCTTCGACGATGCCGGTCTTCTCGCTAACGTTTCTAACCCTGCCGACGATGCCAAGCTCAGAGACAAACTGTCTAAACGCGTAGGACGAGTATTCGCCGGGCGGCCATTGCGATGCAGTTTGCGGCGCTCGCTTGTCGAGTTCATTACCTTTGAAGATTAGGGGAAGCCCCGATAAAGCTTCCGCGATTCGGGCCGCGCCCGGATACACAGAGCTGTAGGAGTTCATCACCTCTTCCGCTAATCGTTTTTCGGCGCGCTGAACGCCCGCGATAATACTGTCCGGCCCGAACTTCGGGAATGACTCTCCGTCTTGAGAGATTCTGGCTATCGAGTTGCACAACACGATTAATTGTCTAGGTCGTAGCTGTGTGTGCCGCAGCACAAAAGGAAAAGTCTCTTCGATCAAGTCCTGTCTTGTCTTTAGCGTTTTCCCCCAGTAAGGCTCCCATTTCTCTCTCAAGACATCGTGATGATTGTCCCAATCGACTTTGCTGGTTGTTGGGATTGTTAAGTTGTTTCCCTTGAGGTATCGATCGTACCGCCAGCTTATCAATCTCATCAGGTCTTTCGGCCGCCATTGAAGATAGATCTCGTCGTGAATGAACTTGAGCGGATTTAGCGAAACTTCTTCCTTCAGATAGGGGAAGATTTCCGCCATGATAAAGACCTTGAGGTAGATTCCGTGACGCGCGTAGTTTCTGCTAAAGCGTGAAGCGCACTGTATCAGCGCACCCATCGATCTCATCATCGACTCGTCTCTCACCGCATAATTCTCCATCGTATCCAGTGCGATGATGACTTTGCTTCCCTTGACTATCTCCAAAACCGCCTTTTTCGCTCTCTGAACCCTTTCGTTGTTTATGAAATCTTCCAGCTCGTCGGCCAGAGCGTTGTCGGTCTCTATGAATCTGGAGACCAAGGTCATCAGAACGTGTCGAATAAAGGTGGATACCTGGTCAGCGTGGTCTGCAAACGTTACGGCTGCTTTGATTCTGGAGTCCCGTTCACGCAGCTGCCAGAAAATGGTTGACCAGATAACGAACTCCCAGATCTTGACCAGCCTGGGGATCGCTACCTCGCGGGTGCTTGCGGCACTCTCGGCTATCTTGGACATTAACTGCTGAAAGACCGCCGGTTCGTCAACTTCAATGGTCGTAACCCTGGGCATCAGCTGCTGAAAGGAAAAGAATTGAGAAAGGGCAGTTTTCCCAGCGCCCCGTCTCCCAATAATCAGAAAAACCTTTGGGCTCAGGGCCTCGCGAGTAAAACGGGTATGATCGAAATAGTATTTACTGTATTCGCTTGATCCCAACACCTTGAGATCCGACTCACAATCCGCTTCGCCAAAGGGTTCCAGGTCAGTTACCCCGTCTTTCGCCAACTCTATTGTGTGTTCGTGTGGCCCGTGCGGAAGGTCTCCTGGCATTTCTAGAGTGGGATTTGTATCGATTTGCTGATTGTCGTTGGGATAAGGATCGAGCAAAAGCTTAGTGCCGTCAGTTCGACAAAAGCGCTGGGTGCGGGAATACCGCTGTTGGCATTTGGGACAGTATTTCATCGGCATCGAGATGATAGATCAGTGATGACCGGCAAGGAAGGATGATTTGAAATATTTCCGAGGGTCGCGGAAGGCAGAAGGCAGAAGGCGGAAGGCAGAAGGCAGAAGGCAGTAGGCAGTAGGCAGCCATCCCTGCTGCCGCGCTCCTCCGCTCCTCTGCCCCTCTGCTCCTCTGCCTTCTGCCTTCTGCCTTCTGCCTTCTGCTTTCTGCTTTCTGCTGCCTTCTGCTTTCAGCCGCGTGGTGTCTGATGCGAGCGCAATGCACAGGCTGAAATTGAAACACCACACGGCCGGTGGTATCCGGAGGAATCGGGTGTATCTTCGTAGGTCGAAATTGAGACAATCCTTCGCCGGAAAGCCCGTGGTGTCCGAAGCGCGCAATAGCCGGTCTTACTTCTTAATCTGAATCTTTGTTGCCACCAACGAACCATCCGGTAAAGTTATCCCCTTGACCTTGACGGTCGTACCGACGGCAAACACGCCTTTTTTGCTCTTGAGCTTGGTTGACGACACGACGTGAACAAGCCGTCCGCTGACTGTCCAATCTCCTATCAGCGAGCCTGTCGGTAGGGCCTGAATGATTCCCCTGAAGTTGTCGTTGTTTCCTTCGCCCCCAGATTTGACCTCAATCCTGCTGGCATCGATCGAACCGTCGGCACGCAAGCTGCCCGTCACCTCGACAAATGCTCCCACCGCAACGGCGGCATCCTGGTCGATCCTGGTAGCTGAGGTGACGTGGACCGTGCGCCCGCTCACTCGCCAATCGCCGATGAATCCTAAGGTATTGGGCAAGCTTTCGATCACCCCCTCAAACTCGGTGACGTTCTCTTCTACTTCAATCTCCTTAGCAACGATTGAGCCGTCCGGCAGCAGAGTGCCTTCAACTTCGACCAGGGCCCCCACTACCAGCAGCCCGCCTTTTGTCTTGATGCGAGTATTGGAGGTAACACGGACCACGCGACCGCCAATTCTCCAGTCACCGATAAGGCCAGGCGTGGAAGGCAAGGTTTGAATGATTCCGACGAACTCAAATTCGTCATCATCATCGTCCTCATCGTCGTCATCATCTTCGTCGTCGTCAGATTTTTTGACCTCGATCTCCTCGGCATCAACCGACCCGTCATTTCGACGCCGGCCTTCGACTTCGACTCGAGTGCCCACGGCTATTACGCCGTCGTCCTGTTCTATCCTCGTACTGCTGCTGACATGGACTATGCGGCCGGCAACCGTCCAATCGCCGATGAACCCCGGTGTCGAAGGAAGACTTGTAACGGTGCCTGTAAACTCGACTTCGTTCTCGTCGTCGTCGTGGGCCGCAACCAACGTCATCGAAAAAGCCGCAAGCAGCGCCGCAACAGAAATAATTTTGACCATGCTGCACTTCATTGCTACACCTCCCTGAAATCTATGAGCATTGCTTAAAGTGAGGCTTGCCAGGGGGGTACGGGTGGCGAGGATTTGTCTGAGCGCATCTTTGGCGCTACAGGGTCTTCTTGATGAACTTTTGCTCAGTGGGCCGGTTGCGGCTTACCCTCTTTGGACCTGCGAATTCTGACATCTCAAAAGTGTGTAGAAATGTCAACGTCGCTTCGGGATGGCCTCGCGCACCGGCGATTATCAATGACCGACTGGCCGGAGTATAGGTTTGTCTCACACGGGTGTCAAGAAGGCAGAGGTCAGCGGTCAGAAGTCAGAGTCCTGAAGTCAGAGGTCAGAGCTCTGACTTTTGACTTCTGACCTCCGACCTCTGCCTTCTGCCTTCTGCCTCTAAAAGTTGAAGCATTCTGAGTCGATTGTCCGTCTATACCATCGAGGGTCGCCGGATAGGGTTTCACACTCGCTTCTATCGCGACCCGAGTCCGCTCCAAGAGTGGCCCAGTCAGGATGGTCGAAGACAAAATAGGCTCCGCGAGGGGGATCACGAGATGACCGAGTACGGGCAGTTCAAGTTCAGCCAGGAGATCACCTCTTCAGGCTTTAGCAGAGAGCTGTCGCAAAAAGTCGATGGCTACTTCCGTGACCGCGGCATCTCCAAGCGCGCGAACCTTGAGATGATCTTCAAGGCCATTCTCGGTTTTGCTCTATGGATCGGCACTTATCTCTGGCTTATGGCAAGCGGGTCGTCGTCCCTTGAAGTGGTAGCGATCTTCGTGTTGCACGGATTTGCGCAATTACACATGACATTCAACATAGCTCATGACGCCAACCACGGTGCTTATTCGAAGAGCAAACGGGTGAACAGGATCCTCGGCTTTGTTTTCGACTTGGTAGGCGTGAGCTCTTACATGTGGCGCCTGTTGCACAATGATTCGCATCATTCCTTCGTCAACATTCGAGCTGCCGATACGACGCTTGTGTCCGGAAACATTTTTCGGTTCTCTCCTCACGACAAGAGAAGAATTTACCATCGCTACCAACACCTCTATGCCCCGTTTCTGTATTGTCTCTGCACAATCGATTGGGTCCTTACCAAGGACTACCGATGGCTCTTCTTTCAGAAAAGATTCGGCAACCGGAGGATCATCAAGCACCCAATCCATGAGCTTGTTTTTCTCTTTGCCGGCAAGGCCTTCTACTATACTTACACGCTCGTCGTTCCGTTGGTCTATCTCAGAGCGCCCTGGTACTCGGTCATCCTGGGGTTCATCGTGATGCACTTCTTCCTCGGTTTCACGATTGCCCTCATCTTTCAGCCGAACCACTTTATCGAGGACTCTTGCTTTCCGACTGCCGATGAAGGAGGTCGCATCTCAAATAACTACATCAAGCATATTTTCGATACGACGGCGGACTACGCGCGAGGCAACCCGTTCGCGGACTGGGTTCTGGGGGGTCTGAACCTCCATATCATTCATCACATGTTTCCTGGAATCTGTCATATCCATTACCGTGCGTTGACTCAAATCGTGAAATCGACTGCCGAGGCGCACGGGCTCATCTATCGCGAGAGCAGGACGATCGCAGGGGCTTTTCTGGCTCACCTCAAGTGGATGAAGATCCTCGGCAGCTCTGATCTGGATCTGACTTCATCGATTCGTGCAGGAGATGTCTTCGCTGCGGAGCCAGGTGGCAGCCGTCACGGAGGGATGTGTGGAGTCTTGGGAAATCCTGAATCCCTGGTGGCTACGTACCGCGAGGAGGGCAACCGACAGCACATCTTTGACCAGGTAACGCTGCCGCAGGCCTGAGATACGCGGGTTAGCCCGAACGGGAGTCCTATCATGCCCAAACCAATCCCACCCGCGACGCTTGACTGGGTATTCCCGCCCAATAAGAGCTTCGAGTACTTTGAGAATGGTAGTCGTCACCGGTTCCTTCACCAGGCTGCCAACTTCGAGCTGGTAAATGCATGGTGGCTCGCGGAAGCCGCGTTGCTCTCTTACGCGGAACCGGGTTTCGCCATACCGGTATTCGAGAGCGCCGGCTTTCGAGTCGAGGGCGCGCAGCCGCTTAACGGAAGCAGCACCCAGTGCTATGTCGTAGACACCGATGATTTCATCATCGTCACTTTTAGGGGAACGCAGGTTTACAAGCCCGGAATTGGCGGCAGCATGCATGACATTGTACGAGCCATCGTTGCCGATCTAGCTGTCGACGCAAAGCTGACCCTAGTCAAATTTGACCAGTTTGGGTATGTGCACGCCGGTTTCAAAGATGCGCTGGATGAGATCTGGGAGTCCAGCCTCAAGCCGTTGCTCGACCGGCTCAAAGCCCGGCGACCTCACAGCACCGTCTGGTTTACGGGTCATAGTCTTGGGGCATCACTTGCAGCGCTGGCGGCGGCGCGCTATCAAGACGTCCAGGGTCTCTACATTTTTGGATCTCCTATGATCGGCGACATCGAATTTAAGAACAACTTTCCGATCAAACCGAATTACCGCATCGTCAATAACAACGACATCATTCCATTCCTTCCGCCGGCGGCGCGTTATCGGCCCTTTCGATTCTTCTCCGGTCTATATCATCACATAGGTGAGCTCAAGTACATTGACAGTGCAGGTCAGATGATCACCGATCCGACACTCTCACAGCGAGTCATCGACGGGGTGCGCGGGAGCGTCGGACATTTCTTTGAATCCATCAGGAGATTTCGGAGAGACTGGGTATTAGAACTACCGGTTGACAGCGTGAACGACCACGGCCCGGTCTTTTATGCAATCAATGTGTGGAACTGTTATGAAAAAACTCTGACCATTCAACCAGCCTTGGAAACTTAGAACGGTTCGCCACGCATTGCTTCAACGGCTGGAAGTTTTTCACGGAAGGCAGAGGGCTGCTCGGCATACGAAATGGCGCAGGATCAACAATTCAAGTTCAGGCAGAACGTCACCTCTTCAGGCTTCAGCAAAGAGCTGTCGGAAAGAGTCGATGGCTACTTCCGTGACCGCCGGATCTCCAAGCGCGCCAACCCCGAGATGATCTTCAAGACCATTCTCGGTTTTGCCCTATGGGTCGGCACTTATGTTTGGCTTATTACCGGCCGATTTTCATCGGTCGAGCTGGTGGCGCTGTATGTAGTGCACGGGTTTGCGCAGTTGTTCATGGGCCTCAACATAGCCCATGACGCAAATCATGAGGCTTACTCGAAGAGCAAACGGGTCAACAGGGTCCTCGGCTGCGTTTTCGATCTGGTAGGTCTGAGCTCTTACATGTGGAGATTGATGCACAACGATTCGCATCATTTCTTCGTCAACATTCGGGGTGCCGACACGGCGCTAGTGACCGGAAACATTTTTCGATTGTCTCCTCACGACCAGAGAAGACCCTTCCATAGCTACCAGCATCTCTATGCCCCGTTTCTCTATTGCCTTCCCACTCTCGATTGGGTCTTTACCAAGGACTATCGATGGCTCTTCTCTCAGAAAAGATTCGGCAACCGGAAGATCATCAAGCACCCAATCAACGAGCTTGTCTTTCTGTTCGCCGCCAAGGCCTTCTATTACACCTACACGCTCGTCGTACCCTTAGTCTTTCTCAGCGCGCGCTGGTACTCGGTCATACTGGGGTTCGTGGTGATGCACTTCTTTCTTGGCTTCACACTTGCCCTCACCTTTCAGCCGAACCACTTTACCGAAGACTCAAGCTTTCCGGAGCCCGATCAAGGCGGTCGCATCTCGAACAACTACATCAAACATATTTTCGATACGACTGCGGACTACGCGCGAGGCAACCCGCTCGCAGACTGGGTTCTGGGTGGTCTGAACCTCCACGTGATCCACCACATGTTTCCGGGCATTTGCCATACCCACTACCGTGCGTTGACCAAAATCGTAAAATCCACCGCCGAGGCGCACGGGCTCGTCTACCGAGAGCGCAGAACGATTGCCGGCGCTTTTCTTGATCACCTCAAGTGGCTGAAGATCCTTGGCAGCGCCGATGATCTGGCCTCATCAATTAGTGCAGGCCGCGGCTTGGCTGTAGACACAGGTGGCAGGCGACGTAAATAAATCACTGAGAGATAGCGTCCGAACTCAAAGAGGGACACGGGACCGCGGGACGAGGATTCAAAGCCAGGATTGCAGATCTCAGTTCCTCTGTAGCTGAAGTTGCGTGTTCAGGCAGCTGAGATGAAAGCAGCGGTTCTCCAACGATGACATGAACTCCGCGACGGAAGAAAGCGACGCCCAGCAGCAGGATCAGACATTGAAGGGCGTGCGGAAATCTCGTTATCCACGCGCCCGGATAGGCGCCATAGCGCAGGTGAACAGGCACTATAGAAACCGGACTCCCCACCTTCGCGGCAGCCATCCGCGCGATGCTCACGGCGCCTCGTTTGAACGGACCCATCGCTCCGTCCAGGTGCGCCCAGCCCTCCGGAAACATCACCAGCGTCTGGCCAGACACCAAAATTCGGACGGCGGCCACAAGCGCGCGCGCACCTTTGCCTGTTCTCAAATCCGTGCAAAACACACCCCACTTAGAGAACATCAAGGCTCCCAACCCGCCGCCAAACTCTAACAAGCCGCGGGCCACCATGCAGCGCGCTCGTTCTGGCAAGATCAGCGCCAGCACGAACGGATCAATGTAATGCCCATGAGTGGGAGCTATCAGTTTGGGAGGACCACACGCGAGATTCTCGATGCCGCTCACTTGAACTCTTCCAACTTGAATCCACACCAGCGTGCGGGCGACCATTCTCAGTACCCGGTCCGCTGAATCCGTGGGAGGATCAGGCACATACCCGCACGTGCACACAAGCCGAATCTTATTTCGCAACGCACGCCATCGTGTTGTGAAGGATCGCCACGAGAAGATCACGGCGACTACCGCGCATATCAAGAAACCCAACCATATTTGCAGGACACTCATCGCGTCAGCTATATCACAAAAGTCAGAAACGATCTACGCGTTGGCGCTATGTTGTGTTCTAATCTTTCGGCGTCATCCGGTTCGAGTCAGGCATGTAGTAACCAAGCCGCCCGCGCATCTTATATTCCGGATGCCCGAGAACGCCAATTTGAACCTCTCGCCGTTGACCCTCGTAACCTGACACGGTCGGATAGTAGCCAATCAAATAGCGTTGGTTGATGTCTGCAAGTATTTCGGCATAGATCCTATCCGCCTGCTGTGGCTCAGTGAGGTACCACTTCTGACCACCGGTCATTCCGACGATGTGTTCGGTAGCTGACTGGCCGGCGCTGATGAGGCTAATCCAGGCTTCCTCCGTCGGCGTGGTGCGATCGACGCCGCGAGCTCTTGCCATGGTTCGCTGCGCAATCTTGTGGACTTCACTGTAGGGCAAATCGAGGATGCACTCCCCAGGAATAACTCCGTAGATTGTAATGCCCGCCTTCTCTGCGGCGGTCACAATTTCAGGGAACCCAAATTCAGGGCTTCCACCAAAGATACCGGTGAGAGGGGTGTTCTTCAGACGACCCGCCTCGTCGCCATCGCTCTGAAAGATGACAATGGTTCGTCGATTGCGATCGTCGACAAGCTCCCTGATCGCAGCAAACAACGCGCTGAACTGCTTGCTTTGCCCGCGCTCGTGATCGCGAAACTTCCAGTTCAGGTGCTCGAGTGCCTTTATTATTTGCTTCTTATCGGTGGTCGGGCCGCTCAGCAGCTTCACATCATCGCTGATAACTGAAATCGTATCGGTGGGTGAGAGTTGTTCGACAAGCCGCTGCGCTGCTTTGATGCTTGTATCGAAGTAAGCATTGATGCTCGAGCTGTAGTCGATGATGAGAATTATCGAACGAGGCTTATTCGCGTCGCTCCCCGGCGCAAAAAATGAAATCGGCTGTTGTCGGCCATTGTCGAATACAATGAAGTCCTCCTTTGTCAGACCTCCAACCGGTTGCGAGCTCAGACCGTTAGTGACTGCCACATCGAATGTCACGAGCAATGTTTCGAGCCTTAACGCGTCATCCGATTGAACGTCTGCTCCTCCTTTCCTCTCTTTGCCATCAACCTCGACGGCCCGTCGCTTCTTAGGGTCCCACTTGAGCGTTTTGAGACTCGAACCGAAGTTCTTTCGCTGTTGTTTTGCGCTGGAGGGTTGCTCAACTGATTGGGGCGCCGCAGAGGAAGTCACCAGCAAGAAGATTAGAAGAATTGGTGAAAGAAGTGGCTTGCGCATACAACCACAAAGGGCAAACGGCTTTAACACCCTAAACCGCGAGATAAGCCCGTGCGGACTGACGTTCCGGCATCGTAACTCGTGGACCGCTTATCTCAATTCGCAGGAGCTTGCCGACCGGGAGGCGCTACATAGCTGCTCTTTACTTCTTTCTTCACCTGCAGCTTTTGACCGATGTGCAGGTACTGATCGTTCTGCTGAGTATAGGCGGGCCATTCAATCAAACCCTTCACGCTCGGATCGCCGGTCTTTGCAAACGCCGCCCACATGCGCATCGTGTTTTCGGCGACCTCGTGATCCAACTGATCGGGCCCTGGCTCGCGGGTGGTACAACCCCCGCCCGCTGAGAGAGCCAGAAGAGTGGGCGACGTGAGTCCTTTCGGGATATAGCCGAACACATAAGGAAGTTCGAGACCGTGAAACGCTACACAAGGCAGGTTGCGCCAGCCGGTCGGTATATGAGCGAAGTTGTATACGTAAGTCTTCGACTTGGCGGTACTGCTCATCAGAGTCGCAAGCATCGGAACGTCAAGCTGCAAACTGCGCTCCCCTTCGTTTGCACCCACTATCAACGGCACATCGTGTTGCTTGCCGTTCTTGACTGTGTCGTGAACCGATTGCGGTAACACATATCCATCTACAACCAGGTTGGCGGGAAAGTTGACTTCTCGGTCTCCCGCCGCAGCGATCAGGTCTTCCCACTTCGCTGCGCGCAGTGCCGCGAGCTCGTTTTCGGCTTTGTCCAATCCAAGCTTGGCTGCAATCCGTTTGCCGGCCGCATTGCCGCGTTCCTGAGTTGTGACTCGTTCCGGAGTGATGAGTGCCGAGCCGCTTTCGACGATGGCTTTGTGGAAAAGCCCCTTGGCCAGGGGTGACGTTAGCAGCGACAGTGTCTTGGTGCCGCCGCCCGATTCGCCAAAGATCAAAACGTTGTCCGGATTACCCCCGAACGCCGCGATGTTCTCCTTCACCCAGCGAAGCGAAGCGATTAAATCGAGCGTGCCGTAATTTCCGGATGCGCCGCGACCCGATTCCGCCGACAGCGCCGGATGCGCCATGTACCCGATCGGACCCAACCGGCTGTTCACGGTGACGACCACGACGCCTTTGCGCGGGAGCGCCGTATTGTTGTAGGTCAGCGAATTGCCCGTTCCGGAGGTTAGGCCACCGCCATGGAAGAACACCATCACCGGACGCTTCTCGCCCGTCGCCCTGGCCGCCGTCACCACATTGAGATACAAACAATCTTCACTAATTTGACCGGGTTCGCCCATCGAGCTGCCGGCTCTTTGCGCGCATCGATTGCTCCACTTGGTGGCGTCCCGCACATCGCTCCAGGGCTTAACCAGCTGGGGCGCTTTCCAACGCCCCTCGCCCACCGGCGGTGCCGCGTAGGGAATGCCTTTGAAGATCTGCACTTTCTCGCCGCCGTCCTCCACGGTGGTTCCGGAGACTTTCCCGTATTTGGTTTTAACGACGTTGCCGACATCAGCCGCGTCGGCGGGCGCGGGTCCCAATACTACGAGGAGACTCAGGATCGACATAGCGCCTGCAAGGGTCACGTGCTTGTTCATGGTTTTCCCTCCGTTTTGATGACGAGACAAAGCGATAACGATCGACACAGCTGATCATTGCTCAGAAGTCGGAGGCATACTGAATCAGCCGGGCGGTTCCGTCAAGGAAAACACCTCAATGGGGTCAGGCGTGTAATTTGCAATTCAATTTTGGCGCGGTAAAAGGTGTTGACATAAATTGCAAATCGCACCAATCAACAAGGAGGGCCACTCGTCGTGACCCTCCTCTGTTTTCAGGCTCGGTCAAGAGGTCTCCCTCTCACCTTCCTGTACTTGCTTTCTCGTCCTTACTGCGCCGGACATCTCTCCGTGCAGTTGAACGGTTGCGATGCGACGCTTCCTGGATTCGTGATTATCACGTTCCCAGGCAGGCCCTCGCATACCTTCTTCTTGAGCCTCAACTTCGTTGGGTTCGTCGTTCCGGGCGCCACCTCTAACACCTTGATCTTCTTAGGTGTCACCCCTCCCACCGTTATTGCTGCTCCTTGCTTGATGTTAGTTCCCGTCACATCCAGGAAGAACGCCCCTCCCTCTGCACGGTCTAACTTACAACTGGTCACTACTGCTATGTCAGGCGTCGGTTGCGGTCCCGGCGTTGTCGAACTCGCGCACGTGAACGTCACCTGGAACCCTTGCTCGTTACCCAGCGGACATCCCGCAGGCGCTCCTGCCGGCAATGTCGTCAGGTTCCGACTCGTTCCTCCTGTCCCCACCACAAACACCAGGAATGTCTTCCCT
>DASRIZ010000208.1:0-3869 GCA_035649735.1 Blastocatellia bacterium | reverse complement strand
CGTTCACTGGCGGGATTCAACCGGATCAATCTTAAACCGGGAGAGAAGCGACGCATCTCGTTCACACTCACGCCGCGACAGATGTCTCTCATCGACGATAACGGTAGACGAGTAATTGAACCCGGCAAGTTCATGGTCAGTATTGGCGGCCGGCAACCGGACCTGAACGGGCGCGCCCAAACAGGAGAGTTCATTACGGGAGATTTTGTTGTTGCCGGGAGGGTGACGGAGCTTCCTGAGAAATGATCTCTATGAATGGAGTCAGTACCATTTGCGTAAGCAAATGGGATAATCCGCAGACTTTGGAGTCTCCTGATCCCATCCGCTGACGCGGATGGTACTGACCCGGATCACTCCGCTCACTGGCACAGCTTGAGGTCAGGCCTGCGATTTGTGCGATTCCTCATCCTTGCGAAACGTTTGCGGTTGATATTATCTTCAGCGCTCAGGTTTCTAACCGCTACATAACCTTGAAGCTAATAACAATCGGCGGAGATGAAATGGATGATCAAGAAACATTTAGTTGAAGCGCAAAAGTAAGACTCGATCAATCGATTCCACGAATTGGGCCCCCACGTTCCCCCGCTTCGAGTCGCACTACTCCTGACTAACACCAGGGTATCGATCGATACCTTCGTGCGATAGATCGCGTTCACGGCTATGGTGTCCTGGCACCTGTGATGAGACTGATTGATTCGCTAACGAACGTTCTTGCAGGTGAGAACACCAGGGCTCAACCCGAAAACCAACTCCCGATTAGGTTACGCAGAGGAGAAGAGAATGGAAAACCTGAAGGTTGAAGGTGACGGCGCCAAAGACACGAGCGTCGACATGAAGCTCGAGGTAATCATCATCCCTGTTTTGGATGTCGACCGCGCGAAACAGTTTTATGTGAATCTCGGCTGGCGGCTCGACATCGACGTCGCGCATGGCGACTTCCGCGGCATTCAGATCACGCCCCACAATTCCGCAGCATCGATCATCTTTGGCAAGGGAATCACGTCGGCCAAGCCTGGTTCGGTGAGCAACCTGGTTCTCGCCGTGGACGACATCAACGCCGCCCGCAAAGATTTGATCGCCCGCGGCGTCGAGGCGAGCGAGGTCTTCCACTTCGCCGGCGGCCCGTTCAACAACTCCGTGGAGAATCCCCGCGTCGACGGGCGTGACCCGGAAGGTCGTTCCTACTTCTCGTTTGTCTCGTTCGAGGATCCGGACGGCAATGGTTGGATGGTCCAGGAGATCACGACTCGGCTTCCCGGACGCGAATGGCAGTCGACGCAGGCACGAGCCATGGACGTCGCTACCCTGGCAGAACTCCTGCACGAGACGGGACAGCATCACGACCATTTCGAGAAGACGCACGCGGAGCACCACTGGTGGGATTGGTACGCGGCCTACTTTGGCGCGCGTCAGAACGGTGCCAGCTCCGAGGAGGCAACAGCAGCCGCCGACCGTTACATGGAAGATATTCTTCATGTTCTTCCCAGATGATCTGTTCGAGCGGTCGCATGTGAGCGCGCAGATGAGGTGAGACGCTTCGCGCGACGAAACGCCAATCCTCATAAAAAGAGGTGGTGGCCCAATTTGTAGGGGCGTCCCTCCGTGGGCGCCCGGCCTTCTCACGTCGCGGGCAATACGGGCGCCCACGGAGGGACGCCCCTACAAATTAGGCCACTACCTAAAAGAAGTTTCACACGGTCGCGATGTTAACCAATTGAAAGGAGACACCATGACGCAAACCAGTGCTACACAACAAACCAGTGACAAGAATGCGATTCGTCCGTTCCAGGTGAATATCCCGGAAGAGGAACTCATTGATCTGCGCCGTCGCATTTCGGCGACGCGTTGGCCCGAAAAGGAAGCGGTCGCCGATCGGTCGCAAGGCGTGCCGCTCGCTACGGTCCAGAAGCTCGCTCAGTATTGGGCGACTGTATACGATTGGCGAAAGGTTGAGGCACGACTCCAGGCCCTGCCGCATTTCATCACCGAGATCGACGGGCTGGACATTCACTTCATTCATGTTCGTTCGAAACATGAAAATGCTTTGCCGCTTATCGTCACGCATGGATGGCCCGGCTCGGTCATCGAGCAGCTGAAGATCATCGATCCGTTGACCAATCCCACGGCACATGGCGCGAGCGCAGCGGACGCGTTCGATCTGGTGATCCCTTCGATGCCGGGCTATGGGTTTTCAGGCAAGCCGGACGCAACCGGCTGGGGCGTCGAGCGCATTGCCCGAGCCTGGGCGGTGCTGATGGAGCGCCTTGGGTACACGCAATACGTTGCGCAGGGCGGCGATTGGGGCGCGCTTGTTACTGACTTGATGGGCGCACAGGCGCCTCCGGGATTGATCGGAATCCACACCAACATGGCCGGTGTGGTTCCACCAGAAATCGACAAGGCGGCCTTTACCGGCGCTCCGCCGCCAGCCGACCTTTCAGCCGACGAGAGGCGCGCGTACGACCGGCTCGTCTTCTTCTATGCAAACGGCCTGGGCTACGCTCTGGAAATGGGGCACCGACCGCAAACGCTTTACGGGATCGCAGATTCACCGGTCGGCCTGGCTGCCTGGATACTCGACCATGATGCCTGGAGTCTCGAAATGATGGTGCGTGTTTTTGACGGTCAGCCTGAGGGCCTGACGCCAGACGAGGTGCTCGACAACATTACGCTCTATTGGTTGACCGAGACGGCGGTCTCATCAGCTCGTCTGTACTGGGAAAACAAGTTGGCCTTCTTTGCACCGAAAGGCGTAAAAATCCCGGTTGCCGTGAGCGTCTTTCCGGAGGAGATTTGTCCAGCGCCGCAGAGTTGGGCCGAGCGGGCGTATCCCAAACTCATTCACTACAACCAGGTTGAGAAAGGGACGCACTTTGCGGCCTGGGAGCAGCCGGAACTGTTCGTTAACGAGGTGCGCGCGGGCTTCAGGTCGTTGCGGTAAAGTTTTGAGAGGCTTCGCAATGCGGCTGTGCCGCCTGATGTGCGGAAGGCCTTTGGCCTTCCGGTAGGTTACAACTTAGATCCCGGGCTACGCCCAGATGTTGGGGCGCAGCCCCCAAAATCTTAAAGGGGCTGGACGGAAGCGCAGAGCGCCTCCGCACATCAGGCGGCATAGCCGCGTCCATGTCACGATGCCACCACGAAGCGACCTATAATCGGTCTCAAAATTAGATCTGTAGAATGCCACTCAATGACTTCCGTCACCAACTCTTTGCCACCTGAGATTGGCGATGCTTCAGCCTGGTACGGACCGGAACTCATGGGCCGTACGGATTGGACCGAGCATCTGGCCCCGGCGGAAATTGCTGAGGTCGAGAGCGCCTCGAGAGAGTTAGCTCAATCTTCCGATCTCACTTCAATAAGCGCTGCGGACTTTCCGCTTCCCACTTTGGGTCCGCACCTGCAGCGTTTGCTGGAACATGTGCTCAATGGCCGAGGCTTTGTGCTGATCAAGGCCCTGCCGGTTGAGCGTTGGACCGCCCGCGAGGCAGCCATTGCGTTTCTGGGGATTGGAGTTCACCTCGGGAACCTGCGCATGCAAAACGCGGCCGGACACTTACTCGGGCATGTCAAGGATCTGGGCCGATCAAGCGAGAATCCCCATACGCGAATTTACCAGACACGCGAACGGCAGACGCATCACACCGACTCGTGCGACGTAGTTGGGTTGCTGTGCCTGCGGGCAGCGAAATCGGGTGGCCTGTCGAACCTGGTATCGTCAAACACCATTTTTAATGAGATGCGCCGGCGCCGGCCGGATCTTCTCAAGGTCCTGCTTGAGAGAATTGAGACAGATCGGCGCGGTGAAGTTCCTGAAGGCAGCGATCCTTATTTTTCGATTCCCGTCTTTAACTGGCACGAAGGTTTAC
>DASRIZ010000207.1:0-48131 GCA_035649735.1 Blastocatellia bacterium | reverse complement strand
TAGATTCGTCAGCAGGGTCGTAGGCTTGCCGGGCGAGGCGCTCAAAATCGACAGCAAGACGAAACAGGTCATGATCAATGACCAGATTGTCGATGAGCATCGAGTCTTTGCCGAACCGGAATACGAGAATGACAACGTCAGTCCGCTAAAGGCGGTTCGCGATGAAGGTGGTGCCCTGTGGACGGTGTTTCACTATCAGAAAGAGGAAGACTCGAACATCGAGTCTTTTGATGACCAACATGGCGGGATCGGTGTCACTGAACCGTTCAAGATTCCAGTAAGAGGCGAAGCCATCCCTGACGCGATCAGGGATGACAACAATCTTCGTAAGATCTACGACGCGAACAATGACGGGCGCTATGACGACGACCAGTACTTCGTATTTGGCGACAATCGCGATAACAGCTTGGACAGCCGTTTCTGGGGTACGCTGCCGTCCAGGCTCATCGATGGCAAGCCATTTATGGTCTACTGGTCAGTTTCACGAGACCGGGCTGGGAACGAAACCGCAAGATGGAATAGAATATTTACCAAGCTTAAGTAGACGGACGACATAAAATGAAAAGAATCTCTTTGGTCTTAGTACTTCTAGCATCGCTTGCTCTGCCGGCTTGCACCAGCGTGATGGGCAAGCGAGACGAGGGCGGCGGCAAGCTTCGAGTCGGCATCGTCTTCGATATCGGAGGCAAGGACGACAAATCATTCAATGCCGCCGCGTGGGAAGGAGTCAAACGCGCTAAGGACGAACTCGGCATCTTTCTGCGCGACGTCGAACCGGGCGATCCGACTTCGATCGAGCCCTCAATGCGTGCTTTCGCCGAACGCGGCTATGATCTGATCGTCGGTGTCGGTTTCGCGCACGCGCCGATCATGAACGACGTCGCCCGCGATTATCCCAATCTCAAGTTCGCCATTATCGACGGACTGATTGATCTCCCAAATGTGGCTTCGCTCAACTTCAAGGAGCACGAGGGTTCATTTCTGGTTGGCATGATAGCCGCGCGAACCTCGAAGACCGGAAAAATTGGGTTCGTCGGGGGGATGGACATTCCTCTGATTCACAAGTTCCACAAAGGGTACGAGGAAGGCGCGCGTTATGCGAACCCAAAAATAGAAGTCTTTGCGAATTACGTCGGCGTAACCGATGCAGCGTGGAACAATCCGGGAAAAGGAAAAGAGCTGGCCAAGGCTCAGTTGGAGCGGGGGGCGGATATCATTTTTCAAGCCGCGGGTAATTCGGGTCTCGGCGTGTTTGACGCCGCTGAAGAGACGCGCACGCTTGCCATAGGAGTCGACTCGAATCAGAACTGGGTGAAGCCCGGGTTCATTCTGACCAGCATGATCAAACGCGTTGATGTTTCGGTATACAACAGCGTCAAAGACATGGTCGAGGGGCGTTTCAAGGGAGGGATTCACGAGTTCGGTATGGATACCGATGGAGTTGGCTACGCGTTGGACGACTACAATCGGAATCTGATCCCTCAATCGGTTCTGGATGAAGTTGAACGCGCAAAGCAAGACATCATCGCAGGCCGGATCAAGGTGACCGACGCGATGGCGGGAAAGTAGGCAGAGGAAGGCAGAAAGCACAAGGCAGAAGGCAGAAGGCAGAGGAGCAGGAGTCCTCTCCTCTTGTGGTGTATATGCCTTCTGCCTTCTGCCTTCTGCCTTCTGCCTTCTGCCCCTAGACCAGGAATCTTATTGCACCGGGCAGAACTCTCAATCGCGCGGGAGTGAAGCCAACCATCTCGCCATCCAAATCAATAGCCATCGGTTCATCCGAGTTGATCGAGACTTCGCGAGCTCTTCTCTCACTGACCTTTGGGTTCTTCAGATGAGCGCCGCGCTGGATGCGCGGCAGCTCTCTAATCACATCAAACCGTGTGGCTTTGTCGGTTACGACTACATCCAACAACCCGTCATCCAGTTCAGCATGCGGCGCCAGCAGCATACCTCCGCCAGCGAACCTTCCGTTCGCCGCTACGATCAGATTGCTTTCGATCTCCATCTCATGTCCATCGAGTTGAAGCGAGACTCGGACGTTCTTGTAACGCCCGAGGGCTGCGAGCGCCGCGGCTGCGAATCGCGCGCTACCGCCAACCCATCGCGGCAACGAGCTGCGCCAACGGTTCACTAACGCCGAGACATCACCGCCCAAACCAAATGACGCTACGTTTATAACAAAGCGAGAAGCCTTCGCCCCCTCCGGGCTTTGAAACTCGGCGCGCGCAACATCCAACAATCTGGTTTCAGCGTCGATCAACAATCGAATCGAATCGCGGCGACCGGACATCCCCAACGAACGTCGGAAATCCGAGCCGGTGCCGCTGGGTAAGAGCCCTACCGCGGCGGAACTGTTAATTGCGCGGCCGCTATCATCGAAGTAGCCATTTACGACTTCGCTCAGAGTGCCGTCGCCGCCGACCGCGACGACGCGAGTCATCCCACGTTTCAGCGCTTCGCGGGCGACTTCGGTTGCCTCGCCCGCTCGCGTGGTGAAGTGTTCATCAAAGACGAGTCCAGTGGTGGCGATGTCACGGCGCGCCTCTACCCACGCCCGCTCGGTGGCGCCGCGGGCGGAAACCGGGTTTATGATAAAAAGAGTTTCTTTCAAATGGAGAGGACCCTGGGGCAGTGGGTCTCACCTTGAACACGTAGTAACGAATTTATTCGTTCTCTTAATCTCTTCACGTAGTAACGCGTTTATTCGTTCTCTTACTCGGGCTAAAGGGCGAGGCCGGAACGAATAAATTCGTTACTACGTGGACGACTAGGCGCTGGCCGGCGTCTCTTGCTTCACGCTTTCGATTTTTGTTTCGACGATCCGGTTGCGCGCCGTCGATTGGACCGTCAGTTTTAGACTATTGTATTCGACGCTTTCGCCTCGTTTCAGCAGCCTTCCCGCACGCGCCATCATGAATCCGGCTATGGTGTGATAAGCGTCCGACTCGGGCAGGTTCAAATCAAGCAGCTTGTTCGCATCTCTGATCGACAGATTGCCGCGAACGTTATACGCGCCGTCCGGCTCTTCGCTGATCTGACGCGCGGCAGCTTCATCGTGCTCATCGCGAATGTCTCCGACGATCTCTTCAAGCAGATCTTCAAGCGTCACCAGTCCTTCTACGCCGCCGTGTTCGTCTACCACCAGCGCCATGTGTTCGCTCGAGCGGCGCAACATTCGAAGCGCGTCGTTCAGCTTTACGTGTGTGGGTATAAAAACCGGATTTCTGACAAACTCCTCGATGGTAACCTCGCCTCCGCGTCGAACGGCCCGACTGAGATCCTTATGAAGCACGATGCCAATACTGTTGTCGAGCGAGTCACGATAGATAGGCATGCGCGAATAGCGAGTTTGTTCAAAGATATCGAGCATTTCCCGCGGGGTCAGGTCGGCGTCCAGCGCTTCAATCTCGGTACGGGGCACCATCACGCTCTCGACGGTTGAGTCAGTGAAATCAAAAACATTGTTGATCAACTGCCGCTCATCTTCGATCAGATGCCCGCTCTTATGGCTCAGCGCAACGAGATGACGCAACTCTTCCTCGCTGTATGCGGCCGCGTGTTCGGCGGAGGCTCTCAACCCCATCCAACGCAGAATGAGAACACCAGACCTGTTGATTGACCAGATTGGCGCCTTGAAAACCCGGTAGAAGATTTCCATTGGGCGAGCTACCGCGAGCGCCACGTTTTCGGCTCGTTCAAGCGCAAGCGCCTTGGGCACGAATTCGCCAAGCACAAGGTGCAAATACGTTATCACCAGAAAGGCTATCGCGACTGCGGTCGAATGAGCGGCCACTGCTGAAGCGAAACCCGAAAGGATCAAATCCGTCGCCGGGTTGAGCAGTTGTGCAATGGTATTCTCACCGATCCATCCAAGCGCAAGGCTTGCCAACGTCACTCCAACCTGGCAGGCAGAGATGTAACCGGTGAGGTCTTCGGTGATCCGCAGCAAGAGCCGCGCGCGCTTGTGTCCGGATGCAATCAGGCCAGCGATACGAGACCGCCGAACGCTGACCAGAGCGAACTCCGCGCCGACGAAAAAAGCGTTAGCCAGCACTAGAAGAAGAACAATAGCCAGCTTGAAGAGGACAGTCAGTAGTGACGATCCGTCCATAGACAGGAAGATTCTATCAAGCGTGATGTACCAATGACTAGGAGGCTTGCTTGCCGGTGTCAAATCCCTCAACCGGCAGAGACCGTGCGAAAAGTCCCGACACCCTCAACCGAAAAGTTGGGATGTTTCATTCCAACCTACGAGTCGATCCATCCCTTCGCCCGGGCAACCGCACGACTCCAATCCGCAAGCAATCGCTCCCGCTCCGACTTCGGCATCTGGGGCTCGTAGGTTTTCTCGCGCTGCCACAATTCACTCAGTTCATCGGTACCTGCCCAGAATTTAACCGCAAGCCCCGCCAGAAAAGCCGCGCCCGCCGCGGTAGTTTCGGTGTTTGCCGGCCGCACAACCGGGATTCCCAATATGTCGGCCTGAAACTGCATGAGGAAGTCATTCCGCACGGCGCCGCCGTCGACACGCAGTTCGGTCAAATCGATCCCCGAGTCGTCCCGCATGCACCGCAACACATCGCTGGTTTGATAAGCGATCGATTCAAGGGCCGCTCGGGCTATGTGCTCTCGCGTCGATCCTCGCGTAAGACCGACTATGGTCCCGCGAGCGTATTGGTCCCAATGCGGCGCGCCAAGCCCAACAAACGCCGGAACAAAATAAACTCCGCCGTTATCCTCAACACTCGTCGCCATGGCTTCGGTTTCAGCGGCTGAGCTGATGATTTTCAGCCCGTCTCGCAGCCATTGAATCGCGGCTCCAGCGATAAACACGCTTCCCTCGAGCGCATATTCGATCGGAGCGGTGTCGATCTGCCACCCAACCGTTGTGAGCAGGTTGCTCTTCGATCTTACGAGCTCGGTTCCAGTGTTTAGCAGCATGAAACAGCCTGTCCCATAGGTGTTCTTTGACATGCCGGGCGTCGTGCAGACCTGTCCGAACAACGCAGCCTGCTGATCGCCCGCATTGCCGGCGATTGGTATCCCACGGCCAAAGAGCGCCGAGTCGGTTTCTCCTATTAGCGCGCTTGAAGGCGCAACGTGCGGAAGGACTTCTCGAGGCACATCCAGCGCCGCGAGCAACTCGTCATCCCACTCCCCGCGTTCAATGTTGAACAGCAGGGTTCGGCTGGCGTTCGAAGGGTCGGTCGCATGAACACGGCCGCCAGTAAGCTTCCATATCAGCCACGAGTCAACGGTTCCAAATGCCAGCCGGCCCCGACTCGCACGCTCTCGAGCGCCAGGGACATTGTCGAGCAGCCAGCGCACCTTCGTACCCGAAAAATACGCGTCCAGGACCAGCCCGGTGCGCTGTTGAAAGATCGGCGCAAGTCCTTCGGCGCGCATGCGATCGCAGTCCGCGGCGGTTCGACGGCACTGCCAGACGATTGCGTTATGAATCGGCTCGCCGGTTTCGCGGTCCCAGATGACTGTCGTCTCGCGCTGATTCGTAATGCCGATCGCCGCGATCTGATCGGCCTTCACATCGGCTTCCCTCAAGACAGTTTGCGCGGCGTTGAGCTGAGAGGACCAGATGTCTTCGGGCCGATGTTCGACCCATCCGGGTTGTGGATAGAGCTGCTCGAATTCCTGCTGGGCAACCGCTGTCGCGCGGCCCTGGCGGTCAAAAAGAATCGCGCGCGAGCTGGTAGTTCCCTGATCGAGCGCAAGTACGTACTTTTGGCTCATGCTGGCAGCCTCCCGGGTATTCGAGCTTCAAAGGCGAGCAATGATAGCATAATACCGGTGCCAGACACCGGTGCCAGGCCTGCGATTTGCGATTAGCCGCGGAACTTCCCTCGCAAGGCGGCAGGCCCGCTCCATTCGTTCTTTTGGACTCCCAGTGGACGGCCGGTAATTGTCGGACATATTTCCCATTACTGGTACTGCCGGCGAACGCGATGGTATAATTCACACCGTCGTGACGCACTCAAGCATAAGGAAACAGAACAGAATGGTAGCAACACAAACCAGAAAGAGAGCGTTTTCAATTGCGCTCCTGGGCCTGCTCCTTGCCCTCGCACCCGCGGCCCTTGCGCAGACTGAACAAGCTCCAGCGATCGACATAACCCACTATAAGATCAATGCCGAGTTATTGCCGGATTCTCACACCCTGAAGGCGCAGGCTTTAGTAACGCTCAAGGCTGTCAAACCAACGCAGTCGGCGGTACTGGAGATAAACGGTTCGCTTACTGTCGCAAGTGTTAAGGGTCCGGACGGTAAGACCGCGCTGCAGTTCATACAGGACAAGGTCAGCGAGTTTAATCTAAAGATCAATCTCGGCCAGTTGGTAGCCGCCGGATCCAGCATCACATTAACAATTGACTACGCGGGGCCTCTGGCGACGCCGGAAGGCGGCCCAATCGCCGATACTCGATTGGCCTATATCGGTCCCGAAGGCTCGTATTTGTTTTATGCTTCGCGTTGGTTTCCGTTCCACGGATACGCCGCCGACCGAGCCACCTCGGACATAAGCCTCACGGTTCCAGGCAATTGGATCGTTGCCGGGCACAGCGCAAACCCGGTAACTCCGGTCGCCAACAAAGATGGTCGGAAGACTTTTACTTTTGTTGAGACCCAGCCGGTGCTTCCGGGATCATTCGCCGCCGGGCAGTTCATCACCAAAACGATCAACGCGAGCGGTATACAACTGGACCTCGCGGTCCTGCCTGGCAGCGAGGCGCGAATTCAAGAGTTTGGACAGGAAATCCTTCAGATAATCCAGTTTTACAACGGCAAGTTTGGCCCGTTTCTGCTCGGCTCGAGATTTGTCGTCGCGGAGATCGATGACGAAACGCTCGACTATTATGCCGGCGCCGGCATCACCTTTATCCCGCACCGGACGCTGGTGTCAGACAAACCGCTTCCAATCGATGAGCTGGCTCGCGAAATCGCTTACCAGTGGTGGGGACAGGCGGTCGGGTTGAAGAGCTTTGATGACGCCTGGTTGTCGCAGGGACTTGCCGAGTACTCTTCGGTTCTGTATCGCGAATCACAACAGAGCTCCGCGGAGTTTCACGAGACTCTGTCCGAGAAAATCGAGCTGGCGCTTGCGTTTGAACAGGAAGCTTCGATATCCCGCGCGCCGGCGCAGCTCAACGATCAATCTCCAGCCTACCGGTCAGTGATCTTCTACAAGGGCGCTTATGTTTATCATATGCTCCGGACCACGATCGGCGACGACAAGTTCTTTAACCTCCTGAAGACATACTATTCGACTTACAAGGGACAGAACTCGAACATAGAAGACTTCGAGACGTTGACCGACAAGGTTTCGGGGCAGAAGATGCGAGGGTTCTTCGGGATGTGGATCGACTCGACTGGAGTGCCGGAGTTCAAGGTCGAGTACTCCATCATTCGAACAAAGGAAGGCAAGTTCAAGGTGCGCGGGACAGTCCGCCAGAATATGGATTCGTTCAGAGGACCGGTCGGTGTTGCGCTGGAAGCAGAAGGCGGCCGCCAGTCGAAAACGACGCTGGACATGCGCGGGACATCGGCCGACTTCGATCTCTCGAGCGACGGCAAACCGCTCGAGGTTGTGGTAGATCCTGAGAATCGATATCTGCGCATCAGCGATGCGATTCGCGTATCGGTTGTGGTGCGGCGAGGCATACAGCATTTTGAGCGCGAGGAATACGCTGAGGCGGAGGAGCAATTCCGGGCAGCGTTGAAGCTCAATCCGCGTTCGTCGTGGGCCTGGTACAACATCGGCTTGCTATATATGGAGCAGCGCAACTGGCAAAAGGCGCGCGATGCTTTTACCGAAACGGTCAACGGAGATCTTGAGCCCTCGTGGCTCGAGGTATGGTCGTACATCAAGCGCGGGAACGCCTGGGATGCCGAGGACAATCGCGATCGTGCTGTCGCCGAATACAACAAAGCTAAGGATACCGGCGGGACCCACAACAACGCTCAAAAAGCGGCTGAAAAATACCTGGGTCAACCCTACAAGAAGGAACGCGCGGCTCAGCCAGGGAATTGAAAAAAGGGAGTCCGTAGTCCGTGGTCCGTAGCTAATGGTGAGAAGTTACTACAGACCACAGACCACAGACCACGGACCACGGACCACGGACCACGGACTACGGACCACGGACTACGGACCACGGAGATAGATCAATGAGTACCGCAGCCATTGCAAGACCGCACACATCGGAATACGCCGCTTACTATGAAACGTACGTTTCGCTGGTGCCGGACGGGGACATTGTCGGAACCTTCGAGAGACAGCTTGAGGAAACGCTTCGTCTGATACGCGGAATTCCCGAGACTCGCGGAGAGTTTCGCTATGCCGAAGGCAAGTGGAGCATCAAGGAGCTGATCGGTCACATCATCGACTGCGAAAGAGTGTTCGCCTACCGCGCGTTGAGGTTTGGCCGCGGCGACACCACACCGCTCTCAGGATTTGAGCAGGACGATTTCGTTCGAGGCGCTGATTTCAACAAACGTAGCCTTGAGAACCTGGCCGATGAGTACGAGCTTGTTCGACGCTCGACGATCGCGCTGTTCGGCAGTTTGGAGGCGGACGCCTGGGATCGCCGGGGCACCGCCAACGATAGCGAAGTGTCGGTTCGCGGACTTGCGTTTATCGTTGCGGGTCACGAGCGGCATCACTTGGGGGTTCTAAAGAGTCGTTATCTTTGACCTATGAGATACATGTATCGGGTGACTAACCCTCTCTCTGGTACGAAATTGCGCAGCATTCAAACGAACCTGTGGGAATTATTCGACTTCTGTTAGCGTCGTTTCGACAATCAACACAAGCAAACTCGGAGACGGCATCCCGCTAGTTGGAGCCCTGTGCGCTCCTACTCGTTTAGGTGATCGCTCGATCTCTGCGCTCGAACTCAAGCTGATACAAATGGGAGAGCGTAACTAAAGACCGTCGAGTCGAGGGCGAGACGCCGCCAGTGAAAAGATCGAAATGATTGACGAGACTGTTTCGCACTACAGAATTCTGAAGATCCTCGGCTCGGGCGGAATGGGAGAAGTGTACCTGGCCGAAGACACCAGGCTCGGAAGAAGCGTAGCGGTAAAGTTCCTGTCAGCTTCATACCAATATGACAAAGACCGCCGCGAACGGTTTCTCAGAGAAGCCCGCGCCGCATCCGCGCTTCGCTCACCGAACGTGGCCGCGATCTATGACATCGGAGAACACGAAGGCGCGATGTACATGGCAATGGAGTTTTGCGAGGGAGACCTGCTTTCAACAATGCTGGAACACGGTCCCCTGGGCGTTCATCAGTCCATTGATATCGCGATTCAAGTGGCCGGGGCCCTGGATGAAGCCCATTCGGTGGGAATCGTTCACCGGGACATCAAGAGCTCGAACCTGATTATCACCCCGCGCGGTCTGGTTAAAGTCCTCGACTTCGGCGTTGCCAAGATGTTCGTTACTCCGGAGTCAACTCAGGAGCAATCTGATGAGCGGACTGTGCAGTTAGGGAAAGAAACGGCTCCGGGCATCATTCTGGGCACAATCGCCTATATGTCGCCCGAGCAGGCGCGAGGTTTGGGAATTGATGGCCGCAGCGATTTGTACAGCCTCGGCGTGCTGCTCTACGAGATGTTGACCAGGACGCTGCCGTTCGAGGGCGCCACGACGGGTGATCTTCTGGTTTCGGTCCTGAGCAAAGATCCGCCTTCGCTTGCCGCTTATTCCACGCAGATTCCGGCCGAGATGCAGTGGATAGTCTCCAAGGCGCTCCGAAAAGACAAGACACTTCGATACCAGACCGCACGAGACTTCATTATCGATTTGAAGAACCTCGCTTCCGGACTGAAAACAAAAATGTTGCCGCCGGAAACGCAGAGCGAACGGCACCCCGGTGCTGAAGCGCCGCGGGCCAGGGCTGCGAAGAAGAGCTCGGGTCCTCGATCGCGGAAACGCAAGTCAGTCGATTCCATAGCCGTCTTGCCCCTCATCAATTCTACTGACAACCCCGACTTTGAATATCTGAGCGACGGAATCACCGAAAGCCTGATTAACACATTGTCTCGAATCCCAAAGCTGCGGGTTATGGCGCGCAGCACGGTCTTCAAGTACAAGGGCCGCGACATCGATCCGCAGCGTGTGGGCGCAGAGCTGAACGTCCGGGCGGTGTTTACCGGACGATTGCGTCGAGTGGGAGAGAAATTCCTGTTCGGTGCAGAATTGGTTGACGTGAACGATGGATCACTGTTGTGGGGCGAGCAATATACGAGGAGGCTATCGGGCATACTCTCGTTACAGGACGAGATTTCAGCCGACATCGGTGAGAAACTGCGGCTCAAGTTGAGCACCGGCGAGAGACGAAAGTTGGCGAAGCGGGCGACTGAGAACACCGAAGCATACGAACTATACCTGAGGGGTCGTTTCCACTGGAGTAAGTGGACGGAAGACGGCTTGCGCGAGTCAATCGCCTTCTTTGAGCAGGCGCTCAGCAAGGATCCGAGCTTCGCGCTCGCCTATTCCGGCCTGGCAGCCGCCTATGGTGTCCTTTCTTACTTTAATCCGGACACTGCTCAGGCGCACGGAGCGATCTTGCAGGCGAAGGCCTGCGCGCACAGGGCGTTGGAGCTCGACGAGGCACAGGCGGAGTCGCATCTGGTGCTTGGGAACATGGCGAATTTTAACGACTGGGATTTCCCTACAGCTGAGCGAGAATTGAGGCTGGCAATCGAACTAAACCCAAGCCTTTCTGATGCCCATCAGAGTTACAGTATGTCGCTGATGAACCAGTGCCGGTTTGACGAGGCGATAGCTGAGATGGAGCTGGCCGTTGAACTCGATCCGTTATCGGTGCCGGCAAACATGGGCTGGGGCTTTCTTTTGTTCAACATTGGACGATATGGCGAAGCATTGACCCAGATCAGCAAAAGCATCGAACTGGAACCGACAATCAGTCTTGCGGAGAACGATCCCACCTTCCACATTGCCCACCAGTTGCTCGGAGGCTGTCTTGAGCAACTTCGGAAGTACGAAGAAGCGGTGGCCGAATACCTGACAATGATTCGCGAATGGCCGGGGAAAGCAGAGATGAGCAAGGCTGTCTTGCAGGCGTTCTTTGAAACAGGGATGAGCGGCTTCTGGCGGAGGTTTGCTGAGTTCGCTCCGGAGCTTGTGGAGCGAAGATTGATAACGCCACTATTTGCGGCGTGCGTTTACGCATCGATTGGGGATAAAGACGGAGCATTTGAGTGGATCGAAAAAGCGTTGGGAGCGCGACTTCCGAGTTTATCGCACATACAAGCTGATCCGAGATTCGAGACGCTACGCTCGGACCCGCGGTTCGATGACGTGTTGCGTCGGATGGGAGTAAGCCGAAAAGAACAGTTGGATTCAGGATTGTCCTCGAATTGAACGCAATGATTGCGGGTGGTGGCTGCCAAACTTGCGGCATGCGGAGTAAACGCGATATAAGTTTGCCCTATTTCGAGTGGGCCATCAGCGCGAGGACAGCTTGCGTAACTCCGATTCAGGTTGCGAGTCGAACAATCGAGGCGCGTTATCACAAATACCTTTGGGTGTGGTGTCTGCTCTGCGCTTGCACCGATCTCGACAACGAGAAGAGCGAATGAAGCTCGGCCCTGATTGGGAGGATACTGGGCTGGTGTTTACTACAGTTGGGTATTTCCCGGAGCCATCATTTCCAACTAGCCAAATGACGATGTTGATTCAACGCGGACACGTCCAGACACGACTGCTAACAATCTGTTGATAGGAGAAACCATGGCGCGTCCGCTTACACCCAGCGAGTCTGAAGCTCTAACGAGATGTGGCGGTCTACTTAGATTTGCGGCAGAAAACACCAAAGATCTTCCGCAAACAATAGTCGCCACTATTTCTTCTGCGTGGGATGCCCGCGATGCTGATACGTGGGATCAAGAGATTGCGACGGAATTCTGGCTCGCGTTCAATTCTCTTTGCACGCTCATCAAGCCAGTGACAATGGATACGCTATCGACAAACCTGCGGGAAATCCCGCCTCCAAAGTGGAAGTTTTGGCAGAAGACGGCGCAACCCATCTCTCTGGCGCGACGAAGTGCTCGCCGGTACCTGATTTTGCTACTGTTCCTGTTGTGCATAGCTGTCATCCTGGGTTTCTTAGTCTCCACTACAACCCATCTGAGCTCAGAAATTCAGAAACTCATCGAATCCGGCAACCAATTGACGGAGAAGATGGTTTCCGAAGTCGATTCGCTTGAGCCGCTTATTGGACAAAACAACCTCTCGGAGGCCGGCGCGGACCAGCAAAAAGTGATCGCACTTCTTCAGAACCAAGTACAAGAGCAGAACTACTTGTTAGATCAGATGCTAGAGAAAAACCGATTTATGTCGAGTCTCGCATCATTCGGATTTTCCGCTGCGGGTTTTGAGCGGGGAAGCCTACAGCCTGTGAATAGTATTCAAGAGCTTCGCGACGCAGTGCGCAACTATTACGATGTCCGTCGATACGTTGCCTCTTATGTGCTTCAGGCGTCGCTCAGTATTGGCGTAATCAGTTCATCAATTTTGCCGATCATCCTAGGTCTCATGGGTGCGTGCGCTTATGTTATACGTCTCATTTCGGATCAAATTAAGGACACTACGTTTTCTACTACCTCTCCTATCCGACACGTGGTGCGAGTCGTACTCGGCGGTCTTGCTGGAGTAGTGATTGGGTTCGTGGGTATCGCGAACGTAGGCAGCCTGTCTCCTTCAGCATTGGCCTTTATCGCAGGTTATGCCGTTGAGCCAGTTTTCTCGACCTTCGACGGCATTGCCGAGAAATTCCGGCGTTGAGAGTTCAAAAGGACCGGTGATAAGAGCCTGAACTCGGTTCCCGAGTTAATTAACCAAACAGGCGCAACCCATCATAGCATTGGACTGCAGTGGGGTATGTCTTTCTAAACTTGTTTGATGAATCGAAGTGGTACGTAATGGACCCGCGCCCTGTCACTCCGACTTTGGAAATGAGCCAGTAGTTGTAGAGTTCCAGTTGTAAACCTTGCACTATGCGGACTAGACGCGATATAAGTTCTTGCAACAAAGTGATGTGGGGCCATAGCTCAGCTGGGAGAGCGCATGACTGGCAGTCATGAGGTCAGGGGTTCGATCCCCCTTGGCTCCACCAATAAATCCAACGAGTTAAAGGCCACCGCAAGAGGTGGCCTTAAGTGTTTTTGGATGGTTTGACAGCATAGTGACAGCAACCGAAAAAACTCTCAGGAGGGAACGGGATGCATGATCAATCTAACACCCTTAAGCAGATCAACAAGTCTGGATTCCCTTTTCAGTTGAGAGTCGAAGATGAGATTCGTAGTACTCAGGCCGATCATCGCTGGTCGGTTGCGAGCCACGAGCACCCTTGGTCAAATCCTGGAACCGAGTCGTCAGGCTTCATCGACATAGTTCTTAAACACAACGTGATTTCGACGCTCCGTCTAGTCATCGAGTGCAAGAGAATGAAGGCAGACGACGCACGGCAACTCCGATGGTTGTTTTTGCTTCCTGGAGAATCGGCATCTAAAGAGACGCACGTGGCCTCTTGCTTCGAGGTTGAAGCGCGGGGAATGCGTGGTTATGCATTAGAGCGCACCGCCGTTGAGCCGGTCGCTATTCCATGGCAAGACTTGAGGATCTGGGATAACGTGCGTATTTCGCCCGCGTCGCTTCAATCTGAGTTCTGCGTACTACCTAGTGACGAACAGAGGAGACAGCCCATTCTTGAAAGTCTTGCCCGCGAGGTACTCGAATCCGTCGAAGGGCTTGCGCAGGAAGAGGTAGATATTCAGAAGTCGCAGGAATCGGGACACGTCCGCTTGTTCATCCTTCCAGCGATTGTAACAAATGCCGAAATCGCCGTATGCCGCTTTAGGTCTAGCGAGGTAAAGATCGTTGACGGCACGCTTGACCCCTCAGATGTTGAAATCTCCATAGTCCCATTCATTCGCTTCCGCAAAAGTCTGGCAACTGATTTTCCGCCGGGCGCGTCCCTTCACAACCTTGCGACAGCGAATCAGGCGCGCGAACGAACTGTTTTCATTGTTAACGCTACGAGCCTATCTGAGTTCCTGCGAAACTGGGACATTCAACCTCTAAGAGCATCAGAGGAATTCGCTCTCAGGAGACTCCTCCGAGCAGCAACGGAACCCTAATAATAGCTTTACTTCGTGCCGGTAAGGAGCGAATCCAGCAAGTCGATCGCTGCCTTCTGCGTTTGCGGTAGGACGTGCGTGTAGATGTCCGCCGTTACTCTTATCTGAGTGTGACCGAGTATCTGAGAGACCACCTTTAGCTCGACTCCCTGAGCTAACAGCAGCGAGGCGCAAAAGTGGCGTAGGTCGTGAATACGGAAGTGCGGGAGCTTCGCTTTATCGAGAATGCTGTCGAGCCTTCTCTTGACGTTGCGCGGATCGATCGGAGTTCCAAGCGAAGTAGTAAACACCAGTCCGCCTTCTTTCCACTCCGAGCCTGCGGCCATCTTCTGTTCAAGCTGGCGGGTGCGGTGCTCTCGCAATTTGGCAGCAAGCGAATCTGGCAAACCGAGAATGCGGCGGGAACTCTTTGTCTTCGGCTCATCGAACACAAGCTTCTTATCAATGCGCTGTAGTTGCTGACACACTCGCAGCGTGCGGTTCTCGAAGTCTATGTCTTGCCACCGCAAGCCTAGCGATTCACCGCGCCTAAGTCCGAGCGATAGAGCGACGGTAAACAGCGCTTCAAGACGGTCGCCTTTGAGCGCATCAAGAAATGCCAGCGCTTGCTTCTGGTCGATAGGCTGAAGCGAAACGCACAGCGCGGGGGGCATCGACTAAGGCCGCGACATTCCGCTGTACCAGACCCCACTTCAGAGCCTGATTGAGGGCCATGCGCAAAAGAGTCCGAACCGCACTTTTAGGAAGAGTCTGGGAAATCATGCCGCATTATTGAAGCGCAACCAGGATCGGGATGAGCCCAGTCCCCGCTTCGAGAGCGCCGAGCGCCTTGCCAATCACGGCACCGAATGCGCGAAGCGGATCCTCTGCCTTCATTGCATGACCCGGCGTGCTGGACGTGGTGAGAAGATCGCCGACCGAGACGGATGCGGCGGTCGCGTCGACCTTGCAGAAAACCTTGCCCACGAGGGCGACCGGCATGCGTTCACGATGCTCGCTCTCTCTCCCGAGAACGATACCCGGTCGGCAAGAGCCGGCGCCCGAGATCACGCCAGCCACCTTGCGATCATAAGCCGATTGGCTCGGCGTGAGCCGTCCGCGGTCGTCGATGGCCATCACCGTGCCAGGCTCGACTTCAAGTCCTTCAACGACGTCGAAGTCCTCGGCGCAGTCGCCGTTGCGCAGAACGATGTCGCCCTTCGATCCATCGAGGTGAATGGTTGCCTTGTCACTGTTGCGATTGTCGGTCTGCCCTTTCTTGAAGAGAACGATGTCGCCGTCCGCGTTCTTGCCGCCAAGCCACAGGTTTCCAGCGGCCCCGTCGAGCAGCGCATGGTCGTTGCCTTCCGAGTCACGGATCCGCAACTTGCCCTCGTCGCCGCTCAAGTGAACCGTCGCGTTGTCGAGGACTCGGTTGTTTTTCTCGCCCGATTTGAAGAGAACTACCGCACCGCTGGCTTTCTCGCCGCCGAGCCAAAGATCGCCGCCGACCCCATCGAGTAACCCGTGGTCGTTGCCTTTGCCGTCGCGGAGCGTCAAGGTGCTCTCGTGGCCATTGAGGTGAAGCGTCGCGTTGGCGGTTGAGCGGTTTTGGGTTTGGCCTTTCTTGAAGAGAACGACGTCGCCGTCCGCTTTCTTGCCGCCGAGCCATAGATTTGCCTCGACCCCGTCGAGCAACCCGTGGTCGTTGCCGTCGCCGTCGCGCAGCGTCAAGGTGCTGTCGTCGCCGTCGAGGTGAAGCGTCGCCCAGGCCGTCGACCGGTTTTGGGTTTGGTGCTTCTTGAAGAGAACGACGTCGCCGTCCGCCTTCTTGCCGCCGAGCCACAGGGTCGCGGCGGCCCCGTCGAGAAGCGTGTGGTCGTTACCCTCCTTGTCACGCATGCGAAGCGTGGCCGATGTGCCCTCGACCGAAACCGACGCGGACGACGGGTTCCCGGTCGGGTCCGGATGCGCGGTGATCGCGACCGCCGCCTTGCCCTCGCTGGTGAGCAGCAGGCCCGGCGGGAAAACTCCCTGCAAGGCGTCTTTCACTCCGCCGTCGAGCCTCGCTTCACCGGTTCCCTGGACGAAGATCTTTCCGCCGCCGAGCACCGCCACCACGCCGCAGCGCGGGCCCTGGCCGTGGCCGAAATCAATCAGGGCTTGCGTTTCGAGAATGACGTACTCGGGCTCCGTCTGGCTGTCAGCGATGGCTACGCGATCAAATTGTTCTCCCACTAGTCACCTCTTTGTTCTTCGGTGCCTCCAGTTAGTCGACTGGGGGGCTTGCAGGGTCGATCTGGTCTATTGCCAGAAGTCGACGCTTGGCTACTCCAATACCAACTCTCTTCCGGACCAACTCGATGCGGCCATCGGTCCACGTTCCAGCGACGTCGATTGCCACGACGCCGAAGTCGTCTATCCCACGAATGTCGAACTCGACCGCCGACCTTTGTCGCATCGCTTCGCCTGCGTAGACCAAACGGCCTCTCGCGGTCCACAAGCTCAGCGCCGCCTTGTTGCCGGCCTCTGAAGGGCAGGTCAAGAGATAGTAAAGAGCCGTGTGAACTTCGGCATCCTGCCGGTGCACGATGCTCCCCAGCAACAAGCAGGATTCCAACCCACGCTCGGCGCGCCAGCTCTCCAATGCGGGCTGGTTTAGCAACAGGAACATCGTCCGCCGACCACACTGAAGACGACTGACGAGGCTCCAATCGACAGTCATCCCGAGCGGCTGACGATCGAAGGACTTCTTGAGCGCGGACTTGTCCCGGTCGTCAGCCTCGCGTATCGCGAGATCGCGGGTGGCGCGAGTGTCGATCTCGAGGAACGCCCTGGGCGCAGGGACCTCTTGCCCGCGCACGCTGAAGCGATGTGCGAGAAGCCGCGCGGCCCACGTCGCCTCCTCCACGTGCCAACCGCGTGACTGCTCCCTGATTTCGGCGAATCGTGGCAGCAACGACGCGTCTCCGATCACTGCCAGCGATCGCATGACCCGTCCGCGGACGATTTTGTCTTCGATTCCGAGATTGCGCTCGAGAATCTTACGAGACTCGGGCGTAGCGATGTCGCCCAGGTGCATGGCAGCAGCACATCGTGCGCCCGTTGGCGCGTGAGCGTCTTCCAGCACCGCCTGGAAGTCGAGGTGTCGGTTCAGGATGTCGGACCGGCGCGACAGGAGGTAGAGCGCCGTCGTCTGGGAGATCTTCGGATCGCGCCCGCGAACCGCGACGCGGATCGCATCGGGCGCGAGAGGACCGGCCGGAATATCGGGCTTGGGAATCGCCATCTTCAGCTGCACCCCTCGGCAACGTGTTCGCTGCTCTTCATGTCGCTGACCTGCTCGGATGTGAGGTCGAATGGAAGCTTCGGAAACGTGTTCTCGGACATCAGATTCGTACTCAACGAGACGTGGTCGAGCCCGAGGTAGTGACCCAGCTCGTGCGCAAGCGCGATCCCCGTGGTTGTCGAGCCAGTCAGGCTAACCACAGTGCCTTCTGGATCCTTGACCGGCGTTTCGCCGTCCGCTCTCAACTCGATATCCTTCACGAAAAAGACATCCATACCGCCGCCGGGGGCGGAGAAGTTGTCGATCAACTCGTAGACGTCGTCCTCGGTCTCGATGACGGTGAGTCCGCGAGCGTCGGCCTTCTTGATTGAAAAACGCAGGACGCGGCCGACCCCGAGGCCGATTCGCGCGTAGAGCTCACGCGTGATTTGAACGGCGACGTCGAGCTCCTGCTCTCGGACGGTCGTGAAATCCTCGATGCCAACGCGAATGAGGTCCAGGTTGATGTGCGGCCCCTTGAGGAGATTCACCTGCTGAAGGAGCGATAGTCTCCCGGGAGCGTTCGGATCGATCGCAACGCCGTCAACGCCCTTGGCCGCAACGTCCTCGAATGACATGTGTCCGTAGACGCCGGACTTGTAGCCGAAGAAGTCTCGGATGATCGAAATCTCTCCCGTAATCGAGATGCAGTTTGCAATGGTCCGAAGCGACGTCATACGGCGGGCAACTATAACAAGTGCAAAAATTGGTCGCAAGCGCGAGGGCCTAGTGAGAGGACCCCAACTCGGGAGACCTAGCCTTGCGTTACTCAGATTGAACTCTCTGCGCTTTGAATCGCCTGCCGGATCGAAGCGATTTGGTCCGCCCGTAGAGCTGCGAGCGTTCCAGCTGATCCAGATAAGCGCGGCTGCTGAGTCCTTTCAGAATTCTGTGACAGCCGTCACGCCTGGGACTTTGAACTTGTCCATATTCACGAGCGGTAACCGGCGAATTGTTTTAGGCGCGAGGTTGGCGTTCTAGCGTTCGGGCGGGATTTCACGTATTCCAGCAACCATTGAGCTCCCCACGCTGACTCTATGATGTACTGCTCCGTAAGAAAGCGCTTAACCCACATAGAAAGGACCGCCGTTATTTCAAGAGCGGCCGAGTCCTTAATCGATAATGATCAACTTTTAGAGGCAGTGTCGGTGATTGATATATCAGCATAACTCTATGGTTGAGATTAAAATCTACCAATAGTATGAGTCTCCAACGGATGTTCGGCGGAGTCGTAGGACGGCTCTGTCGGCAAGAGCGCAATCAGTGAAATCGTGAGAAGTTCATCTGAGTCCACGGTGTTCGGTGAGCCGGGAGATTAACTTCTGGTAGCTCGCTCTCCGATTGACGAGTTCTCAACTGACGAACCCGCTTCAATGCTACGTTTAAATGAGCACAGAACCACATTCGAGTTAAGGACACAAATGGGGCACAACAGGCTCTCGATCGATACAAACCGAGGCAAAAACCTGCGAGCTAAATTTAAGAAACCAAAACACGAGCAAATTAATTGTAATCCTCATAACCCAAGGGATTTTCGTTGGACGCGCGGCCGATCGTGACAGCAACTTGATAGCAGAATCGGTCCAGATCCACTATCTAACGCCAACAAGGGCCACCTAAACTATAGAACGGATAAGACGGGCCAAGCTCTCGTAATTCTCATAACCCAAAGGTCGCGGGGCAAAATCCCGCCAATCACTAACAAGAATCAGGATGAAAGAATTGGCCGAAACAATGCTCGCGGTATTCTCTGTTTTGACAGCAATCCTGACAGCAGAGACGACAATATGTCGTAGCAATCTATCGACGCAGTGGAACAATGATCGTGGCGTTCTCAACTGGATAATGCTCAATGGAACGCGATAGACAAACTGCTTGAAACTGGCAGTCATGAGGTCAGGGGTTCGATCCCCCTTGGCTCCACCAATTTAACAAGACAGTTAACGTTACCTATTTGGTGGCCTTTGTTACTTCCCCCTCCTTGAAAGCAGCGTTGACAGCAACCCATTGACGATAACTAATTACGAGCCTGCGGTGGCAACGTCGCTGCTAAGGCGCCCTCGGCCCAGCTGGCCAGATAATCCAGATAACCCGGCACCATCACCGACGGCGGCGAACTCACGCACTCGTACTCGGTCGAATCGAACAACGCGTGAAGGCGAAAGCTGCGCCAGGTCGCAGCACCTCAAAGCGCTTCGCGCAAAATGTTTTTTTCGATGATAGTTTTGGCCGTCCGATTGCGCCTTAACAGGTGAGCGCGATGAGGCGCTCTCGAAAACAACGAACTTTAAACGAAAGGAGACAGACATTATGAAGAAAAAAGACAAACGAGAAACGAGTATCCAATCCAGAGAGACCGAGCTACTGTCCGATTTGGAGTTGACCGGCGAGCAGGCTAAACAGACCAAAGCCGGAGCCGAAACACGAACCAGCGTGGCCGACCCGGTATTCGTTATCATAGGGTCATCAAGATGAAAGCAAAAGAGGAGTTATACATCAGGAAGCGCCGAGATTCCGTTCAAGCGCATGGTGGTCAGGCACAACGCCCCGCTTGATTTAGATCAGAAGCGGCTTGAACTATTGCGTCGTTTGAAGGCGGACAGCCAGTATCTCTGACCTGGTTGGCGGCTCGAAATCACCACCGGTCTCATTGAACCCTAACAACATATGGCGCACGCTCACCCGACTGCTAGAGAAGGCGGAGCTAGACCATTCTTCGATTACGATCTCAGACATCAGTGGGTGACTCTCAGACTTGCGGAGGGGGAAAACCTGAAGGGAGTGTCGGAGCTTCTAGGGCACAGCTCCACAAGGGTGACCGGCGATATTTACGCGCACGTTCTACCCTCGCAGCGCAAGGAATCCGCAGAGCACCATGACCCGCTACTTTTCGGTTGCCTTTTGCTATTCCCTTTTGCTATTTCGACCCGACAAACAACTTGGGCCGCTCGACAACCGGGCGGCTCATCCTTTTGCCGGTCAGTCACTTAGCGAGCCTGGGTAATCAGTCAAGAAGGCGGTTGAATGCATTGCTGGCAGTCATGAGGTCAGGGGTTCGATCTCCCTTGGCTCCACCAATGCATTCAAGAAGTTAAGGCTACCTATTCGGTAGCCTTTGTTATTTTCGCTCACCTTGACAGCGGCGTTGACAGCACCCCAAAAAGCGCGAACCGCGCAGCAACAACACCACTCTGCTGAAGCTCTGGATCGGGAATGCCTGTTGGGTAGTGAATCTCTGTTGGTAGGTGAATTAACCACGGATTGGCCGAATTAGACGGATTCTAACAGATCAGATCCGCGCGAAATGTCTAATCCGCCCAATCCGTGGTCAATGGAATTGATTTCGAACTACCACCAACACAAATTGTGGACACGACTTCCGGTTGACCGGCGATCGGCTTTTGGGGAGAATTCTCTTAGCAACGGTGGTCGCTTGATTTCGAGAATCTCTGCGAAAGTCGAGAGACCCAGATGTTTACCAATCTGTTCCGCTCGCTTAACTCACCAACCAGGAGTCAAGAGGCAATTCACTTTTCGTCGTCCCGACGATTCAGGATGGTCTCCACCATCATATTCGCTGTTGGAATCACACTGAGTGTTTCCCCAAACGTGTTCGCGCAACACTATCAACAAACCAATCTGGTTTCCGATGTACCCGGCCTTGCGGCCACAACGGATCCTAACCTGGTAAATCCGTGGGGACTTGCCCGCAGCGGCGGAAGCCCGTGGTGGGTCGCCGACAACGGCACCGGATTGTCGACGCTCTATAACGGCGCCGGTGCGATTGTACCGCTCGTGGTCACCATCCCAGTGCCGCCAAGCGGTACCCCGCCTTCGACACCCACCGGCACGGTCTTTAACGGGAGCGCGGACTTCCAGGGAGCGCGCTTTATCTTCGTTACCCAAGAGGGGACGCTCTCCGGCTGGAGCGGGGGCACCAGCGCAGTCCTGAAGGTTGATAATTCCGGCTCAGCCATCTACACGGGTCTTGCCCTCGCCCAAAATAACGGCGCCAACTTCCTCTACGCCGCTAATTTCTTTGCAGGCACCATAGACGTGTTTGACAAAGACTACTTGCCGGTTACTTTGGCGGCGGGCGCTTTCTCCGATCCGAATCTTCCTGAGGATTTCGCTCCTTTCAACGTGCAGACCATCGGCAGTATGATTTTTGTTGCTTTTGCCAAACAGAATGAGGACGGGGATGAAGAGGTCGCCGGCCCCGGGCTCGGCTATGTTGATGCATTTGATGCAAGCGGCAATCTTCTTTTACGCCTAAGATCAGGACGTTGGATGAACGCGCCCTGGGGGATCGCGCTTGCGCCAAGTGACTTTGGCAAGTTCAGCAATATGTTGCTGGTGGGTCAGTTCGGCAGCGGGGAGATTGCGGCGTTCGATCTGAAGCATGGGAACTTTCATGGCCTTATGCGCACAGCCGACGGTAGCCCTCTGACGATCGAAGGGCTATGGGCATTGGATTTCGGGAACGGGGCAAACGCAGGACCCACTAACACACTGTTCTTTACCGCTGGGATCGACGATGAGACACACGGGCTCTTTGGTACGATAACGCCGATTCCGGGCGATGATGATTGATCCGATTTAAAGAACTGGTTAGGCACCAGTGCCAACCCTCAGACTGGCGCAGGCGGATAACTTGAAACCCGTGTCAGATCTTCTGGGGCACAGTTCAACAAGGATAATTGGCGACATATACGCTCACGTTTTATCGTCGCAGCGTAAGGAATCGGCAGAGCAACATACCGCCTGCTGATCGGCTGAGTTTTGCTATTCCCCTTTACTATTTGCGATCCGCCAAACGACTTGGGCCGCTCCACAACCTAGCGGCTCATTCCTTTTCTATGTAGACAGTTAGCGAGTCGAGCCAACCATCACCGCGAGCGATTTGACTATGTTGCTGGCAGTCATGAGGTCAGGGGTTCGATCCCCCTTGGCCCCACCAATTTAACAAGACAGTTAAGGTTACCTATTTGGTGGCCTTTGTTACTTCCCCCACTTGAAAGGAGCGTTGACAGCAACCCAATGACGATAACTAATTACGAGCCTGCGGGGGCAACGTCGCTGCCAAGGCGTCCTCGGCCCAGCTGGCCAGATAATCCAGATAACCCGGCACCATCACCGACGGCGGCGAACTCACGCACTCGTACTCGGTCGAATCGAACAACGAAGTAAAAATGATCAAACAAGAGATCATCGAAATGATCGAACGAGTCGGCTTCGAACCCGTCGAAAGGGACACGGTCTACAACCGCATTGAGAAAGTTGAGGCGTAACCCAGCGATTGGGTAAGAGCCATGACATGATGTTATGAAAGGGTTAATCTATGGAACATAATAATGATGGCGACGGCTGCAGGGAGTCTGATCCAGCTCGGCGCGTTTGACGGAGATTTTTGACACCGACACCATTTGCTAAGAAGGTTGCGACAATCGCACAAGACCAACATACTCGGTTCCAATTCCTAAACGAAGCCGACCCCTCTGTAGCCACAACTTTGTCGCGAAATGTTTTTCCGGGTAGAACCATCATGAGATTGAGCAGTTAGGGCTCGGTCGCAAAAAAGGAGAACAATATGCCGATAGAAAAAACTGGTTGGGAATTTCACATCGTCAGGAAGTCCGAGCAACGGCGGTCTAGCGACGGCAAACGGCGAACGGTCGGCGAATACCAGATATTCCACGACGGGGTAAGGCAGACCAGTGCAGGTCTCTCAGGCACAGTTGCGGAAACCCGCGGACCTGGCGCCAACAAACCTGCTGCTAACAATCGACGCGTCGAGGAAGGGCGCTACCCCCTATTCACTCAGGACGGCGCGAAGTACGTTACGATCGGCTACAAGGATTCGGAGAGTACATCTGCCAAGCCCAAGCCGGGCCTTGAGCTTAAGGAAACCGGGCAGCGCTCAGAAATCCTTATCCACCCTGGCCAGGGTTTTCTCGCGAGCGTCGGCTGTATTAATCCCTGCAAGTCGCTCCCAAACGCTGCCGAGATGATCGACTTCGTGCCGAGCCGCAGACGAGTCATAGCCATCATCAACGATCTGAAGGCCCATGCTGGCGATAGTTTTCCAACAAAGAATGGCAAAAGGATTCCGAATGCTTTTGTCGTGATCGAAGGCGAGCCGCAATTCCAAGGCTGAGGAACAAAGGTGTTGAGGCAGCCGTCCTCAAGTGGATTGTGAATAGAGATCAAGGATCTCGAAGCAGACTTTAATAGGCTTGCTAAGGATAGCCAATTTATGGTTCAAGTGACGCCACCCTGCGCCTCATGAAAATCATTAATCTACAGATTCATTCTCTTTGTAATCGAAAGTATTCCGGTCAACACCGGCGTTCGGCGATCATTTATCCACTACCTCTACTGAAACTGAATCCAGCCAGGCCTTCCCGTCTCCCACCAGAACAAGCGCGTATGAAATCGAATCCGCATCCTTAGGCACGTCGGCGATTATTTCGTACACCCGCCATTCGGGCGAGGTGATTGGATATTTGTCAAGACTGTCGAATGCCGCAGACTGCGGACCGAAGCCTTTTCTTGAGACATTCAGCCTCAGCCACGACAGATTGCCTGCACCCGCAAGCTCTGCGCGGGCCGCGGCCCGCAGCTTGATCTTTTTGCCCCGATAGGCGGTCGCGTCGAGTCGCTGTACCACGCTTCCTACCACCTCGCCATAGTGCTTGCCCGGCGCACGGCTGATCTCGACGCATCGTTTCCCGCTGTAAGGGCGCTCTTCGCTTGTCGCGATCTGGAAATCGTAGCGGCGAAGTTTAGGCGATGCCCGCCAGTCAGCCGGGAGCTTGCCGACCTCGCCCCCCTCGAAATCGGCATTGGCAGGTGCCGAGAGTTTCGGCGCCGGTCCACGGCTGTCGATCTTATCCACCGGCCTCGCCGGAGTGGTCTTCTCCACAAACAAGAGCGCATCATAAATCTTCGGCGTCACCTGTTGGGTCAGGAAGTTGGCCGCGAATTGTTCACCATAACCGGCACCGATGCTTCTGGTAGCTTTAGGCTCGCCGAACCATTTGGCCACCGGCCCATCCGTCGGCAACGCTCGCAGATCAATAGCGGCCATTTGGAGTCCCGCACTCGCCAGCATCGAATCAAGACTTCCTTCACTCGCCGGAGTGACATTGAAGGGCCGCAACCCTCTTTCAGAAGGGAACGGCATCTCCATCGCCTGAAAGCCACCCTGATTGAAGGCGAAACCAAAAACCACCATCTCTCGACCCAGCGCTCGCCGCAGATGCTGTCCCATCCAGTCCATGCCGTACTGATTTTGCGTTGCCACATGTCCGTTATGCGCCCAGGCGACCATCTTAGCCCCCGGCCCCTCGTGATCCAGGATCCAGCGAATATTCTCCGCCATCGAGCGGTCGCGGACCGCTTGCTGAGTAAAGCCGACAGACGGCCCGCTCTGCATCTCGATGTTCTGAGCGAGAACCTGAGCGTGCTGCCGAGCGATAGCCCAATCATCGGCGCTGCTGCGTTTGACGTAATCCTGTTTGCGACTCTCAAGGCTCGCGACCACGGACTTGATCGTCTCTCCGGCCGCGGCCTTCTTCTCCTGAGCCAGCTTCGCGAATTCAAATTCCGTGTAAGGATTGGCCTGCAGCGCCAACTCCTTTTCCGCCATCTCCGCCTGGGCTGGATCGACGCGGCGCAGATAGGCCAGTGTCACCTTCGCCGCGCGCGCGGCCGATTGGATATCGAACCCATAGAACTTCACTTTCCGTGTGTGCTGAGCGTCAGCGTTGTAACGTCGCATCCACTCGATCATCTCCAGAACTTCTTCGGTATCCCACGTCCAGAAATAGATTCCTGCAAGCGCCTTGGCCAGGTCGCCTCGCCCGGTGAGGACGTATTCGTTGATGTCGAATGACTCAGGCATCGTGGCTTCGATGGCAAAAATATTGAAGCCCATCTCATTGACCAGGAACTCAAGCATCCGGTGCTTGAGTTGAAAAAACTCGCGTGTCCCGTGCGTCGCTTCGCCGAGCGACACGACCCTGGCCTCGCCGACGATCTTTTTAAGCGGCTGCATCTCCGCAAAGCCGTGGCCCGCTTCGACCGTACTCAACCGAATGGCATTTGCCGCGAGCCAGCTTTTCACCGCGTCGGAGGTGGCCTTCTCCGACGCGAGCCGGGCGCGGTATTCTGCGGCCGTGAGCAGTTCTTCAATCTTGATGTCGTAGCGGCCGGGCTTCGCGTCCTTCTGGAGCGCGCGAACCTCCAGGCGGTACGTACCGGAGACTTTGGCGGCGAGGGTGACCGGCTCCGGCCCGTTCGCGCCGGTTGGGCTGTCCACTTCAGCAATCTTCTGCCCGTCCGGTCCGATCACGGAAACAACGAGATCAATGCCGCGCTGATTGACAACGGCTCGCAGGAACTGTCCTGCTTCGAGGTCGATCCGATAGGCATGAACCTCTCCAGCCGCCATCTCCCCTTCGAGTGTCTTGCCTGGTTCAAGAGCGCGGACTTCAGAAGGAGTTCCGGATTGAGGCTGAGCTGCGAAAGCCCAGATTGGATGCATCAGGAAGTTTAACAGGAAGAGTGCTGCCATTCTCCTTTTCATAAGCCAAAGTGTCCTCCTTCCGTTTATTCCAGGTTCTCAATTTTCTCAATTTTCTTCCGCGCAAAGTCGCGGGCAGAACGCGCAAAACTTTTTCGGCTTTCGCACCGTAACGCGCCGCCTAACATGAAGTGCCGTGCTAAAAGCGGTTCGCATCTTACCTCCGTTAGTACACCCATTCAAGTGGACTGAATTCCCTCGAAAACCACATTAGTTTTAAAGCGAATGATCCCCTGCGCTGCTGTGAAAACAACTGCGAGATCCACCCCGTCAGGGGTGGAATGTTTATAGAAGTCGATGGTGTCGACAGCCCGCACCCCGTCAGGGGTGCAATGTTGTATCAGGGAAATCTCGCAGCGCCGCTGGGTTAGCCTAGTCTGGGCGTGGAACATAGCACCCCTGACGGGGTGCGAGTCTCCCAATAACACGACTCTATAAACATTCCACCCCTGGCGGGGTGGACGGATTGATTTCTTTTCAGAGCTTCGGCGCTGCTGGATAAATATATCCTCCAACGCTAACGTCACTGACCGTCTCACAGCGAATGACTGTCGAGCGTTATCCCGTTAGCGTTACTCGTGCACCAAACAGTGTTCGGTGTCGGCGGCCTCCAGGAAGAATGTTGAGCGTTTACAACAATTCCATTTGGAACGACAGTTGCCCAATTCACTGCGGACTGTGGTAGAGATGTTGGGGTCGACTACGGAGGATTAGATGACAATCAATTCATTTAGGAAATTGGCGGCGGCTTCCGCTCTTGGCGTCGCGTTACTGTTGGGCACAAGCGTCGAGTCGAGCGCACAGAAAACCGACGAACAGCGCCAACAGAAGCAGGAACGCAAACAGCAACAGGCTCAGGAACGACAGCAGCAGCAGAGCCAACAGAAGGCTGAGCGAAGACAACAACGACAACAGGAACAGTCGCAGCCGGCTCAACAGCAGCAGCCCCAGTTTGAGCAACGACAGCGACACGCTGATAGAAACCAGGGACAGCAAGACCAAGCGCAGCAGCAGCGCCAGTTTGAGCAAGAGCAACAACGGCGACAGGCTGAGAGAAACCAAAGACAGCAGAATCAACAACAGCAGGACCAGATCCTTCAGCAGCAGCGCAAACAGCAGAAGGCCGAGCGAAAGCAACAGAATCAGGCCGCAGAGGCAGAACAGCAGCGCCAACAGCAGGCCGGCCGTCAATGGTCGAACAATGACCAGCGGGGGTCACGCGATCAGCAAGGAAGCCGTCAATGGTCGAACAACGACCAGCGGGGGTCACGCGATCAGCAAGGAGGCCGTCAATGGTCGAACAATGACCAGCGAGGGTCACGCGATCAGCAATGGCAGGGCCGTCAACGGGACGAACAGTTCCAGCAACAGCGCCTGGAGCGGTATCGACAACAACAGCAGCAGCAACAGCGACTCGACTGGCAGCGTCGTCAGCTACTCGAGCGTGAGCGACGGATAGCCCAGTTGCGTTATCAACAACGATATTTGGATCGTCTACGTCAGGATCAGTATCGCCGTCAGAGCTGGCAGTATACCTACGCGCCTCCGCAGTATCGCTACTATCGTGCTGGTAGATACTACGAAGCGAACCAATACGCCGCAGATCTGCTTCGGCAGGCGGTGAGAAATGGTTACGAAGAAGGCGTGCGTGCCGGCCTGTCTGATCGTGAAGACCGATGGCGAAACAGCTACCAGGATAGTTTCGGGTATGAGGACGCCAGTGTCGGGTACAACGGTTACTACGTTGATCTGGCGGAGTACCAGTACTACTTCCGCGAAGGTTTCCGTCGCGGCTACGAAGACGGCTACAACGGCGCGTATCGATACGGCACGTACTCGAATGGCGTCTTTAGTCTTCTGGGCAACGTCCTTGGAGCGATCCTCGAGTTTCAGCCGTATCGTTACTAATCGATAGCGAGCTGAATGTTCAGAAACCCGCCCGGCTCCACTGACCAGACATTGGCAGTGGAGACCGGGCGTTTCTTTTGTGTACTCCAATCCACGATCAGCTTCTTTCAGTTCGCGCCGCCCCCGATGCGCTGGGCAAGGCTGTGAAAGCGCGGCTCGACGCGTAATCCGTCAAACCGAGGATCTACCGCCAAGGCATTCGGAAGCCAGAAACACCGCTCCTGGCTCGCCTTTTCCAGGCACGAAAGGGCCTGTTCCACGTCCTGCCGACAGGCGTGCGCGGCGGCCACCGCGGTTTGCGGGACATAACGAGTCCGGCCGATCTCTTCCAACCAATCCAGGAGGACGTTCGCCTCGTCCTCTTTGCCAGACGCAGCCAACGCGCCCGCTAGAGTCGCGGTCAAGAGAGTGCTGTCGGCGGAGAGAACTCGGGCCTGTTGGAGCTCGTCGACTGCCTCAATAAGCCTTCCGCTGGCTTGATAAGCCAGACCCAGGTAAAACCGTGTTGGAAAGAAGCTCGGATCCAGTTCGATGGCCTGCCGGCCGTGCTTGATCGCGTCGTCGTGACGCCGAGCAAGATAGTTGAGCAACACCACGGCTGCGTTCATATGCAACGATAACGGATCGAGATCAAGGGCCCTCTCGATCTCGGTGAGCGCCTCGCCGAACCTCGCGGTCGTAGTCAGGCACTCCGCGAGCGACTGGCGTGCCCTCGGATATCGGGGATCCAGCTCGAGCGCCTTGCGCAACAACTCCTCAGCTCCGGAAAGATCCCAATCGTAGAAAGCCCGCATGGATCCGAGCACTGCGAGGGCCTCAGGGAGCTCCGGTTCAATCTCAAGCGCTCTTTCAGCCGCAGCCTTCGCCTTGGGGGCGGCTTCCCTCGGGGGAAGGTGGCAATAATAAGCGAGCGGCACGTATCCCTCAGCCATTCCTGCATAGGCAAGAGCGTAAGTCGGGTCGGCCTCGATGGCTTGACGAAAGAGCTGCAGAGCCTTGTACAACGATTCCTCAGTTCTTTTGCCCCAGTAGAACCGTCCTTTCAGGTACAGTCGATAAGCTTCGGTGCTGTCCGTCCGGCGCCTATCGCGTACCCTCTGTCTTTCTGGAGAAAGCTTAAGACTCAACTTCTGCGAGATCTCGTTCGAGATCTCGTCCTCGATGTCGCAGAGGTCCTCGGTAGGTCTTTTGTACTGCGCACCCCAAACTTGCCAGCCGCTGTTGACGTCGATGAGCTCCGCGCTGATGAGAAGGGTCGCCCCGCGCTGACGAACACGTCCGGTGACGATGCCTCCTACCCCGAGGGTTCGACCGATACTCAGGAAATCCTCGCTGCTGCCCTTGTGACGAAACACGGTGCTTCTCGCTACGACTTGGATTTCCGGCAGCTGGGACAGACCGAATAGGACGTTCTCGGTGAGGCCGTCGCTGAGGTACTCCATTTCGGGATCGCCGCCGGCGTTCGTGAAGGGCAGAACGGCCAGCGAGTGTATGCTGACTATCGGGGGTGAGCTGGCGTCGTCTTTTCCCGATTGAGTAGAGCTCGACATCGAGCGTTTGACTCCGGATTCTCGCTCATCTGCCGATTCATTTGCGCGGGTCTTTTGTAGGTATCTTAGGTCGTCAAGCAAGGCCATCGCGGTCTGAAAACGTTCTTCGCGGTCCTTCGCTAGAGTTCTGCTAACTATTCTGTCGAGTTCGGAGGGAATCCTTCGATCAAAACTGCTCGGCGGCGCAGGGTCTGATTTTAAGATTGCGGCAATGACATCGCTCGCTGTCTCGCCCGCAAATGGTAATCGGCCGACGAGCATTTCATGCATTACCACACCGAGACTGAAAATGTCCGAGCGCTCGTCAACCTCCTTGCCACGGGCCTGTTCGGGCGACATGTAAGTTACAGTTCCCATTATTATTCCAGGCATAGTCTTAAGCAGAATGCGCGTCGCAGCTTCGTTGTCGTCGGGTTCACGGTCTTTCCTTTCAGTGAGCTTAGCCAGGCCGAAATCCACCACCTTCACCAGGCCATCATCCCGGACCATTATGTTCTCAGGCTTTATGTCTCGGTGGACGATTCCGCTGTGGTGTGCGGCGTGGAGCGCAGCAGCGATTTGGGTCGCGATCTCAATGCTTTCGTCAATCCCTGGTCGCGCGGTCTGCATTTTGCGACGCAGCGTTCCGCCTTCGATGAACTCAGTTGCGATGAAGTGAGTCGAGTCTTCCCTGCCGATGTCAAAAATCGTGAGGATGTTCGGGTGAGACAACGCTGACGCGGCGCGGGCTTCCTGCTCAAATCGCCGGACTCCAGCCTCGTCCCGGGTGAAGTCGGCGCTCAATATCTTGAGCGCGACTCTTCGGCCCAGCCGAGTATCTTCAGCCAGGTAGACTTCACCCATCCCGCCCGCGCCGAGCTTCTGAAGAATCCTGTAATGGGAGATTAACCGTGACATCACTTTACGCAATCATACTCCGAGTGAGGCTTGGAAGCGTCAAGAGTTTCGACAGTTCGAGTCCACTCCTCCCACGCGTGGAATGATTCTTGCCCTCCTAAGGTCTCAGCCTGGGTACACCTATCGGTCGCGGACCAAATCCAGACAGAGATGTGTACCACAAAAACACGCGTTGAAAAGAAAGGGGTAAGCGATGAATTTGCTCAAGCGATCAATCGTCACAGCGATGGTTGTGTTAATCGGACTGGTCGGGGCCGCCCCCGCACAATCCGTCTATCGGCTTTCCGAGAAGGAGATGAAAAACCTGCTCGGGCGCATGGACAAACAAGCTGAGACGTTTCGAAAAAGTCTAAAAAGCGCCCTGGATCACAGCCGCATTGATGATTCAAAAGAAGAGGACCGCATCAATGATTTTGTGAAGGGCTTTGAGGAAGCAACTGACCGGTTGAAGAGCCACTACGGTGAAAAGAACACCGCTGGGTCCGACGTCGAAGAGGTGCTGAGGAGGGCTGCCCGAATCGATAGCTTCATGGAAAGGCACCATCTCTCGTCACGCGCTGAACGCGACTGGGGGGCGTTGCGGCACAGCCTTGATACCCTTGCCGAGGCGTACAACGTTTCCTGGAGTTGGAGCTAACGCAGACCTTAATGTGACGTGTCTGTTGATTCACTCTTGTAGGTAACCGGTCACCTCGGCATGCTCGAGGTCGGGTGGCCTGGCACCGCCGTTCCTCATAGGAACCTAGTTGCGGAAGCGCGGGGGCAAGCCAACCGACCTCGAGCATGCCATTGGGTTCTGGTACTGCAACAAGGTCTAAAGACAAACAGGGCGTGCGCTTCGCAGATCGAGGGATCATATTTCTCTCAAGCAGGATTACACTCTCACTGGAGACCCCTCTCACGCTACGGAATTATACTCTCAGGAACGCTGGCTCGATCTATTTGAGAAAGAATCCCTCACAGTAGAGCCCGCAACCGTTCCTTCATCACAGCCTCTTTAGGTGTTTTTGCGCCTCCATTCAACCACTCCTGAATTCTCATCGGCGTTATCGTGTGAACGACCGAGCTGCGCACCTCTACCTCCAACCGGCTCGCTTGACCGGGCTCACAACCGTGCTGTCTAAAAATGCGGATTGCCAGAACCGCTGCCTCGTAAAGGCTTTCGGCTTCGACCTCAACAGCGTGGCGCAAGCCTTCGGAATCGAGATATGAAACGATGCAGGAAGCCACGATGGGCGGAGTTTAGCATTTTCGAAAATTTTCGACAAATTCTTCGAAGTGCCTGGATCAGCTTGAGGTTCGCCCCGCCAAGACTGGGCAACCGGAAATACTTGAAAATGCAAGCCCGCTCACGGTTGATTGAAGCGGGCTTGTCTCGAATTGCGTTTGTGGCGTGCACGGTTCGAGCGAACCCCAGTCTGGCTTGTGACACCATCGCGCGCTCGAATTTCCCTGGCGTTCATCCTACAATTACAACCCTCAAGTTTGCCGATCCAGACAATCAGAGACGGAGAGCGTTGAACCTAATCGAGAACTCATGAAAAGAACACTCTTAAGCTTGCTGACAGTGTTGCTGCTGCCCTGCGCGGTTCATGCGCAAGACCGCATCGAGCAGTGGAAGGGAAAAACGGTGATGGTGTTTACACCGCACCCCGATGACGATCTGTTCGGGTGCGGCGGCACTCTTGCGCTGTTAGCCAGGAACGGCAACAAGATCATCATCGTCATCTACACCAACGACAACAAAGGTTCCTTTGATCTCGAGATGACCAGCGAGCGTTTGGCGCGTATTCGCAAGGCCGAAGAGGAAGCCGCGATGGAGGTGTTGGGGATCCCAAAGACAAACATCCATTGGATGGGCTACGACGACGGCGAATTGGAATATGCCGAGCCAAAAGCGTTGTGCGGTCAAGCGACAAAGCTGATTCGCCAGCATCGCCCCGATGTCGTCTTTAGCATCGATCCCGGCGAATGGCACGAACGCTGGCACAAGTCGGACCACCGGATGGCCGCGTTTAATACCGCGGACGCCATCCGCGCGGCTGAGTTTCATTTGTATTATCCAGAACACCTGCTGGTCGATGGCTTGAAGCCCTTCAAGGTTCCTCTGATGATGTTTTACTACGCCGCAAGCGAAGCGAATTACTGGGTAGACATCAGCAACGTCGTCGAGCAGAAGATCAAAGCGGTCAGCAGCCACGTCAGCCAGTTTGAGCCGTCGATCAATAAATACCGCCCCGATTGGGATCCGAAGGATCTCGCAAGGCTGGTTGAATACTTGAAAGGCCGGGCCACCAAAAAAGAGGGCAAATACGTTGAAGCGTTTCGTCGCGCAACGGGGTTCAATCCGCAATAGCTAGTTGTCGCGACTGATTAGCGTGGCGGCGAACACGCAAAGAAACCCGGCAAACAGCATTGCGGTTGAGAAGAGACTCTCCTCTGCCTCAATCGCTTCAACCAAAAGCTCTTCGGCGATCAAGTAGATCAGCGCAGCGGCTCCGAACGCCAGAAACACCGCGATGGCCTGCTCAGAGGCGTCTGCAAGAAAAATGTTCCCCGCTAACGCACCGACAAGCAGCAACGATCCAATACCGCTGGTGAGCGCCATCCCTCGCCAACGTTTTTGTTTGCCTTTATGAAATTCAGTACCTACCGACAGGTTAAGAAAAAAGAGTTCGACCGCTAATACCACAACAAGCAGAATTCCGAGATGCCGTCCCACGGCGAAACCGGCGCTGATAGTCGCTCCGTCTATCAATGTGTCCAGCGCAGCGGCGGCGGCCAGCCCTATCGGTAATTTTCCTCGCGCTCGCTCGCGTCTCTCGAATCTTACGACCAGCCATTTGAGGCCGATCATCACCAGCCCTCCGGTTGCAAAACCGCAAATAACTGGCAGCGGTCGCCCTAAACGTTCGGTCTCGGGAATCACATCGGACGCGACCGCCGCTATCACCAGACCGGCAGCAAAATGCTGAATAGCACTTCGGGCTTTGACATTGGGAACCCAGAACGAACCGACAACGCCCCCCAATATACCCACCGCGGTCGCAACCAACGTGTACACTAGGAAGTCATTGTTAAACATCTCTTCTTGGTTCATTTCGAGCAATGAGGGTGCCACGGCTCCGATCTTCTAGCCTCTTAACGGTCCAAAGAGCAAGCACAACAAAACCGTTGGTTTGTTACTTGCAAGTCTAAAACGACGAGATAGCTGCACAGGCCTACTGACCGCTAACAAGACAGTATCTGCGCGGCGACCAATCATTGTGGACAAAGGAGGCCATATGCCGGCAAAAGCAACTTCTAAAAAACGAGAATTGATCGACACAGGCGATGACAAAAGATTCGTCAGACGCGACGAAAAAGGTCAATTCGATGAGGTAGACGACGTAGGACGATCGCTGTCTCAGGACGTCAAACATGATGCAAAGACAACGGTCCCGCCGGGCCAAGGCGATCGCGGCGATCAAAAGAGTCGCCGCAAAGGTTAGCGATATCAGCAATTATGGGCAGGGACAACTAGAAGTAGCAGAGACTTTGGTCTGTGTCCGCTTGTCCCGGACGGAAGCTCTAGATCGGGACACAGACTAAAAGTCTATGCTACAGGGAGGCACTATGAAGCGAGTGATAGCCAGTTTAACTACTACTTTCGCCGTGCTGGGGATGCTACTTGTTGGCGAACCAGTACCAACGTTTTCACAGGAAACCTCTCCGAACCGCAACGGTAAGGTGAAAACCGAGATGAAACAGAGCGGCAAGGAGATGAGCAAGGCTGGAAAGAGCCTCGGTGAAAACGTGAAACACGGGCGCGTCGCACGTGGCGGCAAGCAGTTCGGTAAACACACATACCGAGCAGGCAAACATTTCGGCAAGGGCTCCAAAAACGCTGCCAAAAAAACAGGAAAGGTCATAAAGAATGCTGCCAAACCGTGAGATCGCGAAACGGAAACCAACTTACACGGTTAGATCATTCTGGTGGCTCGAATTAGGACGCGAGCAATGTTCTGCTTGCGGTCACACGTACGTCTACGAAACGGGATACTACTGCGTAGCTTGTGACGGCGGTCTTTGCTCCGTCTGTGTAGAGGAAACTTCAGCAGACGTTTTTTGCGCGCAGTGTACGACCTCGGAAAGGATTGAAACCGATGCCCGCGCGAGCGATTTGGAAGGGTAAGCTAAAACTCGGGTCGACCACCATTCCTGTCAATCTCTATTCGGCGGTCGTCGACAAAACTGTGCACTTCCACATCCTCGAGGAGCGAACAAAGTCTCGAGTCAAACAGCACATGGTGAATCCTGAAACAAACGACGAGGTCCCTAATGAAGAGGTTCAAAAGGGCTATCAAGTCGAGCCCGGCGTTTTTGTGATTCTCACCGCTGAGGAACTGGAGAAGTTTGAGCCTGAACCGTCTCGCGATATCGAAGTGCTGCGATTCGTTTCGCCGGCGCAGATCAGCAGCCAATGGTATGACAGGCCATACTATTTAGGACCGGACGGCGACGTAAAGGCGTACTTCGCGTTTGTCGATGCGCTTGCAGATCAGCAAAAGATAGGGATCGCGCGATGGGTGATGCGCGGCAAGGAATACGTCGGCGGGCTTACCGCTAACGACGGTTATTTGACTCTAGTGACATTACGACACGTTGGTGAAGTTGTCTCGGCCGATGAGCTTCCCGAACCCGAGGGTCGAGCTCTGGACAAGAAAGAGCTGGCGATGGCCCGCCAACTTGTCGAACTGCTGGAAGGTGAATTTGATCCAGCCGAATTCAGCGACGAGTATCGAGAACGCTTAGTCGACTTTATCGAAAAGAAGGCGAAGGGCAAGAGACCGAAACTTCAGGCCGTCCGATCGAAACGGTCTTCTCCGCCGCTCGAAAAGACACTCTCAAAAAGCATAGAGGTCCTCAAGAAGCAAAAGGAGAAACGAGCTGCCTAAACGAGCTTCGAAAAAGAAGAGCGAGAGCAAAAGTGAGCGACCGTCGGTCCGCCCGTTGTGGTCAGGAACGATTACCTTCGGGCTCGCCAGCGTTCCGGTTGATATGTATCCGGCCAACCGCAACGATCATGTCGCGCTGCGAATGCTCTCCCCGGACGGCGTACCGCTCAGCCGGCGGTATTACTCACAGGAAACCGGGCGAGACCTCGACGATGATCAGATGATACGAGGCTATGAAATCGAGAAGGGCAAGTACGTAGTCGTAACCGACGATGAACTCGAAAAGCTTGAGCCCAAGAAAAGCCGCGACATCGATATGCGGCGGTTTGTAGATGAAAAGACAATCCCACCACTCTACTTTGAACGCGGTTACTTCCTGACCCCCGGCGGCGGGACTGAGAAAGCTTATCGTCTTCTTGCGAAAACACTGGAGGATAGCGGACGAGCCGGTATCGGAACCTTCGTAATGCGTGGAAAGGAATACCTGGTCGCAATAATCGCCGAGAATGGAATCCTTCGGGCCCAGACGCTTCGGTTCCCCGACGAAATCCGTTCCCCCGGTGACATCGGACTTCCAGATCAGAAGAAGACAGCGAAACCGACCGTTGCGAAATTCAAGAAGCTGATCGCCGGAAAATCAAAGAAGACGCTCTCAACAAGAGACCTTAAAGATGATCGTCAGGAACGGGTTCTAAAGCTCGTGAAATCGAAGCGCTCGCGCGGCAAAGATATAGTCGAAGCCGACGTTGAAACGAGTAACGGCGGAAATGTAATCGATATTATGGAAGTACTAAAGAAGAGTCTGGCCGAGAAAAAGAAAGCGAGCTGAACAGTCTTGGGGTTATCGGTCAGTTTGGATTCAGAAGCCCCTATTTGGAGTGCGCCGCCCCGTTCCGCATTCAATGACTTCTGCATGCGTGGCGGCGCTTTTGTAGTGCGGCGGGTAACTACCGGAACACGAGCCCAAGGCGAAAGCGCCGCCTCGCATGCCAGAATCGTCAAATGTGGAAAAGGGCGGCGCACTCCAAATAAGCGGCGCGCAGTCCAAGTAGCCGACCCCTATTTTGGACTGCGCCGCCCCGTTCCGCATTCGGTGACTTTGCATGCGTGGCGGCGCTTTTGTAGTGCGGCGGGTAACCACTGAAACGCGAGCGCAAGGGAAAAGCGCCGCCACGCATGCGAGAATCGTCAAATGTGGAACGGGCGGCGCACTCCAAATAAGTGGCGCGCAGTCCAAGTAGCCGGCCCTCAAACTGACCCACTACTCTTCAACAAACACCTTCAAGAACACACTCGACAAACCCCGGTCCCCGCTGCTACAGTCCTACTTCGGGTAAAGGTAACCTTAACTATTACTCGCGACGCAGGAGTTTGCATAGGAATGAAACGCACAGAATCGGCGAAGACGATGGCTATCAAGTCTGAGGGAGGCCCCTGGCCCACAATCGGGGTCAGCGTCGTGATATTCGCTTTGCGACGCCAACAGGATTTGCACGAGCTCGCCGTTCTGCTCGTCCGCAGGGAGTCGGCTCCGTTTGCCGGGTTGTGGGCTTTGCCGGGAGGATGGGTCCATACCGGCGAGGGGCTCGAGGAGTCGGCACGACGTCACCTTCTAACCAAGACGGGTCTGGAGTCAGCCTACTTAGAGCAGCTTTACACGTTTGGGAAACCCGATCGTGATCCACGGGAACACAGAATCGCCGTGGCGTATTACGCACTTGTCCCCGGTGAACCCGTAGATCCATCGACCGGCCAGCGCGAAGCGCGATGGTTTTCGGTTGACCGGCTTCCGAAAAAGCTCGCTTTTGACAACCACGAGATTCTCCGATACGCCCTGTGGAGATTGCGCAACAAGGTCAGTTACGCGGATGTCGCGTTTCAACTCCTGCCAAAGAATTTCACCCTATCCGAACTACGCGAGGTGTACGAAGTAATTCTCGATCGCAAACTCGATCCGACCAACTTTCGCCGCAAGGTCGAGGCAAGCGGGACGATTGTTCCAACCAGCAGTCGCGTTGAAGGCGGGGCTCACCGGCCTCCGCGGCTATACCGCGCGCATCGAAAGGGCCTGCCAGAAGCGGCGTCAATGCACTGAGGAGTAATGAGGATGTCCAACGCTCAAGATACGGTTTGCATCATGTTAAGGTGAGTAGCACCTTAACTGGAAAGGAAGGTAGCGATGACGAGCCTGAACACAACTTCGACGCCTGTGAAGCTCTGCAACCCGAAGCTAAAACAGGAGCCGTGGAATTTCGACGCTCCACGCCCTCCGCACTACGGTCCCGGTTCGAGTCAGGATGATGCCATCCCTCCCAACGCCCCGGTGCAGCACGGGCTTCCGGCGTTATACCGAGCGCTTACCGATGAAGAACTGGGCGATCGCATCGTCTTCGCAAAAGAGAAGCTGGGTGAGCAGTTGGTGATCCTCGGTCACCATTACCAGCGCGATGAGATCATCCGTCACGCGGATCTTCGCGGCGACTCGTTCAAGCTATCGCAGCAGGCTGCCGCGCGAACCACCGCGGACTATATCGTCTTCTGCGGCGTCCACTTTATGGCGGAGAGCGCAGACGTCCTGGCTCAACCTCATCAGCAGGTGATCCTGCCTAACCTGGCAGCCGGATGTTCGATGGCTGACATGGCGGATCCTGATGACGTGATTGATGCGTGGGAAGCGCTAAACGAAGTGCTCGAGACAGGCGAGGGGAAACGCGCGCCGATCGTTCCAGTTACCTATATGAATTCCGCGGCCGCTTTGAAGGCGTTTTGTGGAGCGAACGACGGAATCGTCTGCACGTCATCAAACGCCGAGCGGGTGCTGCAATGGGCTTTTGACCGGGGCGAACGAGTGCTCTTTTTTCCCGATCAGCATCTCGGACGCAACACCGGGTACAAAATGGGAGTCGCGCTCGATCAGATGGTTGTATGGGATCCGCTTCTTCCGCTTGGGGGAAACACCGCCGAACGGTTGCGGGACTCAAAAATCATCCTGTGGAAAGGTCACTGTTCTGTTCACAAGCGTTTCACTGTGGCGCAAATCGAGAAAGCGCGCCGCGACTACCCCGGCATTAATGTGATCGTCCATCCGGAGTGCGAGCTTCCAGTGGTTCAGGCCGCCGATCTCGCGGGATCGACGGAGTTCATACTGGCACGCATCGCGGGTGCTGAGCCGGGCTCGCAATGGGCGGTGGGAACGGAATTCAGCATGGTTCACCGGTTGGCGTCGGAGAATCCGGACCAGCTGATCTTTTGTCTCGATCCCATTGTATGTCCGTGTTCGACGATGTATCGGATTCATCCCGCGTATCTCGCCTGGGTGCTGGACAACTTGCTCGAAGGGCGGGTTGTGAATCGCATCCAGGTTGATGAAGAAACCAAGCGCTGGGCCAAGGTGGCTCTCGAACGAATGTTGGCGTTGCCTTAAGAAAGGTAATAGCTATGTACGACTACATCGTCATCGGAAGCGGAATAGCAGGGTTGTTTACCGCGCTTCGCGCGTCAAAGCACGGCAAGGTTCTTGTCCTGACCAAGGCGGCACTCGAAGAGAGCAACACGCGCTACGCTCAGGGCGGAATTGCCGCCGCGATGTCACCCTGCGACAGCCCCAGGCTTCACTATGAGGACACAATCGCAGCAGGGGCGGGATTGTGTAATGAGCGCGCCGTCGAAGTTCTCACACGTGAGGCTCCGGGCAGAATTCGGGATTTGCTTGCTCTCAACGTACCCTTTGACCGCCACGGAAACGAGCTCGCGTTGGGACTCGAAGGGGCGCACCGCGCTCGGCGAGTCTTACACGCCGGTGGAGACGCAACCGGGTTCCATATCGAGCACAGTCTTTGTCGCGCGCTTCGGGATGCCGGTGTAGAAGTCATCGAGCGCTGTTTTGTCACCGACATTGTCGTCGATGACTGCCGAGCGGTTGGCGTGCGAGCCCTGTTAGAATCGGGGTCCGAACCTCCTGAGCCGCAAACAATTCTGGGACATCACATCGTTTTAGCTAGTGGCGGCGGCGGGCAGTTGTTTTCCCATACGACTAATCCGCCGGTAGCTACAGGCGACGGAGTAGCGCTTGCGTACCGGGCCGGCGCCGAGCTTGCGGACATCGAGTTCTATCAGTTTCATCCAACCGCGTTGTCGATCCCGGGGTTTCCGAGCTTTCTCATCTCGGAAGCGGTACGCGGCGAGGGAGCCTATTTGCGGAACGCCGACGGCAAGAGGTTCATGCTGGAAGTCGATTCGCGAGCCGAGCTTGCTCCGCGAGATATAGTGGCAAAAGCAATCTCAGCCGAGATGCGGCGCTCCGGGGCCCAGGTATTTCTCGACCTTAGCCATCTGCCGTCCGAAACAGTTAAAAGCCGTTTCCCGACAATCGATTCATACTGCGCGAATGCCGGACTTGATATGACCAGCGACCTGCTGCCGGTAGCGCCGGCCGCACACTACTTGATGGGCGGCGTGCAAACAAACCTCTGGGGTGAAACCAATCTCCCAGGTCTCTACGCGTGCGGCGAAGTTGCGTGCACCGGAGTACACGGGGCCAACAGGCTCGCAAGCAATTCGCTGCTGGAGGGACTGGTTTTTGGCGCTCGGATCGTCGAGCGCACGACGGAAGCGAAGGCGCACGAAAGCGCGAGCCCGGATGCGGACGCATTTCGAATCATCGAGACCCGGCTCGGCTCCCCGAAACCACGCCGAGTCGACAAGCCGTCGCTTCCATCGTTACAGAAGCTGATGTGGGATAAAGTCGGTCTGGTTCGCGACGAAGCAGGTCTCAGCTCCGCGCGAGAGGAACTCGCAGGATGGGAGAGCGCTTCAGTCGAACCGCGAAGCCATGCCGATCACGAACTATGGAACATGATTCTGATTGGCCGGCTGATGGCAACGGCAGCCCTTGAGCGACAGGAGAGCCGCGGCAGTCACGGTCGAAGAGACTTCCCGAATGAAACAGCTCGATGGCAACGGCACATTGTTTTGCATAAAGCAGCAGCGTTCCGCAGCGCGAAGGAGGTCAGGTGATTAACATCGATCTGCAACTCGCTGACTACATCACCGAGCGCGGTTTGCAGCGGGCTGTAGAACTGGCCCTGGAAGAAGATCTGGGTCGAGGCGATGTTACCAGCAACCACTTTGTTCAGACGGGTGTCCGCGCGAGGGCGCTGTTGCGAAGCCGCAGCTCGGGTGTGATCGCCGGGATCGACGTTGCGGCGCGAGCATTCAATACAGTGGATCAGCGAACGGATTTTGCTGCGATGATCCAGGACGGCGACGCTGTTACTTGCGACCAGCCGCTTGTGGTGATTTCAGGCGACGCCCGCAGCCTGCTTCGCGCCGAACGAGTCGCGCTAAACTTTTTGCAACGATTGAGCGGGATTGCGACGCTGACCTCTCGCTACGTGGCCGCTGTGCGAGGCACTCGAGCTCGTATCGTCGACACTCGCAAGACAACCCCCGGTTTACGTGCTCTTGAAAAGTATGCGGTTCGCGCCGGAGGCGGCTTTAATCACCGGCGCGACTTGAGCGACGCGGTGATGATTAAAGACAACCATCTCGCGCTCATCGCAGCCCGCGGGATCTCGCTCGCAGAGGCAGTCAGACAAGCTCGAGAGTCATTACCGCATACGCTAAAGATTGAAATAGAAGTTGACCGGCTCGAGCAGATTCAAGCGGTGCTTGCGGCCGGCGCCGACATCATCCTGCTCGATAACATGTCGGTAGATGATTTAAAACGGGCCGTGGCAATGATCGACAGCCGCGCTTTGATTGAGGCTTCAGGCGGAGTGAACCTTGACACGGTTTCGGGAATCGCGGCGGCCGGGGTTGATGTGATCTCAGTTGGCGCGCTTACCCACTCGGCGCCCGCGCTGGACATCGGATTGGATTTCGAGATCGAAAGGTAAGGACTTCCTTCTAATCATCGCCACGGGTGATCAGGATCTGGGCTCCATCATCACCGCCGAATATCATTACGCCAATGTCTCCAGCTTTCAAAATCGTTTGACCCGCAATTTCAACCTTTTTCGTTATCTTCAATCTTGCCATGTACCAGTCGGCGACTTTCCTCACAGAATCACTTGTGCGCAACTGGACGACGCCCTTACCGCCTTCACGATTGACCGACATTGTTTGACTCGCTCCCGGGTAAATTAGCGAGGGATCGATTGCCGATGGGCCTCCGATTACCGGGGGAGAGGGAGGAGGCGGTCGGACTGGGACACCGGGCGGCGGCGGGACTGGGACGCCGGGCGGCGTCGGCACCCCAACCAGCGGCGGCGGCTCCGGCCCGGGACCGTCTGGCGCGTCAAAGCCAAAACTTAAGAACGCCAGCAGACCCGCAAGCGCAAATATCATCACCGCCAGCATGCTCACCAGGATGATTACATTACGCTTCTGTCTCTTCCTGAGATCGTTAGTCTGCTGAGCCGGTGGCATTTCAAAGGGCGCCATGTAAGCCGGGGTCGTAAACGAAGCTCCGACTGGGCTCGTCGGATTGTTAAGCACCGGCTGTTCATCAAATCGCTTTGTAGCTGCTTCCGACAAGGGTGTGGGCTTCCCGCAAGCTCGACAAAACTTTGCCGTCTCCTCGAGGAGGCTGGTGCCGCAATTATCGCAGTACACGGTTGCCATGACGATAACTACCTCGATCTGTAGAGACTTGGAAACTGCTTGCGGAGGTTCTCGACCTTCGGACGATCGTGCATCACGATGTACGGCTCATTTGGATGATGGACTACATAATCCTGATGGTATGCTTCGGCCACATAAAACGGGGTCCCGATGCCGACCGTAGTTACGATCGGACTGTCAAACACTTTAGCCATATTGAGCTGGTCGATATAGGCTTGGGCAATCCGTTTTTGATCTTCGTTAGAACAGAAAATTGCCGAGCGATACTGGGTGCCGTGATCGGGTCCCTGGCGATTGAGCTGAGTTGGGTCGTGAGCCACAGAAAAGAAAACCTTCAGCAGCTGGCCGTACGAGATCTGCGACGGATCATACTTGATGCGAACCGATTCTGCGTGTCCGGTTCGACCGCCGGATACGGTCTCATAGTTCGCAGTGCCTGCAGGGCCGCCGGCGTATCCGGAAGCAGCGTCAATCACCCCCTTGACGTGTTCGAAGACAGCTTCGATGCCCCAAAAACAACCTCCAGCCAGCACCGCAGTCTGCTCGCCCTTTGTCGCCGCTAGCGGCGCGTCAACGATAGGATCGGGGATTGCAACAGTTGCATTCACCACGTTGCAGCCGAGCGTTATGACGACCGGCACGAGTGCAAGAAGATTAAACCAACGACGAGTCATATAACCTGCCTTTCAACCCGATGAGCCTTAAACCCAAACAGGCTGCCGAAGAAGCTTCGTAGTCCTGCCCTCAGGCGGCATCTCCAAATGCGATGACTAACCTAATAATCGGCTCCTCAACCCGAGTTCGTCAACAGAATGGCGGGCGAGCAACAGAGCTTCAATCAGCAAAAGGTACGAAGTCAGCAGGTTCAGGGTTCGGAAGACTCGCCCCGCTCTTCGCTGTTGACCGGCGGTGAAAAGGAGCGAGGACCCTTCCCTACACTGAACATGCTGGGGCAGTGAAAGTACTGTGATGTAGTCATTGCGGCCCCTGTCGTCAGCCTTCGGCTCCGTTTGCGTTCTCTGGTGTCGGTGATAGAATCGCGCTCGATTCGGACGGATTCGCTGACTGGCAACTCTTCGTCGATGCCGGCGTTCCGATCTGCTCAAGCCACGTTATCAGTGGCTAGACCTCGACGTATGCTTTGATTGGAGGTGACCCCTATGAAGCGATTTACAGTCTACGCAAGCATGTTGTTGACCAGTTTGCTTGTAGTAACCGGTCTGGCGCAGCAACGACGAATGCAACTCGAGGATCTTGCCAGAGTTGTTCGCGTTTCTGATCCGCAGATCGCACCCGACGGCAAGTCGATCGTCGTCGTGGTAGCACGCGCGAACTATGACGAGAACCGTTATGACTCGGATCTGGTGCTTGTAAACGTGGCAAGCGGCAATCAGCGCACGCTCACCAGCGAACGCCGAAATATCAGCCAGCCGCGGTTCTCTCCCAGCGGCGACCGCCTGGCTTTTCTGTCAAGCTACGCCGCCGGAAGCCAGCAACCGCGGCCGCAGATCTTCGTTATGCCGATGGGCGGCGGCGATGTGCGTCGAATCACAAGCGCTCCAAAAGGAATCCAACAATTCGCCTGGTCACCTGATGGCCGCATGATCGCCTTTGCTACCGAGGACGACGCTGAAAAGAAGATCGGACCGGAGCGCTTTAACGATTCGTTTGAGGTTGGCAACGACGACTTTCTAATCCAGTCACAAGCGCTGCCGACTCACGCCTGGCTCGCGCGCGCGGACGGCGGCGAAACCCGGCGGCTTACATCGGGCTCGTGGAGTCTCCCGATCGCCCATCCCCCGGGTGCCCCGCCCTCTCCGCTTACGTGGTCGCCTGACGGCAAATCTATCGTGCTGGTCAGACTGGCCACCCCGCACTCCGGTGATGCTCGCGAGGCAACGGTCCAGCTGCTTGATGTCGAAACCGGACGAATGCGAGGGCTGACGGGACACAACGCCCTGGAAGCGCAGCCGTCGTTTTCGCCGGACGGAACCGCGATAGCATATTGGCAGCCGCGCAATGGTGATTCAGGGAATGTTAACGAGATCCTCGTTTCCCCTTCGACCGGCGGGCCCGGAAAGAGCATCACCCGGGCGCTCGATCGTCATATGGCGCGTTCAATCTGGATGCCCGACGGCAAGTCGCTGCTGGTCGGCGCAAATGACGGCACTCGAGTGTCGCTCTGGGTGCAACCGATCGACGGCCCGGCGCGCAAACTCGATCTCGGGAGGCTCAGCCCGTCGTCGTCATTCTGGGTTGATGTCGCCGTTGGCAAGGACGGCGCAATTGCATTCACCGCGACCGATCCGCTGCGTCCCGCTGAGCTCTACTACATGACATCTGCTGCCGCGTCGCCGAAACGGCTGACGAACCTCAATGCCGAGGTGTCGGGGCTTGCGCTCGGCCGCACTGAAGTGATCTCGTGGCAATCAGACGGATTCACTCACAACGGAATCGTAACGTATCCCCCGGATTTCTCGGCTAATCAAAAGTATCCGCTGGTGCTGGTAATCCATGGCGGACCAACGGCCGCGTCGCTCGAAACATTTGCAACAAACGCTCAGCTGATGGCAGCCAGGGGTTGGGTGGTATTCCAGCCGAATTATCGCGGGAGCGATCAAATCGGAAACGCTTATCAACGGGCGATCGTCAACGATGCCGGCGCCGGTCCGGGGAGGGATGTGATGGCCGGTATCGAAGCGTTGAAGAAGCTGGGATTCGTCGACGCTAATCGGATTGCCGTATCGGGCTGGTCGTACGGCGGCTATATGACAACATGGTTGATAGGAAACTATCAGGGTTGGCGCGTCGCCGTGGCTGGCGCAGCGGTGACTGACTGGATGGATCAGTACAACCTTGGCGATGCTAACGTTAGACGCGGCGCTGGATTCGGCGGATCACCCTGGACTGATTCAAAGCGCATGCAGTCATACATTGAACAGTCACCCATAGCCTACGCATCCAAAATTCGTACGCCGACGCTGGTGATGACCAACACACAGGACTATCGGGTCACCCCTACGCAGTCCTTCAAGCTGTACCACGCTCTCAAGGACAACGGCGTGCCTACGAAGTTCATTGCTTATCCAATCTACGGGCACAACGCTGGGGATCCGGTGCGACAGCGCGACGTGCAGCGGCGCTGGATCGAATGGATCGAACAGTATTTCCGTGAGCCGCCGCCGAGTGGTAAGTAGTCGTGTGAGGTTAGTTGGTTAGTGCCGGTTGGACTTTTACCTTGAATGTGATCACGCGCTCAACTTTTCCGCTGCAGGCCTTTACTGCAAGACTCACAGTGTACTTGCCTGCATCGCCGATCTGAGGAGTGACATACACCACGCCTAAGCCCTCAGAGTAACCGTTTGCTTTGTTCTCCTTTCGATAGACCTCGGAGACGTGAACAAAGGTCGGGGACGAGGAGAGCAATTCAAATTGAGCCTCGCTATCATCTTCGAGGAGGCAGGTCGCCGTAACGGCCACGACGAAAGAATCGCCTTCGCGGGTAACGAACAGATTCTTTGCTGGAGTGACGTAGGGCGGGGCGATAGAAGAGTAAGCCTGCATGTCATCCCCCGCAGGGTGCGTTTGACTTTGTGCAGTCTGGTAACTGACGCCAAAACAACAGCCTAACGCCAAAAAAACTATCAGCCCGATTCGCCTGAACATGTGTTCTCCTTGTTGATAATGAATATTTACAATAGGCGAATCATTCCGGATCTTGCGTTATTCGGCGCCAAATCGCTGGTCTGCACCGAAGAGGAGCGTCCACCGGTATTGTCGACGAACAGGGGAGCGGGGCTTCACGACATCTGTGATCCGGCCGGCGAGTAGCCCCTCCCGCTCATTGTCGAACATACAGGCTTCGCTTACGCCAAAGCTCCACAGGTTGGTACCTTTCCTCCACCCACCGCTTGAGCTCTTTTCTGTGGTACACCTTCCGAAGACGGGTTAAGGCCACGTATTTTGGAGCCTGGACTTCCATCTCATCCAGGAGATACTGAAAACTCACTCCGCGCATCGAGGCAACAAAGTTATCTTTGCCCCAGTCGAAATCTACGTAAGGGTTCAGATTCGGAGTGTTGAGCAAAACCAGTAGTTCTACCGCGCCGTGGACATATATCCGATCACTCTGAAGATCCTGCCGTAGCTGCGCAACAGCAGCGTCCTGATCCCGGAGCTTGAGCCCGCGAAGCTTGAAGGTTCCTGCACGCCAAAAAACAACGGCCAGGATCACGGCAAAGACAACGGCCCCAACAAGCTCACTGGCGTGCCGGCGCCTTTGCTCAGCCACCGGAGCCTTCTGTGCCACGACGCTTGCAAACCACACAAGCGCCCAGCTCGCAAAAATCCCTACGAATGGAACGATCGGGATCAGGTCAGGCGGGCCTTGAAAGTTTATCAACATGAATACGCCGTAGATCAACGGCGGTAAAACGATCGCATCGCGGAACAGCTCCGTTGAACCAAGCGCTGACCCGTTTTTGACTCGCTGACCGGCGCGTCTCACCAGGAACAACAACAGACCTACGATGCTCAACAAAACCAGCAGTACATCCCTCTCAAAAACCCGCCGCACAATCATAACGATGTGCTTTATCGCTTCTCCGAGGGTGGGTCCAGCCTCGGGTCCAAACACGGAATAATTGTATGTAATCGTCCAGGCCCACAAATCCGCGAGAGCGCCTTTCGAATAAAAATATCCGAGAACCAGCGACAAAGGGATGATCGCACCGGCTAGCACCTTTAGAGCTTTGAGATCGCGCCAACTCGTGAAGTACCGCGAAAAGATCAGCATCGCAGTTCCGGTGAAAAGCAGTCCGGGCTGCCAGCATAAACAGGAAAGCATCGAGAACACCCCGGCCGCGAGAGGCCTATCCTTAGCGATCATTATCAGAGTCAACAATCCGAAAATTATCATCGGTAACTTCGGCTGCGTACCTCCAATAAAGGTTTTGGCAATCGGTTCGCGCAACAATGGAATCAGGACAGCGATCGCTGCGGCCACGCGGCTTTGTAGATAGACGTTAGTAACGAGAAAAATGAGAACCGACAGTAGCCCGGCCAAGACGACGTGCAAAGCTCTTATCGCGAAAATATCTCTAACATCAAAGACGCTGCCAACAGCTATGGTAAGCGCGCTTAGATACTGCGCGCCGGGTGTCTTGATATCTATCACGTCACGGTACGGAAGCTGGCCGCGAAGAATAGACTGGGCGACGTAATCGTAGATTGTCGGATCTCCGATTTCCGGCCGGTCGAACGGTTTGTAGAGAAGCATTACGACAACGCCAATCAGAAATGCGAGGATTGTTAGCCTCCGTGCGTTGCAGAGCTCGTCGAGACGTGTCCATAAGTCTCTCTTACTCTCAACGGTGTGGGCTGATGACTGAATGGTGTCGATCGGATGGTTCGACATAGAGATATTTGGTGAGAGATTCTTTTTCAGTGCGCCGGCTAAACACATTCCAAACGCGGAGTCGGGGATTATACGTGAGAGATGCATAGATGCCCACCGCCGTCAGCCGTGGGTAATTGGAGTTTGGACACTTCTTCTTGCAAATGAGTTTGCGTCAGCGTCGGTAGGCAAGGTATGAACAATCCACCAACCGCGTTGGTCGGATTTGCAAGGAAAATGTCCACGCCTCACTTCTATGAGCAGCGGCGACTCTAACTACTGAACCGGGCAACGCTCGGTACACGCAAACGGTTGTGATGGCACAACAGGTCCGCCCGGAACAGTAGGTGGATTGGTCACCACAATGCTTCCCGGCAGGCCGTTGCAGAATCGTCCCTTTAGCGTGAGTCGTAAAAAACCACCGGGGAAGCTTGGATCGGGTTCCTTGGCTTTGATCTTTCTGGGTGTAGTCGATCCCACTCTAATTTCTGCAGTCGGTTTCAAATTTCTACCAAAAATGTCGAGTAGAAACGCGCCCGACTCACTCCGATCAAGCTTGCAGCCATTGACCAGCGCGATGTCGGGAGTTGGCCCGGGAGTGGGGATCGTCGAACTCGCGCACGTGAACGTCACCTGGAACCCTTGCTCGTTACCCAGCGGACATCCCGCAGGCGCTCCTGCCGGCAATGTCGTCAGGTTCCGACTCGTTCCTCCTGTCCCCACCACAAACACCAGGAATGTCTTCCCT
>DASRIZ010000206.1:0-7049 GCA_035649735.1 Blastocatellia bacterium | reverse complement strand
CGCCGGGCTTCGCGGGCAGCAATGCGCGGGTCGAGCAAGAGCCATTCGGAATGGTGGCGCTCCAGCACCAGGAACACAACCGCGGTGGCTGCGCCATAAATCAGATGTCCGATGAGTGAAGGAAGAAGCGCCCCGGCGGTTTCAGTTGTCCAGTTGAACGTCCCACCGAGCAGAATGGGCAGTAACGTCAACGGGCCGATGAACCACCAGATCAAACCATAGACCAAGCCCCAAGCTACGCCCGAGCCGAAGTCGGGCGCTTCGTATCGGAACAGCAAACCGTAGCTCATCCCAATCAGCGCGCTAATCAACATGTTCACCATGAACCCCAAAATAAGCGATGAACCGCCGACAATGTTCGCCACTTTCGGCAGGAACCCGATCACCAGCAAAACCATGGTAAACAGCACTCCGCCCACAAGGCTCGCCACTGCGCCATAACCCAGCGAGTGCAAGACGCGCGAGCCCGGTCCTTCGGGCTCGCGGTTGATCGGGTCGGACCCTTTGAAGAAGCCGATCCACAGCTTATCTACTGCCGCGTAAATTAAGCCCACAATCAGGCCGTAGATAATATGGCCGACCAGCGAGCCGAAGAGCAGGCTACCACGTTGGTATGACCAGTCGAGCCGATGGCCTTGCCAGATCGGCAGAATCGTCAATGGCCCTAAAAACCACCACAACAACCCGTAGCCTGTACCCCATCCTATGCTCGACCCATAGCCGCGCACATCGGGCTGAAACAAGACGCCAAAGCTCGCGCCGATGATCACCGCGAAGATGAAATGAAGCGTCATGCCCACCATCACCGAATCGGAATTGACCAGCCCGGCGATGAGCGGGAAAAAATTCACCTGTGCCATCCATTTGCCGAACGCCCAGCCGCCGACCATTCCGGCCAGTCCGCCGACCACTATCGCGCGTGGCAAACTAAAACGTGGCTGAGCCGGATAACGCTGAAGCCCTCCCCACGCTCCCAGCGCCAATCCCAGTGGCGTTCCGAAGCCGAGGACATAGGCGACCAATTCGGGAAAGTGGGCGCGAGCCGTATCGAGCATGCCCATTGCAGGCATCCCGCCCATCAGCACGGGGACGATGCCAGCGGGGATTGCAAGCCACAGAATGAAAGCATAACCCAGGCCCCAGAGCAGACCCGCACCCGGACTGAGAGCGCGCGGGGCGGCCAAGAGCGCGAAGAGCAAACCGTACAATGCACCAAGCAGGATGCCGATGATGGACGAAGCCGGGACGGCCATGGTGACCACCAGGCCGCCCACTGCGCCGACGATGACGCAGATGGTGATTGCCGTTAGAAGTGAAGAACGCATGATCTATCTCCGATATTATGAACCAGTGGCGGAACGCATCCCATGGTCCGACTTATGCGCCGCGGGCTGTCTGTTGTGCGCAACCGGATCGCTGATATCTATCGTCTGCACAATATCGCGGGGGAAGAACAACTCGATCACCCAGTCGATGAGCACGCGCACTTTGCGCTCCAATCCGGGCAGCTTCGAGAGGTAGATGCCGCGCCATATCAGCCAGGCGAGCAGGCCGGAGAAGCGCACCGACTTGTCTCTGGACAGCGGCACGGTGAGTTCGGCACACGCGGTCTGATGGCCCACGACGCAGAGCGCGCCCAGCGAATCGAAGTGAAAAGGCGCGAGCGGCTCGCCATAGAGGCTCGCGTGGATGTTGCGAGCGAGCGTCTTGGCTTGACGTAAGGCGAATTGAGCCGTGGGGGGACATGGCTTCCCGTTCTTAGCGTCGGTGGCGCCGGCGCAATCGCCCACCGCCCAAAGAGCCTGCTGCCCCATCACACGGAGCGTGCTGTCTACGACCACCGCTCCACGCTTGTCTTGTTCGACGGGTAGCGTCTTGAGCAACGGGTTTGGCGCCGTGCCGGCAGTCCACACCAAAGTCTGCGTGCAAATCTCTTCTGCGGGACTCAAGATCACTGCTCCGGGGCGTGCGTCAATCAAGCGGGTATTAAGTTTGAAAATCACGCCGCGTTCAGTCATGCGCGCCTGTGCATAGCGGGCGAGCGGCTCGCTCAACTCGGGCAGAATGCGGTCCCGCGCGTGGACAAGGACAATGCGTAATTCTTCCGCCCGCAGATTCGGATAATCGGCCAGCATGCCGCGGGCAAAGTCATTCAACGCGCCGGCCAACTCCACGCCGGCAAAGCCACCGCCGGCAACCACGAAAGTCAGCAACTCTTGACGCTTGGCCGCTTCTGTCTCGCGGTCCGCGTACTCGAAACAATCGATCACGTGGTTGCGAATGCGAATGGCATCGAGCAAGGACTTGAAGTCAAAGGCGAGGCGTTCGATGTTCTGATTGCCAAAGTAGTTTGAGACTGCGCCCAAAGCCAAGATCAGGTGATCATACCGAAGCTCTTGCGGCGGGTTCTCGCCGTCATTCTCCGCGTGCCCGCCGAGCGCCACCGTGACGCGGCGCCGTTCCAAATCAATTTGCGTTGCCTTGCCGCGCACCACCTGCGTGCGGCGCAAGCTGGTGCGCAGTGGGCTGCTGATATGAGTCGGCTCCAGGCTGCTGCCGGCAACTTCCGCAAGCATCGGCGTGAACAGCAGCGCGTTGGTCTCGCTGACCAGCGTGAAGTCAATTGAGCGGTCGGCGCCAAAAACCCGCTCCAAATTCTCTGCCGTGGTCATCCCGCCGAATCCGCCGCCCAAAATGACGATGTGCTTCTTCTCCTTGGCTGGTGGCGGCTGTGGCACGGGCTCCGGCCCCCATCGCCAGAAAGCCAAATCATGAGCCGCCTGACCAAACAGCCCCAGGCCGGCGCCGTAGAGCACCCAGCCGACCAATTCAGGAAACAGCGCGCGCATGCCTTCCGCCGTCCACTGCGCCATGTGTCCCCTGAGCAGCGGGAAGACGATGACACTGAACAGTCCCCAGAGAGGGACGCCTAAAGCTGCTGCCGTCATAAGGCTGTCTATGTAAGCGTGCCGCGTGTGACGAAAAGCCACCGCGTATCCGACTCCGATGATGATGCCGAGGATCACTCCCAAAATCGAGCTACTCAGCGTCGCGGCCAGGCCGATACTGGCAGCCAGTCCGGCCAGTAGTCCAATCAGAATCCGTCGCGGGTATTTATCCATACGATTCTTTCTTTCTGTTGGAGTGCTGTGCAAGAGAGGCGATGCCCATATGCGTACACGATTATCGCCGACGGTACTCTATGTTAGTTAGAGCGCCGAAGACCGACAAAAGTTGCAGACATATTTATTTAAAAAGTCTCCAGCGTTTGCCTACCTGAGCCGACAACAGTAGCGAGCCAAGTGGCCTGCTAGATCACTCTCTATAACGCGGTGACGGTCGAAATTGTTTCGCCTTAATCGTCCGCGCGCCGCGTTGGAAGCCGAGACGGGATCGTCCAGAGTTCGCATCGTCCCTTCGATTGGCGTGAGCCCTGCAACTTCAATTGAGGCGGCCTACTCGTACGCGCTAAAGGAAGCCGGGGGAGCGACCCCCGTCCGTCCTCCTCGATGTGGTTGGTGACCAGACTGCGGAGATAGCGATCGCCTTGTTTGCTGATACTGCCAAGCTTGTCATTGCTTCCACTCGAGTGTTGCTTTGGCACGAGTCCGATCCAAGCCGAGAAGTCTCGTCCTAATCGGAAAACCCTCGGATCACGTTTGGCCCGTATTCAGCAATGACCGGGTCCGAAATCGATGTTCTCCATCTATCGAGATCCTGGAGCGGCAAGCGGAAACCCTGTGCGGGGCGCCTCAAACAGGCTTCCAAACCGTTCGAGGAACGTCGCATCGTCGCCTGATAAACCCCCAACGTGCCGACCCTGGACCGCGTCGATAAATGAATTTCGGTCGACGGTCACCACGCGGGTATTCCCTTTTTCAGCGGGCGCGTTCTCGCGAATGAGTACGCCGTTACGGATCTCGATCGATTGAGGTTTGTCCTCTCCAACCAAATCTAAATCGAATTTCATCGGCGCTTTGAGCGCCTTATCCGGGTTCAGGCGAACGGACAGAAGATCCAAGATGTAGGAAACTGGCAAGTTTCTGAACGAATTGCCGGCAGCATCGAAAATGCCGGGAGCGGGTCCTCCAGTTCTTAGCTCTTTGGCGCCGTTGAGATATGCGTTCCGCCATGCACCGCTTTCAGACTGGTAACCCAGCTGTTCAAGACTGTCCGCCAGCAGCAGGCGTGCCGCCTCGTTCGAAGGAGCGGCGAAAACGAGCCGAGAAAGCAGTTCCGAGGACCACCGATAGTCGCCTTTGTCAAAGGCATCTTTTGATTTCTTCAAAACCGCGTCTTCACCTCCCATCGCATCGACGTATCGTTTGTTCGCCTCTTCGGGAGGGAGGGGATTGAGGTGGGCAGGATTTCCATCGTACCAGCCAAGGTAGCGTTGATATATAGCCTTTGCGTTGTGACTCGTCGTTCCATAGTTGCCGCGAATAAACCACCGCTTGGCGAGCACGTCCGGTAGCTTGAGGCGCTCGGCGATTTCGGAACCGGTCAAGCCATTGTTCATCATCCTGACTGTCTGGTCGTGAAGGTATTTATACGCATCACGTTGCGAGGAAACATAATCGACAATCCTATCATGGCCCCAATGTGGCCAGTAATGCTGGGTAACGAGATATTCTGTCCGTGACCCGTATAGACGCAACGATTCGGTAAGATAGTCAGCCCATGCCTTGGCATCTCTTACCTCAGCCCCCCGCAGCGGAAGAATATTATGAAGAGTGCCGCCAGCGTTCTCCGCAAGACACAAGGTATGAAAATCGGGCAAGAAAATGTTCATTTCAGCCGGCGCTTCAGTTCCTGGCGTAAGCTGGAACTCCATACGAACGCCATCGATGGTGATGGCCTCGCCGGTGCGAGTAATCTCGTGCGTGGGCGGGATAAGTGAGGTGGTGCCCGCAAAAGAGACTGTGTTGTCGGAGCCCGAATAAAGGGGGCCATCGCCCGTCGTTACAAACCCCTTTGCATCCAGCGGCAGGCCAAAGCCGAATTGATAAACCCCTCGACGCTGCCAAGCAGGCAACGCGCTGACGTTTTCAGAGGCGATCGTGTCCATAAATCCCCGCGGCGCCAGAATAGGCACGTGTCGGGCGCGAGCTTCCTGCTCGTCTAGAATCCCCTTGATGCCACCGTAGTGGTCGACGTGGGTGTGTGTGTAGACTACGCCCACGATCGGGCGATTCCCGAGTTTCTCACGTGCGAGATCAATTGATGCCCTCGCCGCTTCGGCTATCCACAGTGAATCGATGACAATGAAACCGGTATCACCCAGCACAATCGTCATGTTTGCACTATCAACGCCTCTGACCTGGTAAACCCTGTCAGAAACCTTGAAGAGCCCCGATTTCGCCACCAACCCGGCATTTCGCCATAGACTCGGATTTACCGTGGGGGGTACGGGTTGCGCAAAGAACCCTTCCACAATTTAGGTCACGTAGTAGGTTGCCCTCAGCATCCAAAATTCGATTGCCGGGAACTGCCGCAACGAAGCCGCGGGTTGCCAGCTCGAAGTCTTCTCTGTCCGCAAACGGAAGGCTCGCGGAAAATTGCTCAAGATATGCTTGTGTAGCGGCGGTCGCCGGCTTCGGTTCTGCGCCGGGAGCGGCATGAACGGGAAAGGCAGAGTATGCAGTCATTATTACAAAGGCTCCTGCGATTGAAAAGCTAACGAGATGGTGGAACCGAGACCGAATCGCAACGCACATAGCTCTTGCAAAACTGGTAACCATCGTCTTCCTCCAGGTTAGCCGACGCGCATCTCGCGTGCCTTTGTGCCTTGATGTTTGCTGTCGGGTGCAAAATTCTGGCCCGCCTCAGCAGCAGGACGCGGCGTTGCGCATCGGCGCTCAGTCGCGCCCAAGAACCGCGCCGGCCGAGCCGCCGCCTACAATAATGACGTCGAAGATTTGCAAGTGGATTCAAGCGTCGAAATCTCGACTTCTGTCGGACACACGTCGAAATGTCGTCACTTTCTCCGGCGATCGCGATCTTATCAGTCTGAATTTTTCCTGATTCTCACGATCTTGGCTCAAATCAAGTTCGGCGAGTCTCTTGCCTATGTTTTGAAAAAGGCAGTGCGCTTAGATCACCATCACTGTCAGGCTTCTACGGGAATGGAATCGCAGGCGATGAAACTCCATATATGAAAAAGGAGCTAACTATGAAGGTGAGACATTTTCTGGCTGGGCTCTTGTTGAATGTTTTGCTCTCCGCGTGCGCGGCCATCCGGGGCGGAGGCGACGTCGACCAAGGAAGACAAGCGCTGCTGGCCGGCAACTATTTTAAGCCGCCCTCGGCTATTTTCAGACTGCCGAGCAAACAGACCCCAACTACATGTACGGTGCGGAACTACGGGAAGGAGTTTTGAGCTTTTTGGGCAGAACCCAATACCTCACGGGGAACTTTGCGCAAGCGCGTTACGTTTTTCGAGATTCTGCGCGGTGGAAAGTAGTGGTACATGCATTGCTCTCGTTTCCTCGCATCCGACAAAGCTCGCAGCGAACCCATTCACAAAAAAGAGATACACCCAGTCGGCTTCCGCTGAGCCGGATCCAGAGAGGGACAAGGTCTATCGTGCCAGGATGAAGCTTGAGGGCGAAGGACGTTGGATTCGTTTCTAGGCGTAAGCGCTTGTTCAGTCGAGATACGTTCAAGGATTTTTGGAAAAGGGGAAAAGCGGCTAACACTGGTAATAGACTTTCTGCATCCTTTTTCCTTTCAGGAGCATCTAAAAACAATCATGGATTCCCGACGCGCCACTGGCCCGAGCATTTGATAGCAGCTGCCGGACTTGGAGTCTTCATGATGGCAGATGACCTTTCCGATTCCTAAGGACACTAAAGAACTGTGGGCCCTTGATGGACGGAAATGTCTCGGAAAGTGAACCATGTCCAAGATGAATAAGAGGGCGGAGTGCGCGATAGCGATTATGGCAAAGGCTCCCTGCCCTCGCGAGGTAAAGACGCGCCTCTGCCCCCCGCTTTCTTATGAGGAGGCGGCTCAGCTCTATCACTGTTTTCTCTTGGACAAGATCGAAC
>DASRIZ010000205.1:0-19969 GCA_035649735.1 Blastocatellia bacterium | reverse complement strand
AGCACCTCCTCATGGGTGAATCCGTTACCACGGGCGAGCGTCGTTGCGAGAAGGACCAAGAAAAGTGAAATCAGAACAGTTTTAGATCGTCTGTGAGATTGCATAGATCCTCCAATCGGAGCTGCTAGTTGTTGATTGAATATTTTTTTAGCAATCCGCGCGCGATCACCAGCCTCTGGAGCTCGTTGGTACCTCCTCCGATGATCAGCAGCGGTGCGTCTCGATAGTAGCGCTCAACCGGAAAATCTTTAGCATAGCCGTTGCCGCCAAAGATGCGCATTGCCTCGAGCGCGCACTCCTGAGCGGTCTCCGTCGCGAACAGCTTGGCCATTCCGGCTTCCAGATCGCAGCGTTCGCCGCGGTCCTTTTTCTCGGCGGCAGCGTAAACCAGTAGCCGCGAGGCCTCGATCCTGGTCGCCATGTCGGCCAGCTTTAGTTGAATCGCCTGGTGTTCACAGATGGGCTTGCCGAAAGTCTGTCGTTCCTGAGAGTACTTGATTGCTTCTTCGAAGGAAGCCCGGGCGATCCCCAGACCCCGAGCGGCGACGTTGATCCGCTCACTCTCGAGGCCGGTCATCACGTGCTTGAAGCCTTCGCCTTCGTGTCCGCCGATCAAATTCTCCACCGGCACCCGGAACTCTTCGAACAGCAGCTCGCATGTTTCAAGGCTCTTGTATCCGAGCTTGTCGATGTCCCTGCTGATGGTCAGCCCAGGCTCGCCTTTCTCGGCGATAAGCGCGCTCATTCCAGCATAGGCGGGTTTAGCGTTTTTGTCGGTCTTGGTTAGAAGCAGCATAATCTCGGCGCGACGCCCGTTGGTGATCCACATCTTTGATCCGTTTATGTAGTAGTGATCACCTCGCCGTTCAGCAGTTGTTTTGATCGCCTGAAGATCTGTGCCGGCATGCGGCTCCGATAGACAGATAGCTCCTCGCTTCTCACCCGTCGTCATGATCGGAAGAAACCGCCGCTTCTGATCTTCGGTGCCGAATCGCGAGATCACATCCGCCAGCACACAATGAGTGCCGAGGATTCCTGCAAGACCCATCCACACCCGCGAAATCTCCTCGAATATCATCGCAAAAACGGTGTAGCTCAAATCCAACCCGCCGTACTGTTCGGGTATGTTGGCGCCGAATAGACCGAGTTTTTTCATCCCTTCGACAATTGCGGTCGGATATTCATTATTGTGTTCGAGTTCGGACGCGACAGGCGCGACTTCTTTATCGAGAAACTTCTTGACAGTCGCAAGTATGAGTTTTTCTTCTTCGCTGAGTTGATAAGCCATCGGACCCTCCTGAGAAGTGACAGAGTCTAGCACGGCGTGAAGGTCGGTAGAAGGCGGATGGGTTCAGCCTCGGTCGCCACTTTTCAGCCGAAGTGTGCGGCGCTTTCATGTGCCGGCACTCGCAAGGTTTCATTCCATCGAGTCGGTGTTTCTGGCAGGGCGCGCAGTCAAAGGCGCCTGTTGCGGAGTCATCAGCTCAGTGGTGCCTTCGACGATCGACACCGGCTGCGGAGGCAAAGCAGGCCTATCCTGAGTCGACAAGACTCTCGGACCTTCGGAATGCGTTTCGAGTTGCGGAGGATTTACCGGGTTAAGTAATTTATGCAAACGACGCATTCCCAAATTCAGGTGGTAACCCCCAAGCAGTAACCCGAGCGCAAGAAGGATCCAGCCAAAAACCACTCCCTTCATGGCGGGGACGAACAATATTATTGGTATGGCGATTGTCAGAGCCAGGAATGAGAGTATCAGTCCGATCGTAAGCTCGATTTGAGATCCGCTGGCGTTAGCCGTAAGCCTCATCACTTCGAGTTCCGGCGGGAGCTGGTTTCGGGCGGCCGGTTTTCCGCAGACTCGGCAAAAGCGGGTATTGCCCGCGTTCTCGGCGCCACACGATGCGCAAAACACCTCAACCGAAGAGCTGGTCGCGAGGGCGATGATCGCTTCGGCCTCACGTTCCAGCGCCTGCATTTCGCCCCTGGTAAACAACTGCTCGATGGCGTACTCAAAAGTCGCTAGGGTTGAGGCTGAGCTGATCGGTTTCAACGCGATGGTCAAGGTAACTTCATAATCCAACACCATTGAAACCCAAATGCTCTTTTCCCGTTTGCGTTTTGCTTGAATCGGAGCGTCGCCGATAACAATGTAGCCAAAGCCCTCAAGCACATCGGAGAGCCGCTGCCGCACCGAGTCAATATCCCCGGGGATGGTTCTTCGAAAGTGGTGTTCAAACCCGCTTGCCATGCAAACATCCAGAGATACGCGAGACTACGCGTGGCCCAGTCCAATAATCGAACACGTAAACGAACCGGGATTTCCGCCAAGATTGTGCGCCAGCCCAAGCTTCATATCCTTCACCTGGCGCTCGCCGGCTTTGCCCAAAAGCTGATTGTAGATCTCATAAAGCATCCGCAAACCGCTCGCGCCGATCGGATGGCCGAATGATTTCAACCCGCCGTCGGTGTTTACAGGAAGATCGCCCTTCAGCGTAAATGCTCCTGAGTCGATATCGATCTTAGCCTTGCCGGGCTCTGAAAAACCGAGGTCTTCGTAGATGATCATCTCGGTGATCGAAAAGCAATCGTGCACCTCAGCCATGCTGACTTCTTTGCGCGGGTCTTTGATTCCCAGTTGATCGTACACCTGCTTTGCCGCCATCCGTGTTTCAGGGAAACTGGTGAAGTCAAAATCCGGGTCCATTCTCCCGGTGCCCGGCCCGACCGCGAGTCCCATCGCTTTGATGGTCACAAAATCCTTATTGAATTTCGGCGCAAGCTCGGTGCGAGTAATGATCGCCGCCGCCGCACCGTCAGTAGTCGGACAGCAATCCAACAACCCAAGCGGAGATGCAATCATCGGCGCTTTCATCGCTTGTTCGAGAGTGATCTCTTTTTGAAAGTGAGCTTTCTTATTACGCGCGCCGTTGTAGTGATTCTTGACCGAGATCTTTGCCAGCTCTTCCTTGCCCGCTCCGTACTTGTGGAAATAGCGGTTTGCCGAAAGAGCGAAGGCTCCCGGCGCAGTATTGCCCGCGCCAATAACGCTTGAAGCTGCGCCGGGCAACCCGGAATAACCCGAGTCCTTGAGCTTCTCGAAACCCACCACCAACACCAGATCGTATGCGCCTGCCATTACGCCATATGCAGCATTACGCAGCGCATCCTGACCGGTCGCGCACATATTTTCGACGCGGGTGATCGGGATGTACTGGAGTTTCAACGGACGCGAGAGGGCTTGTCCGGATATTCCCGACACAAGTGTGCCGACCCAGGCGGCCTCAATCTGAGCGGGTTCGATGCCTGCGTCTTCGAAGGCTTCGTACGCGGCTTCGACTATCAAATCCTCTTCGCTCTTGTCCCAGTGCTCGCCGAATTTGGTGCAGCCCATTCCAATGATCGCGACCTGATCGGTGAGGTTTTTCATTCCGAGATCTCCTCTAAGCAAGGCTTGAAAAGCCCGAAGTACGGTTTTAGATTTCCGGCGCCTCAATTCTAGCATTCAACCAAAAGAGAGCAAGCGAACTATAGAATGAAGTCACGGGCCGCGCTGACCGCCTTGAAGTCAGATTGCCGATGTGTCATATATTTGTCGCAAGTTTTCAAGTTTAAGCGTCAAAAGCCGAAGTTTTCCGGCTTTCGAATCGTTACTCACAATCGTCAACCTACGCACCATCGCGAACCGGAGATCATTATGTCGAAGGAATCACTCAATCGCAGAGACTTTGTTAAGTCCGCCATCGGCGCGGGCGTAGCAATAAAGGTTTTCGGCCGGGCGCCCGCGGTTTCAGGGAACGTGTTGGGGTCAAACGGCAATATCAACGTCGCGTTGATCGGTGTCGGCGGCCGCGGTGAGGGTCTTCTGGAATGGGTAATGAAGACCGGCGAGCAGCCTAACACTCCTGCCAAGGTCGTCGCGGTCTCCGACGTCTACGCTAAGCGCTTGAGCAGCGCAAAAGAGAAAGCCAAGTGCGACGGGTTTATGGACTATCGCGAGATACTCGAGCGCAAAGATGTTGATGCCGTAATCATCGCCACACCCGATCACTGGCACGCGCGAATGGCGATCGAAGCGATGGACAAGGGCAAGGACGTATATCTCGAAAAGCCGATGACTCATACCGTCGAAGAAGCAAAGCGGGTCTATGAGAAGGTGAAATCCACCGGGCGAGTGCTTCAAGTCGGCTCGCAGACCACCAGCTCGGATCAATGGTGGAAAGCCCGCAAAGCGATTCAGGACGGTATGATCGGCAAATTGATAATGAGTCAGGGCTCTTATCATCGCAATTCGACTGCCGGGGAGTGGAATTGGAAGATCGATACCGCCGCCGGACCTGAAGCCAAAGGCGACGACTTTATCGATTGGAAAATGTGGCTCGGTGACGCTCCAAAACGAAAGTATGACGCCGATCGGTTTTTCCGCTTCCGCAAATACTGGGACTATTCGGGCGGGATCGCCACCGATCTGTTTTATCACGTGATGGCGCCGCTCAACATTTGTTGGGGCGAACCTCAGTTCCCTTATCGCGTGATGGCGAGCGGTGGAAAGTACATCTTCCAGGACGAACGTGAGGTTCCGGATACATTTAATCTGATGGCCGACTATGCGCAGGGTCACACCCTGGTGCTCAGCTCGTCGATGGCCAACGAGACACACATCCCCGGGCTCATTCGCGGACACGAAGGAACGATAATGATGGTCCCCGATGGAAAGTTTGAAGGGAAAGTCGATGCCATAACCGTCACCCCGGCTCGGATTGCCAGACAACAGTTCCAGGATAAATACGGCTCAGCCGAAGTAAAGCTCAACTGCGAGCCACGCGAGTCGCATATGGAGAACTTCCTGCGATGCGTCCGCAGTCGGGAGAAGCCGGTGCTCGACGCACTGACCGCCTACAAAGCGATGGTCACAATCGGAATGAGCGTTCAATCGTACCGCGAAGGCCGAATCCTTTACTTCGACGAGAACAGACAGAAAGTCGTTTCCGAAGCCCCAAAAGCTTGAGGCAACGATCTAGTGTAGTGCGGACACCACCGGCTTCAGCCGTGTGGTGCTTCAGTTTCAACCTACGTCTCGGCTTCCGTCCCCAGACACCACCGGCTTCAGCCGCGTGGTGTTTCAATTTCAACCTACGTCTCGGCTTTCGTCCCCAGACACCACCGGCTTCAGCCGTGTGGTGCTTCAGTTTCAACCTACGTCTCGGCTTCCGTCCCCAGACACCACCGGCTTCAGCCGCGTGGTGGTTCAATTTCAGCCTAGGAGCTGTTGCGCTAACCGCTCCGAACACCCCCTCGGCCTTAAGCCGCTGGCATCGGTGACGCGAGGCCGCCGCGCCGTAGGGTGAAATTGAAGCACCACACGGCTGAAGCCGGTGGTGTCTGGGAACGCGAGGCTGTGACGTAGGTTGAAATTGAAGCACCACGCGGCTGAAGCCGGTGGTGTTTGGGTTCGGGTCCTGCGCTCGTATCTTAAAGATGAAGGCAGCTGAAGCCGGTAGAGTCATACCGCAGCAAACAGCTCCGCTATCGGAAGCGGAGCTGTGTGGACCCGTCGAACCCGAGAACGCGACTAAAAATTCGGAGCTGCCTGCGAGCCTGGCCGCGCCGATACTGGCCCGCCGTCCGATTTGCTGGTTAGCTTACGCGCAACAAGGTTTGAGTAAACAATCCACTTGCCGTCAACAAACCCGCCAACAACCGTGTAGATGTCGGTGGTGTCTCCGTTGACCGTTCTCCAGTTTCGAAACAGTTTGTCCGGTGGCTTTGACTCCATCTCGACCCTGCTGTTAGGGAGAGCGTGGACCATTCGCGCGAAGCTGGCAATTTCACCCGGCCCGGCGGTACCGTTAAGGACCCTGGGTAAAACCCCTTTAAGTTTCGTATCGGCTTCTGCGCGAGCTTCGGCCAGTTTGGCGTCCGATGCATTTTTGGACTCAAGCTGTTGTTGAGTTTGATCCACACGCGATTTAAGTGTTGCGTTCTCTTGAACGAGGCCCTTTTTATCCGATTCGCTTGAGGAATACAGCGCATAGTTGGTCGTCAGTAGCACGATGGCGCCGACAAGCGCGGCGATACAGACGATCATAACCAGAAAGAGCCATCGCCTCTTCATCGCTTCGGTTTGAACAATCTGTTCTCGTATCGTATCGACATCGCTTTGTCCGTAATGTACGGCGAAGTCGTGCGTTTTGGAGACCGGGTAAGTTGACTGGTTTGTAATTTCCATAGCCCCTCTCGAAGGCATCTGAGGTTCGATTGAGCCTGGCGGCGGCTTCTTTACTGCGTCCGCCCTTAAATATTACACCCCTGTGCAAGCCGAATGCACGGAGTAAAAGGAATGGGACCCTGAAACTGCGCGACAAATCGAAAGGCTCCCGGGGTCAGACCTGAAATACTGAAATTCGCGCCCCCTAAAACGTTGTATTCACGAGAAAAGCCTATGGCTGATCCTGAAATTCGCGTCACCCTAATGCGATTCCACGGAAAAAGCCTAAGGCGGACGGGATCAGACGTGAAATATTCGCGCCAACTTAAATGTCGGTATTTTCAGGTCCGACCCCGAGCTTACGCTACCGCTACGCCGGAGTCCTCTAGAAACAGGTACTTCCGCCACTCCGGTCGAGACTCGGCGGCGTGGCGCATCTCAGCCCGCTCCATTCCATAAGTCAAGGCGGCCGGGTTTGCCAATAACGGCATCCTTGCCTCCTCGGGCGTGCGGTTGCCCTTGCGCTGGTTGCACGCGAGACAAGCGGCACACAGGTTCTCCGCAGCGGTTCGCCCGCCTCGCGACCGCGGCACTATGTGATCGATCGTCAGGTCGAAGGCTCCGCCCTTGCGGCCGCAATACTGGCAGCGATATCGGTCACGCGCCAGAATGCGCGAGCGCTTGGTACTCGATCGGCCCTGCCTTCCTCGCACATCGATGTATTCGATCAATCGAATGACGCTCGGCGCGGGAAACGCAAAGTGCTGCGATCGAAGCACACGGCTGCCGTCGAGCTCGACTACTTCGGCCGAGCCCTTCCAGACCAGGCGAACCGCGCGCGGTACGTTGACGATCCCCAATGCCTCATACGAAGCGTTCAGGAGTAAGACTTTTCGCGTAAGTGCCATGCATTTCGCTCACGTGCTCAGAAATTGAGAATCAGACTTGCCGTAGTCGCAAGTCAATCTTAAGTTGCTCTAACTCCGATCCGCGCGTATGAGAGAGCTTTAGCTCTCGATTTATTGTGGAGCCGGCGACCAGATTCGAACTGGTGTCTACTGCTTACGAGACAGTCGCCCTTCCTATTGAACTACGCCGGCTTCTAGCGCGGCCCGCTTGCGGATCCGTTGGGCTGAATCGCAAGCTGGCCAAGAGCATCTGAGAGCCTCGTGTGAGAGTCGAACTCACGCTATCGGTTTGGAAGACCGAGGTCATAGCCGCTAGACCAACGAGGCTAAATGTTAGAGTTCAGTCTGCAGCCGTGCAGCCCTGAACTCTGACAGCCTTCAAAGAGCTTCGTGCCGGATTCGAACCGGCGCCGCCGATTTACAAGACCGGAGTCATAACCCTCTAGACCAACGAAGCAACCTCCCCGAATTCAAAAACGCGGATGGCAGGACTCGAACCCGCATGGACTCGTTCCGAAGACGAGCGCCTGATCCATTCGGCCACATCCGCAAGTTGCGAAGCCAGGGGTCGAACCTGGAGTCTCTCGGGTCAAAGCCGAGCGTGTTGCCAATTACACCACTTCGCAATGATGGTGGTTGGGGCCGGATTCGAACCGGCTGCCTCTGGTGGTTCAGGCCAGCGCTCCTCCAAATGAGCTTCCCAACCTTCTGCCTTCTGCTTTCTGTCTTCCATCACAAGAAGCCGCTACATCCAATAACTGGAGCCCGCGACGAGATTTGAACTCGCATAAGACCCTCACCGCGGGTGTCGCTCTTCCATTGAGCTACGCGGGCTCGTACAAGCTGCCGGCAGGACTCGAACCTGCATCGACGAGTTTAGGAAACTCGCGCCTGATCCTTTCGGCCACGGCAGCGAACTGGTGGAGCGCTAGGGAATCGAACCCTACTCACCTTGCTTGCAAGGCAAAGTCGCCACCTTGGCACATGGCGCCCCGATTTCAAGTCGGGGTCCCGAGAGTCGAACTCGGACTCTCCTGCTCCCAAGGCAGGCGGCTTTCCAACAAGCCTTGACCCCGATGAATGGCTGGGGCAGGGAGACTCGAACTCCCACTCTCTCGGGTAACAACCGAGCGTGTTGCCAGTTACACCACACCCCAAAACAAACACTAGATGGCTCGAGGCGGAATCGAACCGCCGTTGACCGACTTATGAGATCGGCGCTCTGCCGTCTGAGCTATCGAGCCGCGACGAGATCTCCGCCTTATCACCGCGGCCTTGCGCGCAACATTTCTCAACCGCAACGCCATAAGGCGGTTACGCTTTGTAAAGGTGATGATCGGAAGAAGCTTCGCCATAACCTTCACTCCAAGAGCCCGCCGCGAGAATCGAACTCGCCGCCTCTCGATTACCGATCGAGCGCTCCGCCATCTGAGCTTGGCGGGCCTATTGATTGCGGATTGATGATTGCGGATTGCGGATTGACACATCGGCTGACACTTCAAATCCGCCCTCCGCAATCCTCAATCCGCAATTCTTTGGTGGGCCGGGTGGGAGTCGAACCCACTACCCCTCGATTAAAAGTCGAAGACTCATCCTGATGAGCTTCCGGCCCCTTACGCGGATTAACGAGAGCCATTCTGATGCTCCGGCCGAGATTCGAACTCGGATCGCGCACTGATCTGGTGCTTGCAGGGTATAAGCCTGCCGCTCTGCCAATTGAGCTACCGGAGCAAACAAATAACTGGTGCGCCCGTAGGGACTCGAACCCTCCTCACCGGTTTAAGAAACCGGTACTTCGCCACCAAAGCTTCGGGCGCGCGGATTCTTTGAGTGCGGTGGACTCGCCCTCACGGAAAAATCCACCGCCGCCACGTTTCAATCCAGGAACACCAGGTGCTTCATCGCAGGCGCTTGGCTTTCGGTGTTCATCAGAACCCGATGCCAGTCCGCCAACCGAACAGTTTGGTGATCGCTGTGCCAGACCCGGCCTCTGGCGTAAACTTCGGCGTTACGATTGCGGCGCTGCCAGCCCCAATCAAAGGCAGCCGGCTCTCGGTCAAGGAGATCTCGATACTGATCTTCGGTCAGTCCATTCGGATACCGGCCATTTACGTACACGGTTAGCCCTCCGCGTCTGAAGACCTGCTCACACATGTGTGGCTTGCTTCCGCCGCCCCGGCTGATCGGCTCGTTGCGCAGAATCGCGAACTTACTGACAATCAGCTCCGGCGTGGGAATGAAAAACCATTCGCCCTGGCGCACGAACGCAGCGTTCCGTCGACGCAGCCGCTCGCGCACATCAAGTGCCTTTCGACTCTGGGCCCCTCTTACGACCTGAGGCTTCAAGGCTTCAATCGCAGTGATAACCGTCGAGGCGCTTTGGCCCGGCACCCCGGCTACAAACCAGTGGCGTTCGTCATGTCCGCAAAGAAACTTGTCCTTGCGACCGTCCTGCCTCACCAGCAAAAACAGGTGACGCATAGCGGGTTGAACGTCGACTACCATCAGGTCGACATCTTCTCCACGTGGAACCCTGAAGTCGAAGTACTCACCGTGAGCATCGAATGCGATGTCGATGGCAAATAAGTCTGGTTCAGGGCGGTAGCGATTGATCCAGAATGGCTCGCGCACTCTCGCGCGCGCTCCGATCTTCGCAAACCTGGTTTTCAACAATGCTATGTCCATACGACAACTCTTTCTAACCGGCTTTCGGCCGGGGTTAATTGTGATTGTGGCGGAAGGACCGGCAGGTCCTCCCGGAATTGGCGACGTTAAAGAATTCGTCCGCCAATACGCGTCGAGTGCTGGCGGCAGGATTCGAACCCGCGTCGTCTGCTTTAGAAGAGCAGCGCCTCGTTCCGCTCGGCCACGCCAGCATTCAAGGTTCAAACGGGATCGACGAGATTCGAACTCGCGTAATCTTGATCGACAATCAAGTGCCTTTGCCTCTCGGCCACGACCCCAATAAGCCCTATGAGTCCCAACAGTACCGGCTCCAGGATTTGAACCCGGGCTACTCGCTAATCGGGCAAGTGTGCTGCCAGTTACACCAAGCCGGCGTACTTCAAAGAACTGGCTCCGGGAGGAGGCCTCGAACCTCCACTCTCCGATTTCAGGGACCGGCGTGTTGCCAGTTACACCATCCCGGAACAAGGGCGAACGACAGGGACTCGAACCTGCATTGACGAGATCCACAATCTCGCGCCTCATCCCTTCGGCCACGTTCGCCACAAAGCAGGGATGGAAAGACTTGAACTCTCTAAGCCAGGCTTGAAAAACCTGTCGCTCGACCGCTTTGCATTCATCCCCGTTTACCTCTATGCGGGAGAGGAGAATCGAACTCCTAGGACGCTCGTTTTAAGCGAGCGATGTCTGCCTATTGCATCACCCCCGCGACTATCACTTCACACCTTTCACGCATCACGCATCACTAACTGGTAGCGGAGTCCGGAGTCTCACCGGATGATTTGCTGGTTATGAGCCAGCCGAGCCTGGTTCCTGCTCCACCTCCGCATCAAAGCACGCGGTGAGATTCGAACTCACGATGACCGGTTTTGCAGACCGGCGCCTTGCCAACTTGGCTACGCGTGCAAGAAACCTCTGAAGCTTCGTGCGGGAACCGAACCCGCGCTTTCGCCCTGGCAAGACGACGTCATCCCTCTAGTCCAACGAAGCAGCATAAAGCGCGGAAAGAGGCCCGATGTCGTCTCCGCGCCGCGGCCGGTGGTGCTGGCGGAAGGATTCGAACCTCCACCAAACTGGTTTTGAGCCAGTCACCTCTGCCGATTGGGTCACGCCAGCACAGAATCACTTACAGCTTCCACACATCAATTACTGGTGCCGGCGGAGGGAGTCGAACCCTCATCAACTGGTTTCTAAGACCAGCGCCTCTGCCAGGTTGGGCTACACCGGCACGTTGGAGGAGGGTTGACGATCGAGGATGGCGGTGGGAATCCTCCAAAACTCGACCTTCGATCTGCCCTCCGTTATGAGCCCGGCAGGACTTGAACCTGCGACCTCAAGCTCCGCAAGCTTGCGCTCTGATCCATCTGAGCTACGGGCCCGAATTCGAAGAACTAAAAGCGCCTAGCCATCACCGAAAAAGGAGGCGGCAGGAGTCGAACCTGCACGGGACTTCACCCGGCGGCTTAGCACGCCGCTGCCATACCGTTAGGCGACGCCTCCATTCAGTTGTAAGGAGGGTGAGAGATTCGAACTCTCACAGGCCGAAGCCCGCCGGTTTTCGGGACCGGTGCACTGCCAGTTATGCGAACCCTCCATTAAGCGGGAGCAGGAGGAGTCGAACCTCCATCAACGGTTTTGGAGACCGTCATGCTGCCAGTTACACCATGCTCCCGAAGTAACACAGACTTCAGTCTGTGCAATGCCGAGCGAAGGAATCGAACCTCCAATGACCGCTTGGGTCGCCTGATCTACAGTCAGGAGCAATGCCACTCTGCCAGCTCGGCGTTTCGACGATCGTGCTTCTATTCGGTTGTCAAAAAACAAAGGAGCGAGTCCTCTCCGCACTCAACGCGCAGAAACGGGTCGCTCCCTTGTCTCACTTATCGAACTGGTGTTTGAGATTTCGGGAGCGGGAGTCCGCTCCCGCTGGATCAACGCTGATTTTGCAAACAATCGGAGAACCGGTGTTCTGCCGATTTCGTGGTACCTATGGTATTCACGTAACTCAGCGTACCGACGCCTAAAGATGGCGCGCTCGGGCAGGCGAGCCCAAAGGACGCACGTGATCGCCACGCCGCAATGCGCGTCATCGATCTTGTGTTTTGTCCTCTGAACCTCATCGAATTCATTCTCCTCAGCACGTATCTCTTACGTTGCTCGCCGAGAGAAGTTCCACTCTTTACACATTAACCCATCCGCACATTCCACAACCGATCCGCTGACTGCGAACACTCAATCGAGACATCCAGAAACTTGCCAATCACTTCAATGTTTGTCGTCGCGTGACGAGAGAGCGGCAGTGTCGTGAAGCTTCCGCCGCCGGCCATCGCCATCGGTATCAACAACTGATCAGCCAGGTACTCTCCTATCGCAGCTTCAGAACCGATGTAATGACGTGCTTGTTGCGCCGCTTTCTCGGCGACCGCCTCCGACCGCACGCCGCGTTCGCCAAACCCGGTGAATACCTCAGTCACGTTCTCGCACTCGACCGAGATAGTCACCACATTGCCGGGACCGGGCGAGCGTTCGACCGATTCGGCTTTCATCCATTCAGCGGACCAGGACAACTTCCGCGCGATCACCTTCAGCTCACGCTCGGCGATGCTGATCGGAAGATTCGCGACTACTGCCTTCGCTCGTCGCCCGCGCACCTCTCCGCGAGACGGGAGATCCAGCCTGTTCAATTGACCCGCAGGCTCGATCTTCACTAGCATTCGCCCGCCGCCCGCGGGATAAAAGCCAGGACGTTCGAGCTCAGCCGTTACTCGCGGACCCGTTCGATTCACCAGCGGCAGAAAAGCCTGCTCCAGAAAATCAAACGGCGGAGCGAACGGATTGTGAGTGCCCCCTTCAAGGATCAATCGGCTCTTGCCGCTGGCGATCAACAGCGCCGGCAGTACCGTCTGTAACACCAGCGTCGTGCTGCCCGCCGTTCCCACGGCGAAGGCGTAGTCGCCTGACTCAACGCTGCCGGGTGCGAACCTCAGCTCGCGAGAGCCGATGGCCGCACCCGTAACCTCGGCGTGCGAGATCTCAGTCGCAGCGTTCACCGCGGTGAGGTGTTGCCTTAGGAGGCCGGGATTCTTGCGCCCCGCTCGAATGTTATCGATGCGAAACGGCTTGCCGGTCACCAGCGAAAGCGCCAGCGCCGTGCGCAATATCTGCCCGCCTCCTTCTCCAAATGATCCGTCGATCGTCAACATGGTTTTCAACAAGTTTATTTCTTTGCGTCTTTGCGAGTCTTTGCGGTCTTTGCGCGAACCGCCTTTTCGAATCCTCATACAGTGAAAAGACGCTAAGGACCGCAAAGCTCGCAAACGCTTTATCTTCGTTTCGAGCGCCTGCCTCGTCGCCCGCCTGCGCCTTCGGTCCCCTTCAACGAAGCAAGCGGCCACAGGCTGTACTCAATCTTCGCAAGCCCCGCGCCGACTACCGCGCCCACTACTTCCTCCGAAGGCTTATAGCACGGCGCCGCTTCGTCGATAGGCACTCGCCCGTCGACGTTCACCAGAATGCCCGCGGCAGCATACTCATCATCGACCTTTCGCTGGTTCAAAGTACGTCCAGCTTCCCCACGCGACATTCGTCGTCCCGCGCCATGATTCACCGAATAACCGCTCCGCACCGCGCCGGCTTGCGGCCGTAGCACATAGCTCCAGTCCTTATTCGAGCCAGGGATTAGAACCGGGTGTCCGGTCTCTTCCCAGATCGTTCCCGCTAGAGCCGGATGCCCCGCCGGAAAAGCTCGCGTCGCGCCTTTGCGATGCACCCACACCTCGCCGAACTCCGGGTGCCATTCCTTCTGAACGAGATTGTGAGAGATCTCATAGATCAACTCCATCTCGCCTCCGAACACCTTTTCAAACGCCTCCTTCACCTGCTCGAAGATGATTAGCCGGTTGAGGATCGCAAAGTTCCCGCCTGCCGCAACCGCGTTCAAATAGCTCCGATAATGCTCGGACTCCGGTGTGAAATAGCCCAGATCCAGGTCGGTGATCACCTCGGGCTTCTCGGCGCGGGCCAGGTCAAAGTAATTAGTTGCCAACCCGTGACCCCAGCCTCGCGAGCCGGTGTGAGCCTGAACGAATAACGTCCCGGTCTCTTCGCAGCGTTGCAACTCGATAAAGTGATTGCCGCCCCCAAGCGAGCCAAGCTGCGAGAAGCCACGCTCGGGCTTTCCTCTTCCGCCAAGCGGCGCCTGCCAGTCATCATCAACCGGCATGCGATGGCGCTCGGCGCGCGAACGGTCGAACGTTGCGCCGTACTTCTCGACGTAGTACTCAGCTCCGCCGTGAACCAGGTTATCGAATTCCGACCGGCCTACTGTCCCGAGCTTGAAGCTCTTGCCGCCGGCGCCCAGGTCAACACGCTTCATCACTTCGCGGTTGAACTCGAGTCTTCGCTCGGGTGTAGCGGCATCTACTGGGACATTGCTCTTAGCGCTGACCATTCCGCATCCGATGTCATAGCCGACCGGACCCATCGCGATCGCGCCCCTGTCGTGATCGGTCAGGATCACACAGCCTACGGGTACACCGTAACCGTAGTGAACATCGGGCGTGATTACTACGAGCTTGACGCCCGGGAACCGAGTAGCGTTGACGATCTGTCGATAGAGAATGTCCTCGGCGTCAGCGAGCAGCCGCGGCGTAAGGAACATTCTCACCGGTACCTCGCGCGTGTCTTCGGTGCGCAATTCGTAAAAGCCTTCGCCGTTCCACCGGGCTAGATGCTTCCAGTTGTGGGCGTTTGCCAGCGTTTTTTCCAAGTTCAATGCCCTAGCGGGCTCGTGTTTGCCCATTATCGTCCCTTGTTGATTGCCGAGTCAGCGGCGCTGAAAAACAAGCCGCGCCGAGTGCGTCGAAAGCATGCTTTACCCTAGACTCTCCTCAGCATCGCCCTGAAAGATTCGCTAAGAACTCCAGTCATCGGGTGAAATGTTTTCAGTTGATCTTGGTAGCTTCGGGTATCTGGAGGTTGCCCAAATATCAAGCCCCCAACTCAATAAACATATCTTATCCTTGAGGTCATTGAGATATTCCGTCGTTATCGGGTAATAGTCGCCATCCCTGAGGCTTCGATCGCCAATTCGGTGGCGAAATCTAGCGTTTATCCTGCCTCTGCCGTGAATGTGGATATTCCTAATTGCCTTAGCTTTGTCCAACTCACCGAGCGTACAACCATCTGCAGCGTTACAGATATCAGCAAATGGGATATTCAGTTCGGTATTGAAAATCCCTCCTATCTGATCGAGTCTCTTTTGATAAAACAACGCATTGATTCTCTCTCTTACCTCATCTTCTAGGCTTCCAGTTCGCAGTCCAACAAGCTGGGGAGAGTCTTGGCATATTAACACCGCGATGTCTTCCAAGTATGCCTCGAACTTCGTCATCAGAAACAAGAAAAGAACATTAGGCGTTGTTTCTTTTCCGAGCCTAAGATACTTATCGACCTCCTTTGCAAATCCGGTCGCCTTAGCCATATCACACTCAGCAGCATTTTGTTGTAACTCTCGCGCCTCGGTGATCAGTTGGGAGACTTCTGCCTTACCGCTACGACTCACGAGCTTAGCAATCAAGAAAGCTTGATCGAGATCATGGCAAAAACTCACTAACGCTTCGGTTCTAGTACCGCAATCTTTCATACCCATCTCCTGTGTCCAAGTTCAACGAACTCTGAACTGCGACGACAAGTATCGGTGAAACACTCGCGCTCTACCGCTGAGCTACGGCCCCGCACAGCAGTGGAGCCGCCGGGATTCGAACCCGGGTCCTCGGGATACAGGGTCCATGTAGTTCCACCTGCATTCGTCGCACAAAAGACCGACGGCGACAAGTGTTGGTGAGAGGTCGGGGACTCGAACCCCACTCGGACTTGCGTCACGAGGCTCGCCATGTACTCCCACCGGCATTCGCCGTCAGAACCTGTTTCGCGCAAAGATCGCAAAGACTTGCAAAGACGCAAAGACTCTTGGCGTTCTTTGCGGGCCTCTGCGCGAACCCATTACTCGAAGCCGACTAAATCGCCGAGACAGCTGAGCCATGACGGCTCCGCAGCTTAGAAGGCTGATGTAGTCCCGACAGCATTCGGCCCCGGAATGATGCGTGATTAGTGATGCGTGATGCGTGATGCGTGATAGTTACGACTTCCTGGTCACGCATCACATTTCACGCATCACGCCTCACAACTCCACCGACTCGATCACGCCGACCCAGTGATCGGCGCCAAGCCGTCCGGCAGCAAACTCGGACACAACCTCGAAAATACGATCCGAGAATCCGCCGATATTCAACACGTCCTCGCGTTCGGCCGCCTGAGTCGTACCGTACGGCTGCACGTCGATGCAAACGAGCCGTGCATTCGGATTGCGCTTGCGGAACGTGTTCCATTCACGCAGCATTGCCGTTCCGCGCCCGCCTCCGGCGTCAACCCACGACTGGTTATCCGAAACAAAGATCACCAGGTCGCCAGCCGCCTTTCGCGCGTTCAACTTCGTCAGAGGCGCGCTGCAGTTCGTGCCGCCTCCGCCGATCTTTGCAAGCCTCTCGGCGTTGGTCATCACCGAATCACGAGGGTTCAGCTCAAGCTTCACTACGCGATCTTCGAACGGCAGAACCTCGACCGCCGGGTTCTTGCGCACGATCGCCGCCGCGACCAGAGCCGCAACGTCGATGCAGCGAATCGCCGACGTTGCGCCCTTGCGATATCCGGTAACTGCCGACGACATCGAACCCGATACGTCAGGGCAAACATAGATCTTGCCCTCAAAAGCCGGAACGTTGGAGATAGCGATCTCCATCGCGTCCTGCAACGCTTCGCGCACGGCCGCCGGCACGCGCGAATCAACCGAGGCGTAAGCAGCCATCAGCTGATACGGAAACGCGCGGGCCTTCGCAATTGCGTTAACATCACGGAGCCGAGCTGAAATAAGCTCAGCCATGCCCTTGCGCTCGAACACGCCGTGACGAGCAAACGTGTTCAGATTCATTCGAGTCATCTGCCACGACGCGCTCATCGCGATAGCGATCCACTCATCTCTCCCGAGATCCAGGGCCGTCAGCATCTGGAACGGTACATCGGGCGTCTCTGCACGGTTGCCCTGCTTGAACGACTCGTACTTCGAGACAATCCCTGGCAGTGAAGCCGCTTCGACCGCCCGCCCAACGAGATACGCGTACAACGCTGCGCGCGCGGCGCCCGTCGGGCGAGGGTGAACCATACGCACGATGTCAGCGATCGAAGGCGACTGACCAACCGATGCTGCGAACACCTGCTCGTCCGATTGCGCTTCGAGCCATTCGCGGACCAGGCGCTTCGGAGCAGTGCCCAGCGACTTACGGCCGATAGCGCCCGATCGCATGATCTGTACGAAGTTGCGAAGCATCTTTCCGTTGTCGATCACTCGAGGGAAGACTCGTCCCAGCAGTGCGCGGTCCTTCACCGACAGGACCGCGCACAACAGCGCTGGTATGTCCTTCATGAATCCACGCTCGCGGGCATAGATAGCAGTGCGGGCGATGAACTCAGGCTCGATCTCGCGGCACAGCTCGATTACCTTCTTGAGCTGCATTTCAGCCGAAGCATAAAACGTCGAATTCAAACAGCCGGTACCCGCGTACTGCGCGAGCGCGTGCTTTGGCGTCAAGGCATAGGCCGGCGCACGCTCGTCGTTGACCGCGTCCGTAGCCGGAAGCAACTTGCCAACAATCGACTTGAATAGGTTCCTGTTTGCCATCGGACTAACTCCCAGCAGCGCGGCATTGATCCTAGCGAAGCCGTCACCATCGGTACTTCTTGCTCAAACACTCCGATTGGAATTCTCTATGCGACGACTCACCAGCCTCCGGCCCGGCGAAATACGCCTGGAGCAGCGAAGCTCGCTTTCTCACCAGCTCGTCCCTCGACTTCATCAGCATCGCTACTTGCGCTCGAAACGCGTCGTCGGCGATTTTGTGAATGAACCGGCACATATACCAAAACTCTCGGCCCATTCTCCTGTGCAAGTAGCGCAGTGCTACCTGCAGCAGCCGTCTCCGTTGGGACCCATTGAACTCGGCCCTCTTGAGGAGATGCCAGGCGTATTCCTTCGAATACCCGGTACGTCGCCGATAGTCATCCTTTTCGAGAAACCTGATGACCGCGTCGATGTCGCCGATATTTCGACTTAGGTTCCAGAACGCGATTTTTGTCTCGGTTCGACGATGCATGCGCTAAGCCTCGTACCGCTTTCGTTCCGTTCCATGCTAGGGCATCCGTCGTGCCAGGAGAGCGCGGCGCTGCGCTCAAGATAGGTCGATCATTGCTAACCCGCTGACTGGCCAAGTAAAACCGCTTTGTTGCACGCCTGTTCACTTAGTCTTTGATGTTAACCCGTTTCCGCGTTACTATCGCATAAGCTAGTAACTTAGCGATTATTCTATGGTTAGAAAATCCGTCGTAATCGGCTTACTGGGAGCGACGCTCGATAATGGCAGAGGACCCGAACGCTGGGAACGGTGGCGGCCGTCGGTCGCACTCTGCCAGCAAGAGGACTTGCTGATTCACCGGTTCGAGCTGCTCTACCAAAAGAAGTTCGCCCCACTCGCGCGCATCGTGCTCGACGACATTTCAACGGTGTCACCCGAAACCGCAGTCAGCCTTGTCGAGATCGATCTGGATGACCCCTGGGATTTCGAAGAGGTCTACGGCGCTCTGCACGACCTGGCCGCATCCCACGAATTCGATACCGATCGCGAGGAGTACCTGATTCATATCACCACCGGCACTCACGTCGAACAGATATGTCTATTCCTGCTGACCGAGTCACGGTATCTCCCGGCGAAACTGATTCAAAGCTCGCCGCCGTCCGCTCGAAGGCGAGGAAGTCCGGGGACCTACGAGATCATCGATCTCGATCTATCGCGCTACGACCGCATCGCTTCGCGATTTCAACAGGAACAGAAGGAGGCCGCGTCCTTCCTGAAATCGGGAATCGAAACACGCAACACCGAGTTCAACCGGCTCATCGACCGGATCGAGCAGGTGGTGATTGCCTCCAACGATCCGCTCCTGCTGATGGGACCGACCGGCGCGGGAAAGTCGCGGCTCGCGCGGCGGATCTATGAATTGAAACGAACCCGGCACCAGGTGAAAGGCGATTTCATCGAGGTAAACTGCGCAACGATTCGAGGCGACGCTGCGATGTCGGCGTTGTTCGGGCACGTGAAGGGCGCCTTTACCGGCGCGATCAACGCGAGACCAGGTCTCCTGCGAGCGGCCGACGGCGGGATCCTGTTTCTCGATGAGATCGGCGAGCTGGGGGCGGACGAACAGGCGATGCTTCTACGGGCACTGGAGGAGAAGGTCTTCTTGCCAATGGGAAGCGACCGCGAGGTGCGAAGCGAGTTTCAACTCGTCGCTGGAACCAACCGGGATCTGTTCGCGCTGGTTCGTGACGGCCGGTTCCGCGAAGACCTGCTGGCCAGAATCAACCTTTGGACTTTTCACATGCCGGGTCTCAAAGATCGCCCCGAAGACATCCAGCCGAATCTCACATATGAGCTTGATCAATATGCCCGGCGGACCGGCAAGCGAGTAACGTTTAGCAAGGAAGCTCGCGACCGTTTTGTGGCGTTCGGGGTCTCCCGCGACGCTCGGTGGAATGGAAACTTCCGGGACTTGAACGGCGCAATTGTGCGAATGGCTACCCTGGCGGCGGGTGGGCGAATCACCACTGAAGTCGTTAACGACGAAATCCAGCGCCTTCGCTCCGCGTGGCAAGGGCAACTGGACATCGAGTGTGAAGACCTGCTCGAGCGGCTAATTGGGAGAGAGAGATTGAATTCGCTTGATCTGTTTGATCGGCATCAACTGGCGAGCGTGATCAAAGTTTGTGTTGAGTCGAAGACCCTGTCCGAAGCGGGACGAGCGCTATTCACAACTTCGCGCGAGAAGAAGAAGACCGTTAATGATGCGGATCGGTTGAGAAAATATCTTGGGAGGTTTGGGGTCGAGTGGCGGGAGATCAAGTAATTTTCTCGCAAAGACCGCGAAGACTCGCTAAGACGCAAAGCCGCAAAGACAAAGAAAGACTACTTGAACTGACCGAATCGTTTCAAAAGCTTGTAAATGTCCAGAGCCGTGGTTAAGAAACCAAGTACCAGGCCGACTATTAACCAAAGGGGAGTCG
>DASRIZ010000204.1:0-46950 GCA_035649735.1 Blastocatellia bacterium | reverse complement strand
TGCCTCCGGACCATACGTGAGCTTCTCTCGTTCATACCATCCAACAACCTCGACGACCCGCCGCGCATTGAGACCGGCGATCCGTCCGATCGCGCCGATGAAAACTTGAATCGCGTAGTACCCGAAGCTCCGAATGTTCCTTATGACATTCGCGACATCATTCACCTGGTTGTGGATCACGGATATCTTTTTGAAGTTCACGAACACTACGCTAAGAACATAGTCGTGGGATTCGCGCGGCTCGGCGGGAGACCGGTGGGCATCGTTGCGAACCAACCGGCACACCTCGCCGGCGTGTTGGATATAGACGCTTCGGTTAAGGCCGCTCGATTTGTGCGTTTCTGCGATTGTTTCAACATTCCGCTGATCACCTTTGAGGACGTGCCCGGATTTTTGCCCGGCATTCAGCAGGAACACGGAGGGATCATCCGGCACGGAGCAAAACTCTTGTTTGCGTTCGCTGAAGCTACGGTGCCGAAGATTACAGTGATCACACGAAAGGCTTACGGTGGTGCTTATTGCGTCATGGCCAGCAAACATATCCGCGCGGATCTGAACTTTGCGTATCCGACGGCTGAGATCGCTGTGATGGGAGCGGAAGGCGCGGTTGGTGTTTTGTATCGGCGCGAGATCGCGCAGGCTGACAGCCCGGAGTCTGAATCGAAGCGACGCGCGGATGAGTTTCGAGAAAAGTTTGCATCACCATACGTAGCCGCGGAGCGGGGCTTTATTGACGAAGTGATCGAGCCAAAGTCTACGCGTTCGAAGCTAATCAGCGCACTCGAGATGCTTGACACCAAGCGCGATCAGAACCCTGCCAAGAAGCACGGAAACATTCCGCTTTAGTCATTAGTCATTGGTCGTTGGTCATTAGTCATTGGTCATTCGTCATTGTCATTGTCATTGGTCATTGGTCATTCGTCATTGTCATTAGTCATTGGTCATTGGTCACTGGGGGTTAGGAGGGTGCGAGAGTGGCAAGCGTTAGCTTTGAACGGCTTAGAGTGTATCAAGTAGCTGAAGTTCTGGCGGATGAGATCTGGAAAGTGGTCGCCGATTGGGATATTTTCGGGAGGGACACAGTTGGAAGGCAACTTGTTAAGGCCGCAGACAGTATTGGAGCCAACATAGCAGAGGGAACCGGGCGAGGTACGTATCAAGACAATCGCCGCTTTGTTAGGATTGCCCGCGGTTCATTGTATGAAACGAGACATTGGCTCCGTCGGGCCTATAAGAGAAGGCTTCTTGATGACGAACAAATAAACGTGCTCAAACTCACTATCGAAGATCTCGCCCCAAAGCTAAACGCATACCTTCGTTCAATAGGTACCAAACATGACCAATGACCAATGACCAATCACCAATCACCAATCACCAGTGACCAATGACCAATGACCAATGACCAGTGACCAGTGACCAATGACCAGTGACCAATGACCAGTGACCAATGACCAGTGACCAATGACCGTGACCAATGACCAATGACCAATGACCAGTGACCAATGACTAATGCCCCTCATCCTTGTATAATCGGGCGGTACGGAGGAGAGAGCTGATGAAAGAGTGTCCGACGTGTCGCCGATTTTTCCCTGACCAGAACAGCTTTTGCAGCTTTGATGGCCTGAAGCTCATTCGCTCGGTTCAAAACACTGATGAGCTTCAACAGGGTGACGGTCAGCGACAGATTCCTCCGCCACCCAAGCCCGTTCCGCTGCGGGTTACGATAATCGATCAGGGCGACGAAGGGCATCGGTCCAGGAAGATCGACGGACTTGGACTTGATTTCGGCAAGCAAGGCATGCGGATACAGACCGGGACTATCGAGACCGGCCAGCTCCATATTATCCGCGACCACACGGTTGCGTTTAAGAATAAACTCGAGGTTGAAGTCGATCTCCCAAACGCGACGATCAGATTTACCGGATTTGCAGCTTGGTATAGGCCTGAGGCTGAGGGTTTGTTCTGGGTCGTCGGCCTCTACATTCGTGACATGGCCGCGGCAGATCGGCAGGCATACGATGATTATTTGAAGATGCTGAGCCAAAATGCCGGTACGCAAAGCGCGCCGGCGTAGCGGAACGCAGACTAGCTGACGTCTATGCTACTCCACGATTTCTGAAACAGTAGGCTGTGCCGGGATCGTTAAGCAATTGTCAGCCCGAATTGGACGCCATCGTCAGAGCGATGTCGTTTTGAAACCACCAGGGGGATTCAATGAGCAGCAATACTTCGGACACCCGTAACTGGATCGAGCGGTTGAGCAGCAAAATTCCGGGCTACAGCGGCTACGTTGACCGCGAACGCCGCCGAGATATCGATAAGCTTCACCGCGAGCATCTAGCGAACCGGCTCCGCGCGCTCAAGACGCCGCTTACCGACATCATGCGCGAGATGACAAATGGCGGCCGGCTCTTTGAAGTCGGTCAGATTGATGCGGCAATCAAGAAACTCGACCACCTTGAGAATCGCGTGAGGTTTGCCAGTTATGGCTATGCTGGGTTCTTTGACGTGGTTAAGATCGAGCAGGCGCAGTTGGATTCGATTTACAGGTTCGATCTGGCGTTGGTCGAGCACGTTGACAAGATCGAGGCGAAGCTATCAGAGTTGAAAACTCTGTCTGCAAACGCTGATGGGTTGAGGACGGGGTGCGCGGCGGTAACCGCCGAGATCGATCAAGCAGGCCGGGTCTTTGATGAACGCTACAAAGCAATCAACGAGTTTTCAGAGGGACAACCTCCGGGTAAGCCGATGTTTAGTTAGTTTCTAGTTTCTGGTTTTCGGTTACATCGAGAACTAAACTCGACCCGGAAACAACCACAAACCAGAGACCAGAAACTAGAAATAGAAACAGTTAGCTTATGGCAGAGCATTGTAAAAACTGTGGTCTGGAGTTGTTCACCGCACAGCGATTCTGTCGGTCGTGCGGGACGCCTACTGAACAACTCTCTGAAGAACAGGTGCCCACGAGGATGATGCCACCCCTCCCGGATAGCTGGGGAGCGCGCAGCGCTGGCACGGCGCCCACCTCGAGACCGCAGACCAGCCCGGTTTACGATCCCCCGCCGATGGGCTACCAGCCAAGCGTTCCGCCGCCTTACCCCGCGATAGTTCCTCCGTATGTTCCACCCAGGAAACGTTCGCCGATAGGTTGGATTCTGGCGTTTATCGGGATGGGTCTTTTTGTGCTGGTTGTCGTCGCGGTAATGATGATGGCCCGCTTTCGGAGCCGACCCTCTGACTCACGGGAGATCCAGACTACGCAATCCCGGCAAGGCGAAAGATTGCTTGATGAAAGCACCGCGGACACGGTCACGATTCTCGGAAACGATACCACGTTTACGAAGGCCTTCTCGTTGGGTGACGAGGCTCGGCTATCTGTTAAGAACGTCAACGGAAACATCACCGTGGGTGTTTGGGACGAGCCAAAGGCAGAGGTCAAGGTTATCAGACGATCCTCGTCAGACCGTAACACTCAGGTGTTTTTCAGCAACAACGGTGGGAATCTTTCGATAAGGACGGCACAGACTCGTGGGAACCAGGATGTTAGAATCGAAGTGAGAGTACCGCGCGAGGTTGGAAGAGTGGAGGTCTCCTCGGCGAACGGTACGATAAAGCTGTCCGACGTCGCTGCAGAGATACTGGTTGATGCCACGAATGGCGCGATCGAACTGACCAATGTTGTTAGAGCGTCCAAGGTACATACGGTCAACGGCAGCATAAAAGCGTCTTTGGTTGAGACGAGCGACCGCAGCATGGAATTCGACAGCACCAACGGTGCTATTGATATTACCGTCCCCCCGGGATTCGAGGCCGATCTGGAAGCCTCCACGGTACACGGCAGTATCAAACTAGATGACACTTTCGGCGTCGAGATTGAAAAGGGGATTGTTGGTCAGAAGGCGAGGGGCGAAATCGGCAAGGGTGGGGAGCGTCTAAAGCTTTCTACCGTGAATGGAACAATAAAGATTGGCATAGTGGAGCCACCAGCGATTGAGAGCGCGAAGCAAAGCACAAAGGGAACCACGAAAGGGAAACAGAATGGCAATTGAAGTTTTGCAGTATTTTGATCAGACGGGAACGGAACTAGTTCATCGCATACCAGAGAGCGGTTCGTCGGACATCAAGTTAGGCGCACAGCTAATAGTTCAGGAGAACCAGTCGGCTGTCTTCTTCCGTGACGGAAAGGCGCTCGATACTTTCGGTCCGGGGCGTCACACGCTCACGACGATGAACGTTCCGCTGCTAACCAAATTGCTGTCGATTCCGTTTGGTGGCACATCACCCTTCCAGGCAAGCGTGCTGTTCATAGCGCGGCACACCTTTCAAGATTTGAAATGGGGAACAAAGGAACCGATCGCGTTTCGCGACACCGAGTTGCGCATGGTGCGTCTGCGAGCCTTTGGCAAATACTCCCTGAGAATTGCCGATCCGCAGTTGTTTGCCGGTTCGATCGTCGGTACGCGCGGGATAGTATCCACCGAGGCGATCGGATCTTTTTTGCGCGATATAGTCGTTGCTCGGCTGAATGACTTGCTAGGTGAAAACCTCAAAACTATTTTTGATCTTCCCGCTTACTACGATGAGCTGGCTGCCGGGGTGAAGGCGCGAGTGGCCGAGGACTTCACAAAGCAAGGGCTCGAGCTTGTCGACCTTATAGTCTCGGCGATTACCCCACCCGAAGAGGTACAGAAGATGATCGACGAGCGCTCTGGAATGGGAGCGATCGGAGATATGAACGCCTACATGCAGTTTAAGGCGGCGCAATCAATGCAGGACGCCGCCAAACAAGAAGGCGGTGCTGCGGGTCAGGGAATGGGGCTGGGCCTTGGGCTGGGTTACGGACAAATGATGGCCGGTGCGGTTGGTGGCGCGCACGCGCAGGGTTCATCAACGCAGACGATCGCGTGTGCAAAGTGCGGGACCCACAATCCCGTCGGCGCGAAGTTCTGTTCAAACTGCGGGGCCACTCAACAGGCTCCACAAACCGCTACTGTCGAGTGTCCGTCTTGCCACGCGCAAATCCAGTCGGGTTCAAAATTCTGCGCAAGCTGCGGAACGTCGCTTGTGCCCCAGCCGTGCAAGAATTGCCAGGCGCCTGTTCAGCCCGGCGGAAAATTCTGCGCGAGCTGTGGCACCCCTGTGTAATAATCTCAGTGGGACTTGGGAGGCCAAGTTTATGAGATTAAGAGTATGCTCGGTAATTTGTTGTCTTTTGGTTTTATTAGGAGGTGATTTCTCCGCCGTTCCTGTTGGGTATGCTTCTGCAATTCAATCCGCTAATCAACCAAGAATCTTGAGCGCCCGAGTAAAAGGCAAGAAGCTGATATTGACCGGTGAGAACTTCGCGCCGGGCTCGGTTATTCTTGTCGATGGCGAACCGCAGAAGACAAAAAGCGATGAGGAAAGTCCGTCGACTTCGCTGGTTGCCAAGAAGGCAGGCAAGTTCATCCCGGACGACACCGCGGTCAATATTCAGGTTCTGAGCAATAACGGCCTTACGGAGAAGTTTCCTTTTTTTAAGGGCCAGGTCATAACGATCGAGAGCGCCGGTCAACCCATCACCTTACGAACCGGCGAAAGATTCCTTTTGTTCTTGCTGAAGGATGCGTACGAGTTCACCCCAGTGGTGCTCGATGAAACCATTCTAAAGAAAGTAACCGACGTTGAGATTCCCGGATCACAGGGAGTCTTCGAAGCGCTGCGCCCAGGCACGACGAAACTCTCCGCCACAGGCGACCTGCCTTGCGCGAAATCAAAGCCTGCTTGCCTCGCACCGTCAATACTTGTTGAATTCACGGTGATAGTCGAGTAGCGCCGAAGGCAGAAAGCAGAAAGCAGAAAGCAGAAGCTGCCTTCTGCTTTTTGCTTTCTGCCTTCTGCTTTCTGCCCTCTGCTTTCTGCTTTCTGCTTTCTGCCTTCTGCTTTCTGCCTTCTGCTTTCTGCTTTCTGCTTTCTGCCTTCTGCTTTCTGAACTTCTGGCGCAGCGACCACCGGCCCGTTAGAATGTCTGTTCAACCAAAAACATCATAACCCAGTTCAAGGAGACAGAGATGACAGCTTCACCACAACCTGAGGTAATCGTACGCGAGACATTCTATGTGAACGGCGAATGGATCAAGCCCGCAGGGCGCGGAACGCTCGACGTAATCAACTCGACAACAGAGGAAGTGATGGGCAGCGTACCCGAGGGCACCGTGGAGGATATTAACCGCGCGGTTAACGCAGCGCGCGAGGCATTTACCTCGTGGTCGGCGACTTCAGCAGCCGGCCGCGCGGGTATTCTCCAAAAAATCGCTGCCGGTCTCGCGGCTCGCCAGAACGAAATAGCAGCGCTCATTGCCAGCGAAGTTGGCATGCCGCTGCCGCTGGCGACAATGGTTCAAGCAGGAATGCCGGCGATGGTCATGGGCTCCTATGCAAAGATGCTCGCCGAATACTCGTTCGAAGAACAGATCGGCAACTCGCTTGTGGTGAAAGAGCCCGTCGGCGTGATCGGTTGCATAACGCCGTGGAATTATCCCCTTCATCAAGTTGTTGCCAAGGTCGCTCCCGCGTTGGCCGCCGGGTGCACGGTAGTTCTAAAACCAAGCGAAGTCGCGCCGCTGACTGCATTCATCCTCGCCGAAATAGCCGACGACGCGGGACTGCCGGCCGGGGTTTTCAACCTTGTCACCGGACTCGGCCCGGTGGTCGGCGAAGCGCTGGCGTCGCATCCTGATGTCGACATGATTTCGTTCACCGGCTCGACAAGGGCCGGCAAGCGAGTCAGCGAACTTGCTGCCCAGACGGTCAAGCGGGTCGCGCTCGAGCTTGGCGGGAAGTCGGCGAACATAATTCTTGACGATGCCGATCTCGAGAAAGCCGTTCGAGGGGGCGTCAGCAATTGCTACTTCAACTCCGGGCAGACTTGCTCGGCGCATACGCGAATGCTTGTGCCGAAGGAGCGGCACGACGAGGCTGTGAGAATAGCAAAGGAGGCTGCCGAAAGCTTCACGGTTGGTGATCCGCGAGAGGGCAAGGCCAAGCTCGGCCCGCTGGTCTCGGAGATTCAGCGGGATCGGGTCCGAGGCTATATCAAAAAGGGAATCGAGGAAGGCGCGACGCTGGTTACCGGCGGAGCCGACGCGCCGGAAGGACTTGAAAAGGGCTACTTCGTTAGGCCTACAGTGTTCGCGAACGTGCGGAACGAGATGACGATCGCTCGCGAAGAGATCTTTGGACCGGTGTTGTCGATCATTCCTTACGAGAACGAAGATGATGCCGTAAGGATTGCTAACGACACGGTTTATGGACTGGCAGGCGGAGTATGGTCGTCGGACGTCGAGCGAGCCAAGCGTGTAGCTCGCAAGCTTCGCACCGGGCAAGTAGACATCAACGGTGGGAAGTTCAATGTCTTCGCCCCGTTTGGGGGCTACAAGCAATCGGGTCACGGCCGCGAGATGGGCAAGTACGGACTGGAAGAGTTTCTCGAAACAAAATCGCTGCAGCTGTAGTTCATAGAAGAACATGCTCAAACTCAGGAACACTCTGACCCGGAGCCTCGAAGAGTTCACGCCGCTCGAAGGGAACACCGTGCGGATGTACGCGTGCGGGCCGACTGTTTATGACTACGGTCACATCGGCAACTTCAGGACTTTTGTTTCGGTTGATGTTCTGCGCCGGTATTTGAAGTACCTCGGGTATCAGGTGCGGCACATCATGAACATTACCGATATTGAAGACAAGATAATTCGCGGGATGCTTGCGTCGGGCAAGAGTCTCGAGGAGTTCACCGGGTTCTATACCCAGGAATTCCTGAATGACTGCGACGCTTTGAACATCGAGCGGGTCGAGGTCATGCCGTTTGCGACGAAGCACCTTCCCCAGATGATCGAGCTTATGAAACGTCTCGACGATAACGGGCACACCTATCGTAGCGACGGTTCGTTGTACTACAGCATTTCGTCGTTTGCAGGCTACGGGAAACTGTCGGGGTTGAAGCTTGAAGGCAACATCGCCGGCGCGCGGGTCGACGTCGATGAATACGAAAAAGCTGATGCGCGTGACTTCGTTTTGTGGAAAGCGGCAAAGGAGGAAGGCGAGCCGCGATGGCCGTCGCCTTTTGGAGAAGGTCGTCCGGGCTGGCACCTCGAATGCTCGGCGATGTCGATGGAGTATCTGGGCGAATCGTTCGACATCCACTGCGGTGGAGTGGATCTGATTTTCCCGCATCACGAAAACGAGATAGCCCAATCCGAGGGCGCGACTGCGAAACCCTTTGTCCGCTTTTGGGCTCACACCGAGTTCCTTCTCGTCGAAGGCGAGAAGATGGCCAAAAAGAAAGGGAACTACTACACGGTTCGCCAGTTGATCGAGAAAGGCCACTCGCCGATGGCGATTAGGTACCTGCTGCTTTCGGTGCCTTATAGAACACAATTGAACTTCGTGCTCGATGGATTGCGCGGCGCGGAGACCGCACTTGAAGGCCTGCGTAACTTTCGCCGCAGGGTGGAAGACTTCGCCGGCGAGTCGGGATCGCATCCGCGAGCCCAGGAGATCGTAAAGCGCGCGCGCGAGGCTTTCGAAGCGGGAATGAACGACGACTTGAACACTTCGAAGGCGCTTGCCGCGGTGTTTGAGTTTCGACGTGATGTGAACACGGCGATGGATGCGGGCGAGTTCGGGGCGGATGACAGGGGAATCGTGTTGGAGCTGTTGGCTCGCATAGATTCCGTCCTGGGCGTGCTGGGTAACGAGCAAGTTCGGATGCTCGACCCGGAGATCGAAGCAAAGATCGAACAACGGAACGAGGCGCGCCGGTCGCGCGACTTCAAGCTTGCCGATCAAATCCGAGACGAGCTCGCCGCCGGCGGCATCATCCTGGAAGACACGCCTCAAGGAACAAAGTGGAAGCGAAAGTAATCGCGAATCGACCTGGCACGCACCTCAGAACTCTCCTAACTTGACCGCCTTCGTAGACATCCGATTGCCTGACACGTGTTGTATGGAACGTGAGCCGGACGCCTACGCACCTGTTGCCTTCGGGGAGCCTTCCAGGTTTTTGGAGCCGGCGGCGTGGAGTGAATTGACGCCGTAGTCAGTTCGTTCTCACGGTTACGCCATCTGCGGTTCGTGTTGAACTGCCGCCTTCGACTCCTCCACCGGAGTGAGCCAGCCAAACACATCTTCGGTTTCGCCGCCGATTATATCGAAGAACTGTCGCTGAACTTCGGCGGTCACCGGGCCGCGCCGTCCCGCACCGACTTGAACCTTATCGACCGAGCGGATCGGAGTGATTTCGGCGGCAGTCCCGGTGAAGAAGACTTCGTCGGCGATGTAAAGCATCTCGCGAGGTATCGCGCGCTCAAGGACGGGAATAGCCATTCGCTCGCAAAGCTTGATCACCGAGTCTCGAGTGATTCCCGGTAGGATGGTCGAGTAAAGCGGCGGCGTCATAACCGTGCCGTCCTTCACCAGAAAGATATTCTCGCCGGAGCCTTCGCTGATGTAGCCTTGCGGGTCCAGCGCGATGCCTTCGACGTATCCGTTGACCTTTGCCTCCATCTTGATGAGCTGCGAGTTCATATAATTTGCGCCGGCTTTGGCCATCGAGGGCAAAGTGTTTGGCGCGATTCGCGTCCAGCTCGAGACGCATACGTCGACGCCCTGTTCGAGGGCCTCCGGTCCGAGATACTTACCCCACTGCCAGGTGCAGATGTAAGTATCAATAGGGCACGGGAATGGATCGACACCGAACGTCCCGTAGCCGCGGACAATGATGGGCCGCAGATAACACGCCTTGTACTCGTTGGCCAGCACCAACTGACGGCAGGCGTCGGTGATTTCTTCGTATGTGAAGGGCACCTGCATTCGGTAGATGTGCGCCGAGTTCATGAGTCGTTCGATATGTGAGTCGAGCCTGAAGATTGCCGATCCGCGTTTGGTGTCGTAACAGCGTATGCCTTCAAATACCGACGAGCCGTAGTTGACGACGTGAGACATCACATGGATCGTAGCCTCCTGCCAAGGGACCAGCTTGCCGTTTTTCCACACGATCGCGCCATGTTCCTGCTCAGTTACCATGTCGATCCTCCTGCCTCAGCGTGTGATTTGTTCGTGACGCGGTTAACGTCATATCGGGAGGTGAGAATAGCACGAACCATAATACGAATCAGTGAAGAGATGGTCAAGGTGGAGTTAAAGCGGCAAAGACTGGTTTGATTTCGGGCTCAACTAAGAATATCGTGTCACCGGCCACGGCCCCTCACGCTGCCGGATGCGGCTCTGTTGAGCGCCGTCGCGTCGGACTTTAGAGCGGCCAAAAGGATCGCAAGAGCATCGGCGACCGCTTATTACGGAAAGGAGCAATCTCAATAATGAAATGCCCAGTTTGTAGCGCTGAACTCCCATCGACAGCCAAGTTTTGTGGAGGCTGTGGAACGACGCTTAGTGTCTCGGCACCGCCCTCGCCTCCACCAGCGCCATCATACGAGCCGGCGTCACCAATAAAGAACGCCGCGCCCAGCTATGGCGGAGGCGGTTTTGGCGGCGGTGGTTTTGGCGGCGGATACGGAGGCAGCAACGCGATGCCAACCGTTACGAAGAAGTATAAGGTTCTTCGATTGATTGCAGTGCTGATGAAGATTCTCTCGGTGGTTATTGGGGCGCTGTTGATTATCGTTGGGTTGGTAATGATTGTTGCCGGAGCGACGGCAAGTTCACAGACTACGCCAACCTTCCCCGACCCCGGTCCCGCGGCCCTGCTCGGAGGAGTTGTTGGAGGATTGGTTGCGATCATCTACGGTGTGTTTGTGTTCGTATTCCTGTATGCGTACGCAGAATGGATGTATGTCTTTATGGACATTGAAGAAAACACTCGTATGACGAATGAGATGCTTCTGGGAAGAAAGTAGAAGGAGGTCCGTAGTCAGTAGTCAGTGGCGAGCTGACTGACGGACCACGGACTATGGACTACGGACTACGGACCACGGACTACTGCTCAGTGTCCGAAATGCAGCGCTTTCATCACCAGTTCGGTGAGGTAAAGCAAGGCGACTCCCGCGAATACCATGATCGAAGTCTTAACGCCCCCCTCGCGGGTGTTTACCGCCGGAATCAGATCCGATGCGGCGACGTATAGCGTAACTCCCGCCGATAGCGGCAAGACGTGCGCCGAAAGAGGGCGCGAATAGACGGCCGAGTTCTCAAACAAGAGAACAAGAGCGACACCAACCAGTGTCGCCATTCCAACCAGCAGCGCCGAGTTGATCGCGCTCCGATGGCTTCGACCTGCCGCCAACATCATCGACGCTACGGTGAAGCCTTCCGGTACCTTGTGCAACAGAATGGCAATAAAAATCAGGACGCCGAGCTGAGTGCTTACCAGAGAGGCCACCGCGATCGATACACCATCAAAGAATGTGTGCACCATCAGCGCGCTCACCCCGGTCATTGCCGCGTGTTGTTCGAGCATTGCTTCCTCGTGTGTCTCTTCGCCAAAATGGAAGTGCGGCGCGACCGTGTGCTCGACAAATTGTATGAGCAAATAGCCCGCCAGCAGCCAGATCATCGGCACAAGCGGCGACCCCGGCCATTGCTCAATCGTCTCCGGGACTATCTTTAAGAACACTGCGGCGAGCATGAATCCCGCCCCCAATGCGATCAGGTATCGGAGTGCGCTCTGGCCGAGCTTACGCGTAGAAACCAGCAAGCCACCAACCAGGTTTGCAGCCGCAGCAGCCAGCCCGTAGGCGATCACTATAAGAGTGGTCTTGCTCATTAGTGTCGTTCCCGATCCCCGAGCCAAAGTTGGGCACTATACCACAGTCTGGCTATGGTCGCGGAACCAATCGCAGCCAGCCAGACGGCTGCTCGGGTGTTCTCGGGCAGACAGCCCACAACCTCTTATCATTAAATAATTTCACGCTTGACACTCCTAATTAACTGACGTACCATACGGCACGCGGTGGAACGAAGTGGAACGGAGTGGACCGAACGAAAAGGGCGGATGGAGCGAAGCGAATTGGATGCTCAGAGGTCACTATACAGTGAGGATGGACGAGAAGGGTCGGATCAAATTGCCGGCCGCTTATCGCAGGTACCTCGACGGGCATTACGGCAGCGAATTCTATGTTACAAGTCTCACCGGCGAATGCGCGCGATTGTACCCGATGGAAGAGTGGGTGAGTATCGAGGAGAAGCTTCGATCAAAGGGTACGAGTCACGCATTTGTTAGGAAGTTCCTCGATCGGACGAACTACTATGGCCAGCTCGCGGAGGTAGACGCGCAGGGTCGAATCCTGGTGCATCCAATGCTTCGTTCGAGCGCTGAATTGCTGGGCAACGTTGCAGTGCTCGGGTACTTGCAGTATCTGGAGGTCTGGGAACTTGACAAATTCAAAGGGCGAATTGACAGCCAGCCCTTTACTGACGACGACGTTGCCAGTCTTGCAGAACTCGGGATTTAAGGCATAAGACCTCAAATCGATGATCAAGCGGTGGCTTCAAACATTGGAGAGAACGAACAGCTGCACGAACCTGTCTTACTCGCGGAGGTTATCGAGCGATTGCGGCCGGGCGACGGAGGAACATTTGTCGATTGCACAGTGGGACTCGGCGGACACGCGCAGGCGATCCTCGGTGCCTCACCCGACACAAGATTAATCGGCATAGACCGAGACTTGGAAGCGCTTGCCTTCGCCCGACAGCGGCTATCGTTATTTGACGACCGGGTTCAGCTTATCCACGCCAACTTCGAAGACGTTGCGACGGTTCTGGCTGAAAAAGGAATCAGCGAAGTGCGCGGAGTTCTAGCCGATCTCGGAGTCTCGTCGTTGCAGCTCGAGCGAAGTGAACGCGGTTTTAGCTTTGCCTCAGACGCGCCACTCGACATGCGAATGGATCAGGACAGCGAGTTAACCGCGGCTGCGTTGGTGAATGAGCTCGCAGAACGCGAGCTGGCCGATCTGATCTTTGAATACGGTGAGGAACGAGGAGCGCGTAAGATCGCGCGCGCGATAATTCGCCAGCGCGATCGGTCACCGGTAATGACGACAAAGCAACTGGCAGAGATTGTCGTCCGGGCTCTCAATGTACCGGGGCGATGGCGCATACACCCGGCCACCCGAACGTTCCAGGCGCTCCGAATTGCGGTAAACGATGAACTGGGGGCGCTTCAGCGTATCATCCCAGCGGCGATCGCAACCCTCTGTAGCGGCGGCCGGCTGGCGATTATCTCGTTCCATTCGCTTGAAGATCGGATCGTAAAACGCAGCTTTCTTCGTGAGTCCGGTCACTGTATATGCCAGACCCCCAATTGGCAGTCAGGGCCTAATCGCAAAGAAGCGGACATCGACTCGGTGATTTGCGAACATTGCGGCGCGAGCAAGCGGGTCAGTATTCTCACACGCAAACCGGTGCGCCCGGCCCTCGAAGAGATGGAACGGAATCCTCGGTCACGCAGCTCCCTTCTGCGTGTTTGCGAGCGGCTCTGAAAGCAAACATTCCAGCCCCGGAAGCAGCATCGACTGAATTAGCATAGATTAGCCTGTGTCCGATTGAATTATCCACGAAAGCCGCCGACACAGAGTAAGGTCTATGTTACGTGAGGCAAACTTATGACAGACAGATTCTTTCCCGAGAAACAAATCTCCAATGTGCCGGTTGCACGGCCAGTGAGCTCTCGAGTTATGGGATGGCTCGCGGCTATTGGGGTGGCTGGCGCTTTGCTGTCGTGCGGTTTTGTCATCAGCGCTCGTCAGCATTTCGAAGCGATCTCGGTCGGGTATCAAAGCGAGGAGCTGCGTCGCCAGTCAAGCCAGCTCGAGGAACGCCTTCGGCAACTGGAGCTCGAGTATGCTCGCGCGTCTTCGCCGCTTGAAATCGAGCGTCGCGCACAGAAACTGGGGCTCGAGCGACCCGACAAGAAATCGCTGGATAAGGCGGCAAATGCAAACGCCAACGTCAAAGCTGGAAGATAGCCGTGCGGGGCACTAAGCGGGTTGAAGCCTGAGCTACCAATCGAGACCTGGAATCGCTATGTCGACGAGCAACAAAGCTTCTGAGAAACGGCTCTCCATTATTAAGATCGTTATCGTAGTGTGGATGTTGGCAATAGGCGCGAAGCTTGTGTGGTTGCAGGTCAAGCAACACGATTGGTTGATGGCGCGCGCAAGCGAGCAGCAGCAGGCAGAGATCAGCCTCAGCCCACTGCGGGGCGTAATTTACGATCGCAATGGCGACGAGCTTGCCAGGTCGGTAACCGTAAAGTCTCTTTATGCCTCGCCTACCGCAATAACCGATCCCGCCGCAATGGCGGATACGCTGTCTAATCTTCTCGAAATCGATCGAGATGATTTGTATAAGCGACTGACGTCCAGACGCGCCGCGGTAGCGGTAAAGCGGAAACTCGATGACAAGGAAGTTGCCAAGATTGATAAGCTCGGGTTGCCCGGGCTTCGTTATGTCGATGAGATGAAACGGTTTTACGTCAGCGGGGCAAGTGCAGCTCATGTTCTCGGCTTCGTCGACATCGACGAGCGAGGTGTCAGCGGAATTGAGTTGTCCTACGATAAGGTGATTCGCGGTCAGGGCGGCCGCCTGCTGCTGGATGTCGATGCACTAAACAAACCCTACGATCACTCGGTCGAGAACCCGGTGCCCGGCGCCAATGTTTCGCTCACTATAGACCTGGTAATTCAGCATCATGTAGAGAGGGCGCTTGCCAAGGCGGTTCGTTCTACCCGCGCTCGCGGCGGTCAGATCGTAGTAATTCGACCCGCTACCGGTGAGATACTTGCGCTTGCCAATTATCCGACCTTTGATCCGAACAAGCTTTCCGAGACCACGGAAACCCAAAGACTCAACAGAGCGGTCGAGATCGCTTTCGAGCCGGGATCGATTTTTAAACTGGTCCCATATGCGGGTGCTCTCGAAGAACATCTTATCCGGCCCAATACACTGATCGACTGCGGCGGCGGTCAGATTCGCATCGCCGATCGGGTAGTTCACGATCATCCGTACGGGTTGCTGACAGCCTCAAAGGCGCTCGCAAAGTCTTCAAATGTCGCTGCAATCAAGATCGGGATGAAGTTGGGAAATGAAAGACTCGCAAGCTACATCGAACGCTTCGGGTTCGGCCGGCGCACCGGAATCGAGTTGCCTGCCGAGTCGCGAGGACTGCTGCAGCCCGTCAGCGAGTGGGGACCGACAACCATCGGCTCGATTCCGATGGGTCACGAAATTGGCGTCACCGCAGTACAAGCCGCGGCTGCCTACGCCTGCATAGCGAATGGCGGCGAATGGGTGAAGCCTCACATTGTGAGCCGCGTCACGTCCGCTGCCGGAGAGGTACTCAACGAGCATCAGGAGGAAAAACGGCAAGTCGTGAGTGAAGCCACCGCAACCACCTTGAAGGCGATGCTCGAAGGTGTTGTCGTCCATGGAACGGGCAAGGCGGCGCAATTGGGAAGCTACAGCGCGGCCGGGAAGACGGGCACCGCGCAAAAGGTCGATGAGGCCAGCGGCCGCTATTCACAGACTCGATATGTCGCGTCGTTTGCCGGGTTCGCGCCGGTCGAGAATCCCGAAGTGGCGTGCGTGGTCTCGTTGGACGAACCGCAAGGCGCTCATCTGGGTGGCGCAGTTGCGGCGCCGGTGTTTGCCCGAGTTGTAGCCGACGCGCTTCGAGTGCTTGGAGTGCAGCCTGAGGACGATCCGCAGTCTCTGCTTGCCGGGGGTTCTCAAGTTTATGACATAGCGGAATTTGCGGCTGAAAAGCAGCCGCCCCCTTCGGACGAGCCAGTCGATCCCCGACCCTCGCTTGATGTTTCTGCCGAAGCTGGAAGCGTCGAATCCGCATCTAAGCGCTACGCCAGCGTTGTGATGCCTGATTTAATAGGGAAAGGGATACGCGAGGCGGTCAAGCTTTGCTCGGCCCAGGGGCTCAAGCTGAAGGCGGCCGGTGACGGGGTTGTTTCGTTGCAAAACCCTTCGCCCGGTGCCCTCGTTTCGCAGGAGACCACCTGCCGGGTCAAGCTTTCAAGGGAGGCGGTGAGAAAGGTCGCGCTCGAGTGAAGCCGACGGACAAGTCCGACAAACTTCAGTTTTTGTCGATCACCAAAAGCAGGAAGAGTAATTTGAAGCTGGATGATGTGGCACAGGAGATAGATGCGATGTCCGCTACCGGGCGACTCGACGTCGAAGCGCTCGATGTCACCCACGATTCGCGTGCCTGTGTTCCGGGATCGATCTTTGTCGCTATTCGAGGGGAGAAGTTCGACGCGCACCGGTTTATACCGCAAGCGGTTGAGCGGGGCGCAGTGGCGGTGATATCGGAGTTGCCTGGCGGCATCGATAGTGCGCCGGCCTGGATTCAAGTCAGTGATGCTCGCGCTGCTCTTGCCCGTTCGGCGGCTACGATACACGGGCACCCGTCGCGACGGCTAAAGCTGGTTGGGATCACCGGCACGAACGGAAAGACAACGACCGCTCATTTGATTGACTCGATCATTCGTGCAAGCGAGGGGACCTCGGCGATGTTTGGAACGATCACTCACCGCGTCGGTAACCAGGCCTCCGTCGCGCTCAACACGACACCCGAAGCATCGGACATCCACCGTATGCTCGGATTAGCGGTTGAAGACGGTTGTCGTTCAGCGGTGATGGAGGTGTCGTCGCACGCGATCGATCTTCATCGTGCGGACGCCTTGAAATTTGCGGTGGCGGTTTTCACCAACCTGACCCGCGATCATCTCGATTATCACGAGACGATGGAGAATTATTTCGCGGCGAAAGAGAAGCTATTTAACGGCAGCCTGGGCTCGCAACCGGGGGCATCGGTGATCAACGTTGATGACGAATACGGGCGCAGGCTGTTCAAAACCGCAAAGGGCGATCGGATCACTTACGGCTTCGGCCGCCGAACTGACGTGGGCACGGATGACTTCCAGCTTAGCCCGCGTGGCCTGAAGTTTACTGCAAACACGACCGCGGGCAGCGTTGAAGTTATTTCGAATCTGGTTGGCCGGTTCCACGTGTATAACATCCTCGCGGCGATCGCGGCAGGACTGGCTCTGGAAGCCAGTTTGGATCATATCGCCAACGGTATTTCCGAGTGCTCAACAGTCTCTGGACGGTTTGAACACGTAACGCCGCCCGATGGTTCAGCGGAGATCCCGTTTGCCGTTATCGTCGACTATGCGCACACCGATGATGCGCTGAAGAATGTATTACAGACCGCTCGCGAACTGGCAGGCGCCGGACGGGTCATAACGGTTTTTGGCTGCGGAGGCGATCGAGATCGCACAAAGCGCGCGCCGATGGGGGAGCTTGCCGCAGGCTTGAGCGATCTGGCGATAGTGACCTCCGACAATCCTCGAACAGAGGATCCGGACTCGATCATCGCTGATATCGAAGCCGGATTGAGAAAGACGGCGCGTCCTTACATGAAACTGACCGACAGGCGCGAAGCAATTTTTCACGCGATTGCTGAGGCCCGCGAAGGCGACGTGGTTTTGATAGCGGGAAAAGGACACGAGACTTATCAGATCATCGGAGAACACAAAATCCCCTTCGACGATCACGAAGTGGCTCGCGAAGCGATGAAGGGACGGATGTAGCATAGGCTTTAGTCTGTGCTACGGGTTTAGTCATATGAACCTCGGGGAGATTGCAGAAATCCTTGGCTCAAACATCCGCGCCGCGCGTGGCGCCAGTGAACTCGCCGAGCGTGAGCCGATCGGCTACTCGATCGATTCGCGCACTGCGCGGGCGGGCGAACTGTTCTTTGCGATCCGCGGCGAGAACTACGACGGTCATCGTTTTGTCGGTGATGCGATCGGCAAACGCGCGCTGGCTGCGGTTGTCTCGCGCGATTTTCTGGACTCTGATGCCGGAAGGCAGATCGATCCACACAAGGCGGCGTTGATTCTGGTCGAGGACACGTTGGCAGCGCTTCAGTTTCTCGCCTACACTGTGCTCAAAAGCTGGCATGGCGAAGTGGTCGCTGTAACCGGAAGCCTTGGCAAGACTACTACCAAGGAGATGATCGCGGCGATGCTTGCGCGGATAGGCCGCGTAGTTAAAACTACGGGCAATTTGAACAACCATTACGGATTGCCCCTGTCGGTGCTGAAAATGGAATCCGACGGCAGGCACGCCGCAGACTTTGACTTTGCGGTGCTCGAGATGGGAATGAACCACAAAGGCGAGATAGCGCGGCTAACCGAGCTCGCTCCGCCGGATGTCGGTGTAGTCACCATCGTAGCTCCAGCCCATCTTGAATTCTTCACTTCGATCGATGAGATCGCCCAGGCAAAGTCCGAAATGGTCAGCGGCATAACAGCCGGCGGCGCCGCGGTGCTCAACGCCGACGATGAGCGTGTAGCAGCGATGGCCTCGATGCGCGACGATATCAACAGCGTGACGTTCGGCATCGAGCACAACGCTGATGTGATGGCCAGCGAGATAAAGCCGGAAGGTGTTGGTGGAAGCAGCTTTTTACTTTCAACACGGCACGGCCAGGTCGAAGCGCGGGTTCCGCTTCCGGGCCGTCATAACATCTATAATGCGCTGGCGGCGGCGACTGTTGCCGATCTCTACCAAACGCCACTGGCAGAAATAGCGGCCGCGTTAGCCGAAACGCCCACTCCAAAGATGCGCGGCGAAGTAGTTTCCTTTAGCGGCGGGTTCAAGGTCATTGACGACTCATATAATTCGAATCCACGCGCCTTGTTTGAAATGGCTTCGATGGTGTGCTCGAATCGGGAGAGCAAACGCAAGATCGTCGTAGCCGGTGAGATGCTCGAACTCGGATCGTCGGGGCCAGAACTCCATCGGGAAGCAGGGCGGCAGCTAGCGCGTCTCGGCGTCGACAAGCTGATAGGTATTCGAGGACTTGCCGAGGAGCTCGTACGGGGCGCGCGCGAAGCTGGAATGAGCGATGCGGCCGCGGTGTTTGCACAAACTCCGGAAGAGGCGGCTGAGATAATAGTTCCCGAAGCGCGCGCGGGCGATTTGATTCTGGTGAAGGGTTCGCGGGGTGTAAAGACTGAAGTCGTGGTCGAACGAATGAAGCGTTTCCATAGGCTTGCGGATCCGAGCGGAACAAAGACCGAAGACGTCGCGACCGGTAGATGCTGAGGCGCGAGCTCCGATGTTTCGTCGCGCTTTAGCGGGGCCTTAGAGGCGGAATGTTCTACTACCTGAGACTACTTCAGAGCATCGACGCGCTGTCGTTTCTCCGGGTATTTTCGCAGGTAACGTTTCGAGCCGCGTGGGCCGCAATCACGGCGCTGGCGATCAGCCTGATATTTGGCCCGCGCATGATCAGGCTGCTGAAAGAGTTTCAGATCGGCCAGCATATTCGTGAGGAAGGTCCGCGCACTCACGAGGCAAAGCGCGGAACGCCTACAATGGGCGGCGTGCTCGTTCTACTGTCGGTAGTGATATCGACGGTGCTCTGGTCCGATTTGTCTGTTGCTTATGTGTGGATCGCGGTGTTCGCTACGCTTCTATACGGAGCGATTGGTTTCGCCGACGACTATTTGAAGGTCAAGCGCCGTCACAATCTCGGGCTAACCGGCCGTCAGAAGTTGTTGCTGCAATTCATAGTGGCGTTCGGTTTCGGGTTGGCGCTGAATTATTTGACAACTTACAACACCCGGTTGAGCGTGCCGTTTTTCAAGTCGTTCAATCCTGAAATCTGGTGGCCGATTTACCTGCTCGCCTTTTCACCGCTGGTAGTCGCTGGTTTCTCGAATGCGGTGAATCTGACCGACGGGCTCGACGGGTTGGCGATATCGGTAACGATGGTAACATCGGCGGCGCTTACCGGGTTTACGTATGTGAGTGGTCACGCGAGATTTGCCGATTATCTGGGGCTCGAGCACAACCCTGGCATACACGAGTTGACGGTGTTCTGCGCGGCGCTTACCGGAGCGAGCCTCGGGTTCTTATGGTTCAACGCGCCGCCCGCCGAAGTGTTCATGGGGGACGTTGGAGCGCTTGGAATCGGCGGAGCGATAGGCGCGATCGCGGTGATGATCAAACAGGAGTTTCTGTTGGTTATGATAGGCGGTGTATTTGTAATCGAGGCACTCTCGGTGATTTTGCAAGTCGCTTCGTTCAAGATTTTTCACAGAAGGATATTCAAGATGACTCCGATACATCATCACTTTGAGTTGATGTATCCACCGGAGATCTCGCGTCGCATGGAGCCGAAGCTGGTGTTTCGATTTTTGATTATCGCGATCTTGTTCGCATTGCTTAGCCTCTCGACTTTGAAGCTGAGATGAGTACAGCGCGGCAATGGATTTGGAAGGCAAAAAGATACTGGTGGTCGGGATTGCGCGTAGCGGCGTTGCCGCTGCCCGCCTGCTGTCGTCACGCGGCGCGATGGTGGTCGCCAACGACGTCAAATCTGAATCCGAGCTTGGCGACTCTGCTAAGGAATTGCGCAAGCTCGGCGTCACACTTTCGCTCGGGGATCATCCTGAGGATTTGTTCATCAAAGCCGACCTCATTGTGCTGAGTCCGGGCGTGCCGGCAGATCTTCCGCAGCTGGAATCATCGCGCCGCGCCGGAGTTGAAATCATCAGCGAACCAGAGCTTGCCGGCCGGTTCCTGCGTGGACGGATGATTGGAGTCACAGGCTCCAACGGCAAGACCACGGTCACGACTCTGGTCGGGGAGTTAATGCGCGCCGCGGGCGCCGAGGTGATTGTCGGCGGCAACATCGGAACGCCGCTCACCAGCTTGATTGAACAGTCTGATGAGAACACCTGGACCGTTGCCGAATTGTCGAGCTTTCAACTGGAGATGATCGACAGCCTGCGGGTCAATGTCGCAATCGTTACAAATATTACGCCGGACCACCTCGACCGCCACGGCTCATTCGAGAACTATGTTCGCGCCAAGCACCGGATATTCATGAATCAGACGAATGAGGACTGGGCGGTGTTGAACGGACAGGATCGAGGCGTGACCGACATGATCGCGGAACACGGAGTCCGGTCGAAAAAAGTCTACTTCAGTACGCAGGGGACTGAAACCATGACCGGCGTTAGTGCCGGAACCTATGTTCGGGGCGGCCGGGTGTTCACGACGATGATGGTCGATCGTGAAGGCGAGGTGGATGTAATGGGTCTCGACGAAATACCTCTTCCCGGGATGCATAACGTCGAGAATGTCATGACTGCGCTGGCGGCCACGTTTTGCGCGATGGGTACAGGCGTGAATGACCTGCCGTCGCTCGTCGACGCGATGAGGCGATTCAAGGGGGTCGAGCATCGCATCGAATTTGTAACCGAAATTGACGGCATAAGGTTCTACAACGATTCAAAAGCGACGAACGTCGATTCGACCGTTAAGGCACTCGAAGCATTCGAGCGCAATATCATTGTGATACTGGGTGGTAAAGATAAAGGCAGCGATTACACGGTGCTGGCTCCGCTGATTCGCAGCCGAGTAAAGCTGATGGTCTTGATCGGCGCAGCGAGCGACAAGATCGCTGAACATCTGGAGGGCGCGGGGCCGATGATTCGTGCGGGGTCGATGCACGACGCGGTTCTCAAGGCGATGGAGAATGCGGCGGGAGGCGACGTTGTTTTGCTCGCGCCGGCGTGTGCGAGCTTCGATATGTTCGACAACTACGAGCACCGGGGCAGAGTGTTCAAAGAGGTCGTGCGCGAGCTGGCAAACCGGGCTGAAAGCGGTGTGGCCGGTAGGCTGACAACATGAATGCCGCTGTGCCAAATTCGGATTGCGATTATATGGTTCCGCAATCCGATATCGGCAATCGGCAATCGGCAATTTAACGATGGCGACTAACAGAGTTCCCGTGCCGAGATGGAAGCGCGAGGCCGATCTGGCCTTCGGGCGAGGGGTGAATTCGTACTCGCACGGTGGGCGAGAGTTGCCGGTCGACAAGGTGTTGCTTGCCATCGTCCTGGGCATAACGTTGTTTGGCGCGGTGATGGTTTACAGCGCGTCCGCAATCCTGGCCGAGAAGAACTATGGTAGCCAATTTTACTTTCTCTCACGTCAGGCGCTGTGGGCGGTGGCGGGGCTCGGGGCGATGGCCCTGGGTATGGCGATTGACTACCGGCATTACAAACGACCGGTGGTGATCTACTCGGCCGTCATTGTGACGCTGGTGATGCTGGTGGCGGTGTTGTTTCTCCCGAGAGTGAACGAGACGCACAGATGGATTAGATATGGATCGTTCTCGCTCCAACCTTCTGAACCCGCGAAACTGGCTCTGATAGCCTTCTTGGGGTTTTTCCTTGAGAAGCAAGTAAGAGAGATCGAGTTCTTCAAACGCACGTTTGTCCGCGCCGCGATCGTTGCCGGGGTTTTGATTGGGTTAGTTGGCGCTGAACCCGATCTGGGCACGGCTATGGCTTTGGGGCTGGTTTTTGTAACGATGATGTTTCAAGCGGGCACGCCGGTTCGCTTCTTTGCGACTCTGGCGGTGCCCGTGGTTCCGGCAATCACTTATATGCTTTTGAAGCCGTGGCGGTTCGCGCGGCTGCTGGCGTTTCTGGATCCATGGAAGTATCAGACGACTTACGGATTCCAGCCGGTCCAGTCGATGATCGCGATCGGAAGCGGCGGTCCGGGGGGCGTCGGTTTCGCCCAGGGAAGGCAGAAGCTGTTTTATTTGCCTGCCCCGCATACGGATTTTATTTTCGCGGTCATCGGCGAAGAGCTTGGTCTGATCGGAGCGGGCACGCTGGTCTTTCTTTTCGGGTTGTTGGCGTGGCGGGGGTACCGCGCGGCTCGATCTGCGCCGGACCTGTTCGGGCAGTTGCTGGCTGTCGGGCTGACGACGATGATCATCGCCCAGGCGTTCTTTAACATCAGCGTGACACTGTCGCTTGTGCCGACAAAAGGTATCCCATTGCCTTTCGTGAGCGCTGGAGGATCGTCACTGGCCATCAGCCTGTTCGCCGCGGGCGTGCTGTTGAACGTGTCGAAACACGGAAAAACTTGAAGATGGAAGATGGAATTGCCGATTGCCGATTGCCGATTTCCAATTTGCGGATTGCAAAGAATCTACTAAACGGGTCGGCAATCGGAAATCGACAATCGGCAATCGGCAATCGGCAATTCCTATGAGGGTTATCATCGCGGCTGGTGGAACGGGAGGTCACATTTTCCCGGGCGTCGCAATCGCGCGAGAGTTGAAACGGCGTGATTCGTCGACGCAAATCCTGTTTGTCGGCACTGCCCGAGGGCTCGAGACAAAGATTGTTCCACGCGAGGGTTTCGATCTCGAGCTGATACGCGTTGGCGCGCTGAAGGGCGTATCGATCTTTGAAAGATTAAGGTCCTTGTTTGGGCTCCCAATGAGCTTTGTCGCGGCGCTCCGGATTCTTAGGCGCTTCAAGCCTGACGTGGTGATTGGAGTTGGCGGTTACTCGTCGGGCCCGACTCTGCTGATGGCCGCGTTCAGGCGAATACCGACGATGGTGGTTGAACCGAATGCGATGCCCGGGTTCACAAACCGCGTGCTCGCGCGCTTCGTGAATGCCGCCGCTTTGAGCTTCGCAGATGCGCAAAAATACTTCGGGGACCGAGGGGTTGTGACCGGGAACCCGGTTCGCTTAGACTTCGCGCATCTTAACCCGAAATCTCGCGGCGAGAAGTTAAGCGTATTGATTTTTGGCGGGAGCCAGGGTGCTCGCGCGATAAACAGGGCAATTATCGAAGCGTTGCCGTCGCTGTCCGCAAAGAAGGACAGACTGGCGATTACCCATCAGACGGGCGAGGCGGATTTCGAGATGGTCACGCGCGCATACGATGAAGCTGGATTTAAAGATGCTGACGTGAAGGCGTTTATTCACGATATGGCCGATCAGTTTGCGCGCGCCGATGTGCTGATTTGCAGATCCGGAGCTACGACTGCAGCGGAGGTAGCCGCGGCTGGAAAAGCGGCGATTTTTATTCCGTTCCCGTTTGCCACTGACGATCATCAACGACGGAACGCCGAGGCCTTTGAGCGCGTGGGAGCGGGGCGAATGATACTTCAAAAGGATTTGACTCCCGGCCGATTGGTCGAGGAGTTGAGCCGGTTGATCGAGCACCCGGAGGAAATCGATCGAATGGAGTTGGCGAGCCGCGGGTTGGGACGTGCGGATTCAACCGAGAAGGCGGTGGATTTAGCGATAGGATTGATATAGGACCAATATGACCTATAGGACCAATATTTAAGGATGCTTTTTCGAGGACTCAGACATATTCATTTTGTTGGTATCGCGGGGATTGGCATGAGCGGAATCGCCGAGGTGCTGTTGTCGCTTGGCGAGAACTTCCGGGTCAGCGGCAGCGACTTAAGGCTTTCGCAAATCACCGAGCGTCTCGAATTGATGGGCGCAGTTATCTCCGAAGGGCATAAGTCTGAGAATGTTGTAGGAGCGGATGTCATCGTGACTTCCTCCGCGGTACGCGATGACAACCCGGAGGTTGTTGCGGCGCGCCAGAAACAAATCCCGGTGATCCCGCGCGCTGAGATGCTCGCTGAGTTGATGCGTTTGTATCGTCACGGTATCGCGATTGCGGGAACACACGGCAAGACGACAACGACCTCGATGATCGCGCATCTGATGACCGGAACAGGGTTTGATCCGTCGGTTGTAGTGGGAGGTCGCGTTGCCTCTCTCGGCTCGAATGCGCGTCACGGTCGCGGGGAGTACATCATCGTCGAAGCGGACGAATCGGACGGCTCTCTGCTGTTGCTGACCCCGACGATCGCGGTGTTAACAAACATTGATACCGACCATCTCGATCATTTCACCGGTGGCATAGAGCAGATCAAGCAATGTTTTGTCACATTTGCCAACAGCGTGCCGTTTTATGGAACCATCGTGCTTTGTTTGGACGATCAAAATGTGCAGGCGATCATACCTCAGCTGACACGCCGGACGATCAGCTATGGTTCGGCGGCTCAGGCGGATGTGTCGGCGTCCGGGATCCATCTGGATGCAAATTTCGGTTCTGAATTCACAGTGAGAGCTTTTGGTGGCGATCTGGGAAGGATCAAGCTCCCGGTGCCCGGACTTCACAACGTTCTCAACGCTCTTGCCACGGTGGCGGTTGGGCTCGATCTGGGGATGAAGTTTGAAAACATCGCCGAGGTGCTCGCGGGGTTTCGGGGAGCCGAGCGAAGGTTCCAAATCAAAGGCGAGAAGAACGGCGTGTTGATCGTGGATGATTACGGTCATCATCCAACTGAGATCAAAGCGACGCTGGCGGCGGCGCGCACCGCCGGGCGGCGTGTGGTGACATTGTTTCAGCCCCATCGCTACACGCGGACCCGCGATTTGAAGGACGATTTCGCCCGTTCATTTTATGGCGCTGATCTCTTGCTGATCACCGATATTTATGCGGCGAGCGAAGATCCTATAGACGGTATCACGAGCCGCGCACTGGCCGAACAAGTCGAGCGCTTCGGCCACCGCCACGTCGAATACATCGGCGAGCTGGCAGGCGCAGCGACGAAACTCAAAGAGATCGCAAGGCCCGGCGATCTGGTGCTCACGCTTGGAGCCGGCAACGTCTATCAGGCAGGAGACGAGTTGCTGAGAATACTATGAAGAAGCGACCGAGAATCTGAAGAAGGGAGAGCGGGAGACTGGCCGAGGAGGCGACACGGAGAGTTGCGGGTCGCCCACTCTCTCCGTCTCCCACTCGCCCAGTCGCTTCAGTGGGAGGTGGCGCTGTGGGAATAGGTTCAAAAGATGAGCCCAAGGTTCGCAACCAGGTCGTTACGCCGCGTTCATCCCGACGACTCGATCGCACTCGATCGCGCCGGCGAAGCACAATCGATCTGGCAAAAATATTCCGCACTACTGCGACATTTGCGAAACCGGCTGCCGCATTAGTTGTCCTGGTGCTGGTGATTGTAGGTTACAACGCGCTGGCCAACTCAGAATTGTTCTTGTTGAATCGAGTCACCATCAGCGATGCCGGATCAGGTTTGCAAGCAGACATCGAGCAGATGATTCGACGCACAGTCGGACAGACCAGATTAATGGAAGTTGATCTTGCGAGCCTGCGACAAAAGATCGAAGCCATGCCCCGGGTGCGTGGCGCAACGGTAGCGCGGGTGCTGCCGGACGGAATTTTCGTGCGCGTGGTTGAAAGGAAGCCGGCGGTTTTAGTCAGGCGCGAAGCGGAGGGCCTGGTTTGGCTCGACGAAGACGCAGTTGAAGTGGGCGAATTCTCGGAAGTGAAATTGCCGGCGTCAAATTCGACTCCGGGAGCCGCCAGTGAGGTTCCACCCATAGCCAAGGGTTTCGCGGAGGGCAATCGCTCACAGGGGGCAATTGCCGAAGACCGCGAGCGGATAGGGATATACAAACGTATCGAGAAGGAGTTCAGCGAGGGGCCGAACCCGCTCTGGACTCTGATCGATCAAATTGATCTTACATTCACCAGGTCCGTGAATATGCGGCTGGCGCATCCGCCGGTCCTGATCCATATCGGCAGCACTGACTTCCGAAAGCGCTTCGAAAGGGCCCTTCAGGTGCTGCAAGCTGTAAGGCAGAGAGATTCTGAATCGCTAAGTCGATTCCGCGTTCAGGATATCGATCGGCTGATTCAGAATGCCGATAACATCAGTTTCATCGATGCGGCGTCAGGCGACCGCATCGTGGTCAATATCGCCACCCCCGGCGCAAAGGCTGTTCGGCAGGAGAAAAATAAGTAATAGGACATATCGGCCCTATAGGTCCTATTTAGCCGGAGGAATAGAAATGGCTAAAGGTAACAAGCATATCGCAGCGCTGGACATCGGAACGACCGAAGTCAGAGCGATTGTTGGTGAGGTAACCGAAAACGACAGGCTCGAGATAATCGGCATCGGACGGGCGCCCTCGCGCGGAGTTCGCAAAGCGGTGGTGGTCAACATAGAGGCTACCGTTGATGCGATCAAACGCGCGGTAGAAGAGGCCGAAATGATGTCGGGGCTTCCAATTGACTCCGTCAATGTGGGGCTGGGCGGCGTTCAAGTACGGGGGATCAACTCGCGAGGAGTGATTGCCATCAGTCGTCGCAACCGCGACATCACCGAGGAGGACGTCTATCGGGTGATTGATCAGGCGCGCGCGGTCAGCGTGCCGACCGATCGCGAGATCATTGACGTGCTGCCGCAAGAGTTCACGGTCGATGGACAGGACGGCATCGGCAATCCGATCGGATTTCTCGGAATGAGGCTCGAGGCGTGCGTTCACGTGGTCACTTCACCGATTACTGCTCGGCAGAACGTAATCACCTCGGTCAATCGTGCCGGCATCATGGTCAACGATACGGTGGTCAATCACGTTGCCGGAAGCGAATCAACGCTATCACCCGATGAGAAGGAATACGGCGCGGCGGTAGTCGACATTGGGGCGGATATTACGAACCTGACGATTTTCTTTCGCGACGCGATCCGGCACACCGCGGTGTTCCCAATGGGAGGAAACCACTTTACCAACGATATAGCGGTGGGATTGCGCACGCCGGTACCGGAGGCCGAACGAATCAAGCAGAGCGAAGGTTGTGCGCTGGCGGGGTTGATGGCCGACGGCGAGCGTTCGCGAATGGTCGAAGTGCCATCGGTTGGCGGCCGGCAGCCTCGTATGCTCAGCCGGCAAATACTTTGCGAGATTCTGCAGCCGCGTGCCGAGGAGATTTTCAGTCATGCGGCTGAGGAGATACAGCGGGCGGGCTTTGACAAGCAAATCCTGTCGAGCGTGGTTTTGATCGGTGGCGGGGCGTTAATGGACGGCGTGGTGGAAATGGCGGAACAAGTGCTGGATCTGCCGGCGCGTCACGGTTTGCCGGATTTTGTGGGCGGGCTGACTGGCGAGATCGATAGCCCGGCTTTCGCCACTGTTGTGGGTACGATGCTGTACGGGTTCCACAAACAGATGAACCAGAAAAAAATCCATTCGTTGAAGGATGGAGCGCCCAAGCAGCCGAGCATGTGGAAGCGGTGGTTCCGTTAATTTTGTTTTGAAACCGTGACGGTTTTGGAAAAAAAAGGTTGTAGGGGCTAGACGACTGTGCTACCATTTGGCGCGTCTTCAGAAACTTGGGCTACCATATATTGTAGCAACCGGTTGCCAGCCTCAAAGGCACTGTTTAGGAGAACCCCTAGAGCACGGCCGCTTGGCTCCAGCGCCCAGGTGGGTGGGAGTTTCGCTACTGCGGAACTTGGATGATCCGGCAGTGTGTAAGAACCTATTGAAATGCGAACGTAGATTCTTGTGCGACCGACATCTGCGCATCAGTGCGTCGTTTGCCCGGTCGCTCAACTGTAGCATCATTGCTAGCAGGAGGCATGAATAATGGCGGTGGATCAACATCGGGAAATCCGAAGCGGGTCTATAGTTTTTGATGATTCTGAAACGCCCATAAGCGGCGCGAGTATCAAGGTAGTCGGCATCGGTGGCGGCGGAGGCAACGCGATCAATCGAATGATCGAGGCGGGGATTCAAGGGGTCCAGTTTCTTGTAGCCAATACGGATCTCCAGTCGCTTAAAGCTTCGCAGGCTTCAGTAAAACTTCAGATCGGTGAAAAGCTGACGCGCGGGCTGGGTGTCGGCGGCGATCCGGAGAAGGGCCGGCAGTCCGCTCTTGAGGATACAGAAAAGATAATCGAAGCTCTTGAAGGCGCGGACATGGTCTTCATAACCGCAGGGCTTGGTGGGGGAACCGGAACCGGAGCCGGGCCGATCATCGCCAGCCTGGCTACCGAGCTTGGCGCGCTAACCGTCGCTGTGGTGACCAAACCATTCAGATTCGAAGGCCGCCGCCGCCAACGTCAAGCCGAGCAAGGCCTCAACGAGCTCCGCGAGTGTGTGGATACGGTTATCACAATCCCGAACGAACGGCTGCTCAACGCGGTGCCCAAAGGTACCCGATTTCAGGAATCATTCAGACTGGTTGACGACGTGTTGCTTCAAGCGGTACAGGGCATATCCGACATCATCACCGTGCCCGGACTGATCAACGTCGACTTCGCGGATGTGAAAGCGATAATGGAGGGAATGGGAATAGCGTTGATGGGCACCGGCTCGGCAACCGGGGACAATCGCGCTCTGGAGGCAACTCAACGCGCGATCTCGAGTCCTCTCCTCGAGGAGGCTTCGATCGAGGGCGCTAAGGGGCTGCTGGTGAATGTCAGCGGAGGCGCCGATCTCACGTTGTTCGAAGTGAACGAAGCGATGTCCATAATCCACGACTCGGCTGATCCCGACGCCAACATTATCTTCGGCGCGGTGTTGGACGAGAGGCTGACCAATGAGATGAAAATAACGGTGATCGCGACCGGGTTCGACAAGGCAATCGCCGCCGTTGAACCTTCGCGAGCTTTTGCCGCTGCGCAACCGGTGGCGGCCGAGAGTCGGGTTACCGGACCAATCGGAATTCCGGGGGCCGCTGCCGACCCTTTGCGTCGCGAAGACATAAATGTACCGGCGTTTATCCGGAAAAAAGCGGATTGATCTTAGCCATCGAATTATCCTCCGTGCTCGGGGCCACTGTGAGAACAGCGGCCCTTTTTGTTCGAAAGAGCTCCAATTGATTTTGTCCCGATGAGTATTTGTACTTAGCCACTTCCTTTCCGCTGTTAACGCAGGGAACCTTTGACATTGTCGGCGGTTGAGTTTTTAGGCCGCGCTCTCTAGAATGCGTTTAGCTCGCCAAGGCACCATCGGAGGGTCCGTGCGCTGCTTTGACAGTTCCATGGAAGTCGTAGAACCTTACCGTTTCGGTCACACTCGTCACCTCCGGATACGTTTCTTCTATACTCTGCTCGAGCCTGATCAGATGTTCGAGCGGGTACTCGAACCGGCCGGAGACAGAAGATGCGCATAGCGGATGAACTGGACGTAGTCTACGCACAGATCGACCAACCTGAACCAGAGCCCGCACTGGGACTGTTCGATAGACTGGAACGCCGGAAGCTCCTGATAATTATCATCGTCGTTGTGGTGGGCTTTTGCGCCCGCGCCTATCGCCTCGACGCCGCCGGTTTTGCCGAAGATGAGGCAAACAAAATATTTGCCGCCCGAGCTTACGAGCAGGGCGATTTCACAGCCAACGCAGAACATCCGATGGTGATGAAAATGTTCTGCTACGCGTCCACGCATGCGGCGGCTGCCTGGAACCGGGGAGTGGGGAAATCGCTCCATCTCGAGATTTCCGAAGAAACGGCTCTCCGATTGCCAAATGCGACATTCGGAGCCTTGACGGTGATACCCTTGTTTTTGCTGGCCACCGGGTTGCTGGGATTAAGGGTAGGATTGATCACGTCGCTGTTTTGGGCGCTGGGACTGGATGCGATCTGGTTCAATCGGACGGTGAAAGAAGACACGCTGTTGGTGTTCTTCATGCTCTGGGGATTCTATTTATACCATCGGGCCAAAAACCTGGACGCCTCGGACATAGGTGGACAGGATAGACTCTATGTTCTGGCCGGCGCCGCCTTTGGCCTGATGATGGCGTCGAAATACTTTCCGCACTACTGGGCGTTGAACGCGCTCTTCTATACGCTTGTCGGATACGACAGCAGAAACAACCGGCCAGTTACGCGAGCTATGTGGGGGAAATACTTTGGAGCGATGCTGCTTGCGTTTGTAATGTTCAATCCGCTTGTGTTTTTCCCGCAAACGTGGCGGTATCTGTGGAAATACGTTCACGAAGAGTTGCTGACACATCACGGATATGTGGTCATGGACAAGCTGTTCATAAACGACTTTTTGCAGACCCCGGGCGGAAACCCCTGGTATTTCTACTTCTTGTTTCTGGGCATAAAAGTGCCTCTGCCGGTATTGGTGGCGTTTGTGGTCGGCGTTGCGCACATATTCTCGAGAAGAGGCAGCTACCCGTACTCGCGCGGCTACATCTTTTTGCGAATGATGCTTGTGTTCTGGCTTATTCCTCAAGCGCTGATTGGGACCAAGTTTCTGCGCTACACACTTTCGCTGATGCCGCTGGTATATATGACCGCGGCGATCGGGACCATGGTTATCTGGCGATCGTTGTTTTCGGCAATCAGCAAAGCCCGGGCCGACCTAAGGATGGCTCGCGTTATCGCGACTATTGCGGTTGTCGTCGCGTTCATACTCGCGCCTTCAATCGGGACAGTCATTTGTCTGCGCGAATCGCATCCGAGTCTCTATGTAAATGTGTTCGCCAGAAACCGCGTCGGCTATTTCTTTCCTCACGACGAGTTTTACGATTTGGGCGCGAGGGAGAGCATTCGCTTTATTGCCGAAACGGCGCCGCCGGCCGCGAAGATGGCCAGTGAGATTCCTGGCGTGGTCGGGTATTACCTCGAGCGGTTTAACCGGCCGGATATTCGCTCTGAGATTATTTCTCAGCCGAGCTTTACGTTAAGCAGCGGTCGTCCGGACTTCGTGTTGCTTCAGCGCGGGCGCATTTACGTCGAGAACCTCCAAAATTTCAATTACATCGAAAAGAACTTTCCTATAGTACAGGCGAGCGTCTACGACGGAGTTGCCGCGTCCCGGGTCTATGCAACGGGCAACAGATAGTTTCCTGAATCGTGGGATTGCTTGCTACCGGTTCGAGCACGTGGAACCGTATGCGCTTAAATCGTGATGAAGAGACTGATCGTCAATGCGGATGACTTCGGATTCACGCGGGGGGTCAACGCCGGGATAGTGAGGGCGTATAGGACAGGTATCGTTACCAGCACGACTCTTATGGCTAACGGCGAAGCGTTTGAAGACGCAATCGAGTTGGCTCGAGCAAATCCCGGTCTCGGAGTAGGATGCCACCTTGCGGTTGTTGGAGGACAGCCGATCGCTGAGAAGTCCAGGGTCCGATCTTTGGTTGACGGCGATGGGACTCTTCCAGCCACTCTCACCAGGCTGATGATCAAGCTTGCGCGTGGATCGGTTTCAACTGACGAGATCGCGATTGAATTTCGCTCGCAGCTCGAGCGGATAATGCTCGCCGGCATCAGGCCGACTCACCTCGATACCCACAAGCACTCACACACCCACCCTCAGGTTATGAGGGCGCTGGTGCGCGTGGCTGCGGAGTTCGGGATCACGCGGGTGCGAAATCCGTTCGAAGCGATGTCTGTTCCGACCCAGTTCGGCTCACTTCCTGGATTTGCTTTTCTCAAACAATACGCGTTGTCCGCAGCTATCAAACCAGGCGCGAGACAATTCAAACGGCTCGCGCGGGACCATAGTCTAAGAACGCCGGACAGATTTCTTGGTGTGGGGCTGACGGGGATGCTGCACAGCGCGGCGATTAGAAGTATTATGGAGTCCTTGAGAGAAGGTACCGCGGAGTTGATGTGTCATCCGGGCATTTGGGATGAGGAGCTTGAGCGGGCGCAAACGCGTCTCAAGCGCGAGCGAGAGCGTGAACTTGACGCGCTATGCGATCCGAGCTTACGACGTCTGGCGGAAGAGCGGGGAATCGAGTTGATTGACTACCGGGAGCTATAACGAAGATGTTCGTTAACGACGTTGAAGGCCCGAGGTATTCGGTCGTTGTTCCGTTTCACAACGAACAGGAGAGCGTGCGCGATTTGTACGAACAAATCGCGGCGGTAATGACCGGCAGCTATGAGCCGGTCGAGTTTATCTTCATCGACGACCATAGCACGGACTCGACAAGTCAAATATTGAATGAGATTGCCAATAGCGACCCGCGAGTTGTGGCTATCAGGTTGAAAAGGAATTACGGACAGACGGTTGCGCTTGCCGCGGGCTTTGACTATGCCGAGGGAGACGTGATCATCTCAATGGATGGAGATCTCCAGCACGATCCGGCCGATATCCCTGTTATGCTTGCCGCATTTGAAGAATCCGGGTGCGACATCGTCAGCGGTTGGCGCAAGAAGCGAGTGGACAGTTTTCTACTTCGGCGCGCGCCGTCCCGTGTGGCGAACTGGCTTATGTCGAAGCTTTCGGGCGTAGGCATTCACGATTTCGGCACCACTTTCAAGGTCTATCGCAAGGATACGATCAAACAGATCAAGCTCTACGGCGAAATGCATCGCTTCATACCGGCGCTAGCATCGTGGAACGGGGCAACGATAGTTGAGGTGCCAATCAAGAACATCGAGCGGCCGGATGGACGTTCTCACTACGGTCTATCGCGAACCATGCGTGTGTTGTTTGATCTGTTGACGATTCGCTTCCTTCTTAAATACGTGACCCGTCCGCTGCATTTCTTTGGACCGATTGGATTGCTGAGCACCACCATTGGGATGACGATTTATGTTTGGCTGATCGTCGATAAGTTGTTATACGGAACACACCTGTTCGACGATCACGGACCTCTGATGCTCCTCGGAGCCGTGCTTATCCTGGCGGGGGTGCAACTCGTGTCGTCGGGTTTGATCGGTGAAATGCTCAGCCGAACCTATTTCGAATCGCAAGGTAAGCCAATCTACTCAATCGAGAAAGTCATAACCAGCAAGAACGCCTCGGCGACGCATTCCTGAATCAGGACTGTAACGTTCGAAGTCGATCTAACCATGAGGCGAGTTATTGCATACTGTACGGGGTCGGCGATATTAGTTGCGGTGGTGTTTGCGCCCGGATTCCCCTGGTTAGCTCGTTCTCCCAGGATTGTAAATCGTCTGGTGGCAAAGGCGGGGACGGCAATAGCCAGATGGCGAGGCCAGCAACCCAGACTCATTTCATTAACCGGAAGGCTGATCAGGCACCGAGCGCAGATCGATCCGCTGAGAGGCGGCCGAGTCATTGCCGCTGAGTCAACTTCCGGCTACTGCGCGATGAGCGACCGCGAAGGTCGATTCGTCCTCCCGCACTTAATGTGGTATCCCGGTGCTTCTTACAATCTGATAATCTCCGCCGATGAAAGATACGTAAAGCGCATAAAGTTCACGGCGCCCTCGACCTGCCCGCCGGGCGACGTGGTGGATGTTGGCGAGTTTCGAGTCGATGATGAATACGAGATCGATCAGGACGACAGTCTGGTGCGCCCGATGGAATACGACTCCAATGGGCGTGAATACTACGCTGCGTTGTTTAACCGTCTTTCAGCTGGACTCGAAACCGATGAGGAAACTGTTGATGCGATAAGTAAGTACGTAGCCGGCAAGTACCACTGCGATGAGCCTGCCCGCGAATTTAAGTCGCCTCGTCAGATTCTGGAGCGTGGTTCGTGCTACTGCAGCGATCTGGCGCTCGCCATGGCCGCAATCACAGCCGCCGGCAATTACCCAACGCGCACCATTCACCTGAGTGATAGTCCGGAGCATCACAACACACACGTCGTCGTAGAGGTTTACTACGGTAGCCAATGGCACCTTTACGACCCTACATACGGAGTTTTCTTTCTCAATCGGCATCGTGAAGTTGCGAGCTACAAAGAGCTGAGACTAGACGCTAGTCTGGTTACCAAAAGCGCGTTTGAAGGCCTAAACCCCGAAGCCGCAGAAAGCATTTTGACCTGGATCCCGAAGGCCTACGAAACCGGCTTTCACCAGATTTATCAGGTCAACAAGCGTGAGATTTGTCATGAGCCATGAGCGCGTTCGAAGACCGATCAAGCGTGCGGCCTATAGTTGCATTGGGACCCTTATCGTTCTCCTTCTATTCTTTTGCCCGGGACTTCCATGGTCGGCTCAATACCGGCATAAGCTGAAGAGAGCGTTGGTAAGAATGGAAATGAGAGTGTCGGCCTGGCACGGCGAAGCGCCAAAGCTGGTGTCGTTATCCGGAAGAATCGTTCTGGAGCGACCGCGCAAGGAGCCTCTAAAGGGCGCGCAAATCGAAGCTCTCGATTCAACATCAGGCTGGGCATCATTGACCGATGAGTTGGGCCAATTCGTGCTTCGCGATGTTACCTGGTATCCGCATGCCGCCTACACATTAATTGTCGTTGCCAATGATTATGAGGCGAGACAAATCCATTTCAATGCGCCGGGCGCATATCCCGAAGGTCGCATCATCAATCTGGGCGACTTGGATTTCTATCGCGGGTGCAAGGTCGCGACCGAAGGCTTTCCCGGAAGGAATTCCGTGAGTGAAGTAGAGTACGATCGTGAGAACGCTGAGTTTTACAAACAGATTCTCGTTCAGCTAACGCAAGCCGGGCAAACGGATGAAGAGAAACTCGACGCAATAAACCGGTATGTTGCCACTAAGCTTGATATAAGCAAGGCTGACGATGGCAATGAATCGCCACGACGAATCATCGAAAGAGGAACGGCATACTGCGGTCACTTAGCGCTTGCTCTTGGCACCCTGACCGAGGCCGCGGGTTACAGGACCAGGTTGATTGATCTGATTGACGACGGCTCGAAGCCTTCGGCTCACATGGTAGCGGAAGTATATTTTGGTGATCGATGGCACATGTACGATCCCACCGCTGGAGCTGCGTCCAAAGACGAGCGCGGTAGGATCGCAAGCTACAAGGGCCTGAGACTCGATCCCCGACTCGCCGATTATGTGCTCCCCGCACATCTTCCCGCGATGTTGTCGGAACCGGACACGCGGTCGCCAGGCTTGTTCCGGTCAGGATTTCACCACTACTATCACTTTCGAGGAAACCGGTAGCTTCCCTCAACAGGACTCCACAATGTGATTGAGCACTGTGTCTTTAGTCCTCAATGATTATGTAATCCGCGCGGAGGGACTCTGATTCCGGCCGGACCTTCTCCAATCGGATTGTGTCGCGGCGAATGGGATTCGCAACAACAAACGAGTCCTTTTCTCCAAAGGCGAATACCGTTAGGAGCGGCATTTTGTCGAACCGCGCGGATCCTTCTGAATGTCTCAAGATGCTGGTGCCAGTGGAGTCGAGTTCTCGGTCGAAGAACTCTACGCTGCGAACCTCTCCTGATCTCGAGACGATGAGCACGGGCACTCGTTCGGCCTGCCGCGGCGAAGTATCTCGATCGTGCCTGAGCTCTTGCTGTTCGTTCAAAATGCGCGCGAGCCGGGAGAGAAGCTCATGACCGAGCACTTCGGTTACGGGTTTAACCTTTGCGAAGCTGCTGTCTTCCCAGTCGCGAATCATCTCCCAGGCATTTGCAGGAACCGCGCCCGCCGCCACGCTCGCCGGATTGTATTCGAGAGCCGCGCGCTCGGCACGAGCGTATTGCGCAATCGCTTCTCCGCAATAATTGCAAAGCGCTACGTGAGCAGCGACGCCCGGGCTCCTGGTGCGCCGCGCCTTCGCATAAAAGAATGACGCAAGCTCGCTTAGATCCGGATGTTCTGACCGCGTTTGTGAGGACCTGTCTGAAACCTGATCCGGACTAGCAAAAGTTCGTCCTGCCGCCGCTGTTCTCATTTCACGAACGAGCCTGACCACTAATGCGCAGTCGTCGCATTCTGAAAGATGCACTTCGATCTCGTGCGCGGCTTTCTCGTCGATTGTTCCGTTCAGGTACTCAAACAACCTGAACTCCGCGTGTGCCTTGTTGACCATCTTACTACCTGCTAGTTCTCAATCGTGATTTGCGTCTCGCTTACTTATTCCAATTGTATTGTTCAAAGTGAGGATCTTCACTCAATTGGTGTTTCTTCAGAAAATCCCATGCGTTTTGATTGATCTTCGGAGCCAGGTCGTAATACCAGTGATCGTGTCCGGGGATCTCGGTCAGCTCCGCGGCAAAACCCTGTTTGTTCAAGTCGTCGCGTGTGCCGCGAACTGCGTCCAGTGGGAAGAAACGGTCTTTTGTGCCGACAAAAATAGCGATTGGAGTCTTCCGCTTGGCGACACCGATTGCCGGATCGTTTTTCGCGATAGCTCCCGCGTGAATGGCGGCTGCGGCGAAATACTGGGACTCCAGCAAAGACATGTACAACGCGAATACCGCGCCGCCTGAGTGTCCAAACAGATATACACGGCGTGGGTTGATCGTGAATCTGGACTTGATATTCTCGACGAGGTCCCGCAGTACGTCAGGACCATCGTTGGGGGAATTCCAAACCGAGGGGTCCAGGGAGTCAGGGCCTGCGATAATGAAGCCTTCCTTAGAGGCGAGGTCCTTCCACTTGTCCACCAGAGTCAGGCCATTCCGGCCAGACCCATGCAGCAAAATGATCAACGGCGCCGGGATGCCCGTTTTGACTGTTTCGGGTACGAACAGGTAGACCGCTCGCTTTTTGTTTTGCGAGGTGAACACCTCTTTTACGACTTTGTCGGATGCCGCGAAGGTTTGGAGCGGCAGCAACAGGATCATAAAAAGAAACAGGATTGAATACGTCATAGTGCCTTTGCCAACAGCGAGCTCATTTCGAGGCCGGTCTGGTTAGCAGTGAGTGCGCCGAAGTGATTCCTCGTTCGTGCAACCATTTCAGCAAGCGCACTCGCAGTCGTCGAGCACGCTGATACACCAGGTCTTCCGTAATGTCGTACTTCTCGGCGATTTCTTTGCCGCTCTGGCTGCCGATTATGTATTCATTCACAATGACGCTGTCCTTCCAATCGCGGCAGACGTCCGACAGCAAACTATCCACGATCTTGCGCTGCTCGCTTGCCACCAACTGCGCCTCGGGCGACGGCTCCTTTGAAGGCGCTCTGTCAATCGGAGACGGCGCATCCGAATCCGGGTCTGCGGGAGACTGTCGTGGGTTCCAGGACTTATCCCGACCCACACGGCGAATGGTGTCAATCATCTCGCTTGAAGCGATGCGCGCAACGAAGCTCGAAAGCTTCCCCTGCTTACGCCACTGCGCCAGCCCCCGATAAACCTTAAAAACAACACGCGAGATCACGTCATCGGCCGAATCCCACGCTGGAAACCGATAGCGGGAGTTTCGGACGACGTGAGTGATCAGCCAGTGGTAACGAGCGATGATTACTTCGAAGCACTGATGCGCGGCGTGGCGGTCGTTCTTCGAACGCGCGAGGAAGGTGTCCACGAGTTCCTCGTCGCTCAGGTTGTCGAGCCAATTTCTGTCAAGCTCGGCTCCCGCTCCTGACCCGTTTGCCATGCGCTCTCTCTTAATTCCCTCTAATCTGGGTGTGAGCGCATTCTAACATCGGGCAAGAGTCGCTCGAAAGCCACCCCGCAAGACGGCGCCGGCTCCGCCGGCCTGACAGCGGGTCTCGGATTTGAATGTTGAGACAGAGCCGCCCGACTCCGAATCTTATTAGAACCAGCTAAGCCCGGTCGCGAGTCAAGCTATCCCTATCTTCTGGCGACCAGCGTTTTGCTCAAACGCTTGGCTATTTTATTTATCGTGTCACTGAGTTTGATGATGTTTTCGAGTTCGTGGGCAGCAGCTGACCGAAGCTCCTTATCATTTGGGGCACTGACGCGGAACACCGGGTTACCGACAAAGCGTTCCACCGCGCGGCTGAGTTGCGTCAGCATTGTCGCGAGCTGGCTAGTGTCGGCTTCATGTCGGATCTTCTCCCCTGTCCTGTCCACCAGACCGAGGGGACTGTAGTACTTTATTCGCGTCGCACGGGTTCTTACCTCTGCTGATGCTTGTGCCAGGTCTTTATAGTCGAGCGATGCGGCTGACGACAGCGGAACGATCCGGGTGGTGTTTATCTGCTCAAGTCGTTCGAGATCCTCGGCTAGCTGCGCGGCTGCACGTCGCCGTTGACGTTCTAGATCGGTTACCAGAGACCTCCTCGACAGTAGCATCCCCATTTCCATCGCGGCCTGTTCCGGTGAACGGGGATTGTAGGTTGACGTTGATGTTGGATTTGATGCTGAGTCCGGTCCCGGCGTCTCGACTGGCGGCGTTGGCAGAGGCCTCTTTTTTTGAGCGCTGAGCGCCGCCGGCTCCAACAGGATCAGTAAAAGTGCGACGAAGGCAAACAAGGTGCGGATCTTCTTCATTCCAGACCCTCCTGAGCGTGAACGGTTGTTGGCCCAAGTATAAACCACGTGGCGCCGGTACCAAAATCACAAATGAGAAATAGAAATGGAAAATGGAAGAGGAGGGGCAGCACCCGCGCATAGCAGTTTTCTCGGCGCTAGTATATAAATCCACAGCGACGCTCGTGTGATTTTGAAGGGAATTATTCATCGTGGATCATATCTTAACTTCAGTTGAAGTACGCGTGCTCGGCTCGTTGATAGAAAAAGAGATCACCACGCCCGAGTACTATCCGTTGACGCTCAATGCGCTAGTCAACGCGTGTAATCAGATTTCAAATCGGGATCCGGTGGTGTCATTCGACGAAATGACCGTGGCCCGCGCGTTGGAAAGCTTGCGCGAAAAGAAGCTCGCCTGGATGGTGACTGGCGTCGGGCGCGTGCCCAAGTACGAACACAGATTTACCGAAGCGCTTCAGCTCGCCGCGCAAGAGGTTGCGGTCCTCTGTGTCCTGATGTTGCGTGGGCCGCAGACGGTTGGTGAGATTCGCGGCCGAACCACCAGGCTGTATGAGTTCAAGGAACTCGAGGAAGTCGAACTCACCCTGCAAGCTTTGCTGTCGGCCCAGCCGCCACTCGCGCTGAAACTTCCGCGACAGCCCGGAACAAAGGAGTCTCGTTACGCGCACCTGCTTGCGGGAGCGGTTCAGATTGAGGAACGCGAAGTTGCGCCCCGGCTCGAGCCGGCGACCGTCGCGATCCGTCAGGAAAACGAGCGGCTGGCCGCGCTTGAAGACGAAACGGCACAACTGCGATCTGATCTCCAGGAACTCAAGCAACAGTTTTTAGACTTTAAGAAACAGTTCGAGTGAAAGTCTACGCCCTGTTGCTTTGAACGTCTTGCTATTACGGTCCTGGTTTCTCGACGACTCGACGTGAAAGATCGCCCAGCGTGTGTTGAATCAATGTTATTGCGACCAACGCGGCGGTCTCAGTCCGCAAGACTCGCGGCCCGAGAGTGACCGCGCGGCACCCGCAACCTGTCATTGCCTCCAGCTCGTCATCACCCCAGCCTCCTTCCGGCCCAACAAGCGCGCAAATCTGAGCGGGCGATGGCAAGTCCGCCAGGGCTTCACCTATTGGGATTCCGCCCTGTTCAGTAAATAACAAAGTCCTGTGAATCTCAGAGTCGATCGCCGTTTCGCGTTCGAGTATGAATTCCTTCAGGGTCCGAGGCGTGGTGATCTCGACAAGCCGGCGTCTACCACATTGTTTCGTTGCCTCAAGCGAGATCCGGCGCCACCGCTCGACCCGCTTGTGTTTTTGTTGGTCGTCAAGTCTGACATCAGCGAAGCGGGTAGTGAGAGGCACGATCGAGACGACGCCCAGCTCGGTTGCTTTCTGAATGATGAAATCGAACTTCTCTCCCTTGGCGAGCGCTTGAGCGAGAGTAAGCTGGACCGGAGATTCGACCACGTCGGAAAGCGTGCCCTCGATTTCCAATAGGGCCTGGGTTGCTTCAATCTTTCGAAACCTGCATCTGAATTCACGCCCGCAACCGTCGAAGACAAACGCTTCATCCCCGGGCGTCATTCGGAGTACGTGAATCAGATGGTGGGTCTCGTGAATCGAGAGCGTTACCAGAGAGTCTGCGATGTTATTCGGCGATGCATAGAACCTTCGTCGTGCCATGTGTTCTCTCCGGTCGCAGATCTAGGTTCTTACAGCTACGAACAGGCACCACTCACCGGCCACTCGTCGTTCGGTCACCGCAAAACCCCGAGCGCCCAGAGAGCGCTCGACGTCTGACGAATGTTCAATGAGGATGCCGGATAATATCAACCGGCCTTCGTCAGCGAGACAGCGGATGAGATCAGCAAGTAAGTCCATAATTACTTCCGCGGTCAGATTAGCAACAACGACGCCAAACTCCTGAGCTTCGAGATTCCGAGGTTGCCCAACACTCAATTCGATGGAGCTGGCGACACCGTTGATTGCCAGATTCTCGCGCGCGACTTCCACAGCCAGCGGATCGACGTCGATTGCTACTACCCGTGAGCCAGGCGCCAGCAATGCGGCAGCGATCGCGAGGATTCCCGTGCCGGTGCCCACATCGAGGAGGCTGCCTCCGCGCCAGTGGCATTCGATAGCTTCGAGACAGAGGCGCGTAGTTTCGTGGGTTCCGGTGCCGAAGGCCATTCCAGGATCGATTTGAATCACAACTCGATTGTCACCGCCAGCGGGCAGCTTCCAGGATGGAGCGATCACCATTCGTGATCCGATCTCAACGGCTTCGAATCCTTCCTTCCACTTCTGCATCCAATCCTGGTCGGGCACCGCTGAGATTGAGACGCCGATTAACAGATCCGACTGGCCGGCTAGCGCGAACTCCGCTTCAACGCTTTGTTTTATGGCCTTCGCATCCTTTGCTTGATCGAAGTACGCGCCCAGAGTCACGGACTCCACGTCCTCATGAAGCGTGACAATTCCAGTCGACCCTAGCTCAAAGAGCAGTGCGCTTGCGGAGTCCTCGGCGTTTCGAGAGACGATTAGCGTAATCAGCCACCAATGGGAATTGTCGATTGTCGATTGCCGATTGTCGATTTCAAAACTCATAGGTTCCTGATCCGCCCGATTCAAATCTCCAATCGGCAAGAAAATCGGAAATCACCTGATTCCCAGCTCATCCAGGAGTCGCTCGTCGTCGCGCCAGCGCTCGCGCACCTTTACGAAGAGGTTCAGAAACACCCGGCGGCCGAGCAGCCTCTCGATATCAGCCCGAGCAGCAGTTCCAATTTGTTTCAAACGCGCGCCGGCTTTCCCAATCACGATCGCACGATGAGAAGGGCGCTCGACATAAATCAGACAGTGAATGTTAGTGATGTCTTGATCTTCTTCCCAGCGTTCGGTAAAGACGGCGGTGACGTATGGCAGTTCATCACCGGTCACGTGAAGAATTTTTTCCCGAACAAGCTCCGCCGCGAGCGTCCGTTCCGGCTGATCAGTCATTTCGTCTTCGTCGTAGAGCATTGGGCCCGTTGGAAGACTTTCGAAGATCTTTTCAATAAGGAGATCCTCGCCATCTCCAGTGAGCGCGGAGATAGGGATGACTTCAGTGAATTCACGCTCGCTGGTACAGCGCCCGATAAGGGGAAGCAGTTTTGTCTTATCGCGCAGCACATCGACTTTGTTTGGCAGAAGGAAAGCGCGAGTGTTCACGCGCTTCAACATATCGAGCACGAACTGATCGCCGTGTCCGGTCGGCTTTGTCGCATCGATCACAAGGAGGATTAGATCCACCGTCGACAACGCTTCGGTAACTACCGCCATCATGCGCCGGTTGAGCTTGTAGCCAGGCTTGTGAATTCCCGGAGTGTCGAGAAACACGATTTGCCCGTCGGCGCGAGTGAGCACGCCTGTAATTCTGGTTCGGGTGGTTTGAGGCTTGTCGGAGACGATCGCGATCTTTTCGCCGATGATTCGATTGAGGAGGGTAGATTTGCCGGCGTTAGGACGCCCGATCAGGGCGACAACTCCGGATTTGCGATGTTCATCTTCCACTGACGTACCCAACGGCTATTGTACGAGTCGTCACTCTATTCACCGGTTGCTCTCGATTCCGCTTCATCAGGCGCTTGCTCACCGATTGCGCGAACCCGGATACGATTTACTCGTCTGTTGTCGGCATCGACGACTTCGAAACGCAAACCCATGAACTCCAGCTGCTCTCCGACCGCCGGCACGTGCCCGAGCTTGTTGATGATAAGCCCCGCAACGGTAGTAAAATCGTCTGCCTCCAGTTCCCGGTCATAGAGCAGCTCAATCTTTCTTATCTCGGCACCGCCGTGGACCAGGTGCGAACCGTCGTCCGAAGGCACGATATCGAAGGGCGCGGCGCCCTCGTCCTCGTCTTCAATCTCGCCGAGTATCTCTTCGATTATGTCCTCAATCGTCACCAGCCCCGCAACTCCGCCGTACTCGTCAATCACCATCGCGATTTGAACCTTCGCTTTTTGCATCTCTTCGAGAAGTTCTCGAACCGACTTGCTTTCCGGAACGAAGTAAGCGGGACGCATGCATCTGGTCACGCGCATCGACATTGTTTCGCTGTCGCAAAATGCCAACAGGTCTCGAACGTAGACGATCCCTTCGATTGTGTCGATTTGATCGTGATAAACCGGAATGCGCGAGTGTTTTGACTCGATCATCAACTTTCTGGCGTCGGCAACGGTTGCGGTGTGCTCGATCGCGATGATCTGAAGCCGAGGACGCATGACTTCTGCCACGCGGGTGTCGCTGAACTCGATGATGGATTGAATAAGCTCGCCCTCGGATTCCTCGATGATGCCGGCTTCTTCGCCGACGTCGATAAAGGCCTGAATCTCTTCCTTGGCTTCATCATCCTCTTCTTGGGTGATTGTCTCTTCCGCCTCGGGGCTTCTCATTCGGTTAAGCATCCCGGTCACCGGCGCGACGAAGACCGAAAAGATGCGATAAAAAATCTGGAATGCCGGCAGAAGCACCCAGAACACTTCTTCTGGGTGGTTTTGGGTCAGAAGACGAGGGATGAGTTGACGGAAGAGCACTACGGCGACGAACGCGGATACAAAAGCAAGGAGCAGGGGAAAGCGGGCGCCCGCATCGATAAACACATCTGCGAGCAGTACCGCGATCGCGGCGATTGACAGCTGCGTGCCAAGGATCAGTATCAGCTCAAAGCGACGGCGGTGTTCCATCAACTCCCTGAAAAACTGAACGCGCCGCGGGTTCCCCTCGCGTTCCACGCTCAATACCTTTAGAGAGACGTCGCTGAGCGACTCGTAGGCGCTTTCAATGGTGGATATGAAAACCAACAGGAGTAGTACGCCGGCGGTGGCTGTTAACTCGGTTAGCATAAAGGAAGTTGATGTAGCATAGACGTCAGTCTGGGTAAGTTGGGTATCGTAAAACGCCAGACACAGACTAAAAGTCTGTGCTACGTCGGATCGAGTAGTTTCTTTCGCAGTTTTAACTCCAACCGATTCATCTGGCCGCTGTCAGCTTCATGATCATAGCCGCAAAGATGAAGGACGCCGTGGATCACGAGCTCGTCCACTTCGCGCGCAAAGGAGTGACCGGCGTCGTTTGCCTGCCTCAGCGCAACGTCGGTCGAAATCACCACGTCTCCAAGATGCTCCGATGGGGCGGCGCCAATGAAGTTGACGCCGCTGACGCTTTGATCAGACTCGGCTGGAAAAGAAAGTACATCCGTTGTCCGGTCGTGTCCCCTGAACTTCTTATTAAACTCTCGCATTGCGTTATCGCGGACGAAAGCGACGGTCAGATTTGTGCCGTGTCTTCCGATTGCGCCGAGCGCCGCATCCGCAGTCCTCGCGACTCTACGAGCGTCGATCCCAGCGAGTCGCTGGCGATTTACAACGTCAGTCGCCACGCGCTTCTCTGAGCTTTGGCGACTGGGGTTTGGTGGTGGCGGCCGGGGTCCCCCCGAACGCCTCAACGACCGGTGCTACTTTGGCTAGTTGGTTGAAGTCGTATCCCGGGTAAGCGATGCGGTGATGATGAATGCCCATCAGCACTTTGACGAAGCTCTCGGCGACCACTCGAAGATCGCGGAAGTTGATGTCGCAATCATCGAATTGGCCGTCGTCCCGCAAACGGCCGATTATCATGTCGACCATATTGCGCAGCTTCCCGGGCGTGGGTTCATCCACCGTGCGCGCCGCCGCCTCGGCTGAATCGGCGATCATGATTATTGCAGCTTCCTTGGTCTTCGGTTTGGGACCGGGATACCGGAACTCCTGCTCGAGGGCAGTCGAGGTATCCTCGGCGTCCCTACGGGCCTTATAGTAAAAAAACTTCATCAAGCCGGTTCCATGATGCTGCGGGATGATGTCGATAATCCTGGGAGGGAGGCGGTGTTGCCGGGCGATTTCGATGCCCTGCTTGACGTGGTTTGCAAGCACGATCGACGACATTTTTGGCGAGAGTCTATCGTGACGATTATCCATGTACGACTGGTTCTCGACAAAGTAGCTGGGTCGAACACTTTTGCCGATATCGTGGTAGTAGCAGGCGACTCTGGCAAACAAAGCGTCGCCTCCGACGGCTTCAGCACCAGCCTCGGCAAGCAGCCCTACCATGATCGAGTGGTGATACGTTCCCGGCGCCCGTTCGGCCAATTGCTTTAACAGCGGCAGATTCAAATTCGAGAGTTCCAGCAACTTGATCGCGGTTGTTATCGAAAAGAGCCATTCAAACAGAGGCATCAATATTGAAGCCGCCATCGTCGCAAGAGCCCCACCGACAAAACCGCAGAAACCGTCAAAAAGCAGTAGCCCCAAAGCGGGCTCATTCGCCCCGAGCAGGTCCAGCGCCAGAGTCGTAGCCGCATTAATAGCGCCAATCCAAAGACCTGCCGCCACCAGCGCCGTTCGATCCCTGCATTTTTGCAAGTGGTAGATCGCTCCGGCGCTCGACATTAATGTAAATGTTGCCAGATACACATCGCCCGAAAAGACTCCGACAAAGACTGACAGGATCGCCGAGAATATGAAAGCGGCGTGGGCGTCAGTCAGTATCGTAACCATCACCGCACCAACTGCCAGCGGCGCAAGATAGCGATAACCGGTTGGCGAATTGAACGGCGTGTGGGTGGACCACTGACTCATCGCCGATGCGAAGGTAAAGAAGAGTCTTGCGAGCCCCAGCGTTACAACGAAACAAGCAATCTGCAGCAGGAAGTGCGTACGCACTCGAAGGTGTTGGTGTTGATAGCGAATCATGTATTGCCAAAGCACCAACAGGAGCAGCATAACTATGATTATCGTGCCTGCGAATTCTATTGCCCGCTGTCCGATCGGGCGATGGCGAGAGGCCTCTGCCAGCAGCAACGACTGAGCAAGAGTTACCGTTTGTCCGCTCGAAACGATAGGGTTCCCGCGCCCAACGGTGAGCATCGCCGGTGGAATTCCCTCCCGCATTTGAGCCTTGCGCTTTTCGGTTTCAGTTTCGTTGTATTCGAGATTAGGAACGATCAGCGAGCCGAGTATCTCTCCGAGAATCTTGCGGTCGTTGGCGCTGAATTCAGCCGGCCAGATAAGCTTCTCGGATTTGAGCGAAGCGCTGGCGGTCAGTTTATCCTTGACCGAGGTGAGATCGGTGATTACCACTTCCTGCCCGGCTTTTAGATCCCGGCGCATGATTCCGCTGGCTCCGAATTTGCGAAACTGGCTTCGGCTGCTTACTACCGGCATCAACATTACTGAATCGAGATGCTCGGTCATCAGACGCTCGAGCTCCGAGCTGAACCGATGTTTCTTAAGCAGGATGATCTGATCAGGGTCCAGCGGTATCCCGATTACTTCCTCTACCTTATCGTGCAGGTCCTCGACCGGCGTATCCGGCGGTAACTCGCGACCCATCGCGAACAATTGTTCGAGGGTGCTTCTGGCGTCCTTTGCATTCCGCAGGTTGAAATCGAAGACCGGAAGAACTTGCGCCGCAGCTTGATCTCGCAGAATCTTAGTTTCCGCCACGTCCTCTATTTTTAGGTCCTGGGGAGAGAGAATGTCGGAAGAAGCAACGCTGCCTGCCGCCAGTTGTTCAACATGCGGGCGCTGGTAGTCGCGAAGGAGAAGTATCGAAAGCGCAACGATGATGAAGACGCCCACTCCCGCATCGATGACCGCTTGATCCGATAAGCTGGCCGAGAAGGCCTTCAGAGCTTCCAGCATTCGGGCTGAAAGACGGGGGCGTGTGGTTAAAGCAGGCTTTGACATAGGTCCTATGGGTGATGCGTGATGCGCGAACGTAGCCTTCTGTTTCACGCACCACCATTACTACCATATCATAGCTTGTCTTCGAACTTTGTCTTACCGTGTCTTTCGTAAGCCTGGACTATCATGTGAACGAGATGATGACGCACGACATCTTTTTCAGTGAAATATATAAACTCGATGCCTTCGACGCCGGATACCACCCGCTGGGCTTCGACTAAACCCGAACGGCGGCCGGCCGGCAGGTCGATCTGTGTTATGTCGCCGGTGATAACCGCCTTTGAACCAAAACCGATTCGAGTGAGAAACATCTTCATCTGCTCGGATGTGGTGTTCTGGGCCTCATCCAGGATAATGAAGGCATCCGATAGAGTCCGACCCCGCATAAATGCAAGCGGCGCGACT
>DASRIZ010000203.1:0-24285 GCA_035649735.1 Blastocatellia bacterium | reverse complement strand
TGATGTCCTCGAACCTCACTACAAAAGCGCCGCCACCCCTGCGAGAGCCGCTATATGCCGAGAGGCGGCGCACTCCAAATCTTGACAAAGCATACCGCCTAATATAGTTTCGCTTTGGCGAGAACTCCTCGAATTTGCTTAATTTCTCGGTCAAACATGAACATCTGCCCGCAATGCGGCAAAGCCTACGACGATCCGATCGATGTCTGTCCCAACGACCGTTCGAACCTGATTATCATTGACTCTTCCAATCCCGATCCGACGCTAGGCAAGTTGCTTGATGGCCGGTATCGGCTCATTCGCAAAATCGGCGAAGGAGGAATGGGATCGATCTACCGGGCGGTTCACACCGAGAATCTTCGAATCTGCGCAATCAAACTGATGACCAGCCTGTCGCCGGGCAAGGACGATGCCATCGCCCGATTCAAACGCGAGGCAAGAAATTCAGTACGAATCGACAGCGCACACGCGGTGACGGTTTACGATTCCGGTCAGACCGATGAAGGGTTGCTGTACCTGGCGATGGAGTTCATCGACGGGAAACCCCTGTCGCGGGTGATAGCCGAGCAACGGGTCCTGCCGATCGAACGCGTCATCCACATTACCAATCAAATCGCGGAAGCGTTGACCGCCGCGCACGCCCTGCCGATGATCCATCGGGATCTTAAGCCTGACAACATAATGATCACTCGCAAGGGCGCAAACAGCGATTTTGTAAAGGTGCTCGACTTTGGAATCGCTAAAGCGCTTGCGGATCCGGGCGGCGACAACCTTACCAAGACCGGCTTTGTCCTTGGCACCCCAGTATACATGTCACCGGAGCAGTTGCTCGGCGAGGAACTCGATCCGCGGTCGGACATCTATTCTCTAGCAATCATTGTTTATGAAATGCTGAGTGGACGGTTGCCCTTTGAGGGGGACAATCCGCAAGCGGTGATGATGAAACGGGTGATGAGCGATCCGATTCGCCTGCGCGTGGTGGCGCCTGCTTTGTCCGAGTCGGTTGAGCGGGCGGTGATGAACGGGCTCGCGCGAAATCGCGATTCGCGCACTCCAACCGTCGAAGCGTTTGCATCGGAGTTGAGCCGGGTGACTTTTAGCGGCACACAGATTATGGGCGGTGTGGTGACCGGCCCTCTCGCACAACCTGGGGAAGGAAGAACAACGGCTCAATGGGGAGGCGGCCCGCAGACACGTGTCGATAGTAGCCCTGCCTTTACCGGTCAAAGTGAATCAGCACGCTCGACTCCGGGAACCGGCAGTGATGCAAAAACATGGGCGCCCACCGAATTGACCCCTTCTCTCGTGCAACCGCAGCGCTCTGAACGGACGACTCCACAATCTGCGGAACCGCCACCGACGGTTTTCGCGGCGCCGGTAACCGTGCGGGATCTCCCTCCAACCGCTCTAGCGGACCCGATAGTCACAGAACCCGAGCGGCGCGGCTCGAAATGGGTCTGGCTTGGCGGGCTTGTTGCGCTAGCGGTAATCGGGGTGATCCTTTTCATATTGATTGGCCCAGGCGGGTCTTCGAGTTCCGGCTTCAGCTTAGTAGTAAAAGGCGCGCCGGCCGGCAGCCAGGTCTACGTCAACGACGTTCGCAGGGACACGGTTGCTGTCGACGGCACTCTCAAAGTGTCGGACATCGATCCGGGCGAGGTGAAAGTACGAGTCTCACGAGAAGGCTTCACCGACTATATGACAACGCTGAGGGGTAGCAAGGGCGAGATACAGACCTGTGAAGCGCGGCTCTTGCCGCCGATTGACTACCGGGGGACTATGGTGCCGATACCTGCCGGCGAATTCATTATGGGGGACAACAGTCACGAGGCTGACGAGAAACCAGCGCACCCGGTCAACCTTCCCGCTTATTACATCGACAAGTATGAAGTGACAAACGCGGACTATAAGAAGTTCTGCGATGAAACAAAACGAGCATATCCACCGAATCCATTCTTCGATCCTGAGTACCTTACCTCCAAGCCGGACTACCCGGTATTGGGAGTCACATTCGACGACGCATTGTCATACGCAAGTTGGGCGGGAAAACGGCTGCCCACCGAACCCGAATGGGAAAAAGCTGCGTCGTGGGATCCGGTCGCCCAAAGAAAACTGATGTATCCGTGGGGCGATCAGTTCACTACGGATCGAGCTAACATTGGAACCGGCAAGCCTGTGAAGGTAAGCGAGGCAACCGGGGACCTGAGCTTCTACGGTGTGTTGAACATGGCGGGCAATGCTTTTGAGTGGGTCGATGCCCGTTACAAACCTTACGAGGGCAACCAAACACCCAACCCCGACTACAGCAAAGGCGAGATGGTGATTCGGGGAGGGACATTTCTTCTCGGGAGCAAGTCCGATGAAGCCCGGACTTCAAACAGGTTCAAGCTGCCCAGGGTTTTCCCACAAGGCATGAGCATATCAGTCGGACTCAGATGCGTAGTGTCCGCGGACGATCCAAACATCCAACAGCTGTTGCGAACGCGCAGTCAGTAAAACCTACAGGGGGAAAATGGGATCTCGGTTATCCAAGACTTGGGTTGTTGCGGCTACAATAACGGCGCTTTTGGTTACTGCCGGCTGGGGGCCGGGGACCTTTGCGCAAAAGGATGGCGCGCCGTTGTGGTACTCGGTAGCCACGGTCAAGCGAGTCGAAAAACCTAACCGCGTTCGGACTCGTCCGGTTCCAAAAACGGGGAAGCAACAAGCCGCACCGTTGACGCTTCAGTGGCGTCTGCTCGAACGCGCCGATAACAACGTTCAGCGCGAAGCCGACCCCGGTCAGGTTTTCCGCAATGACGATCAGCTTAAACTCGCAGTCACGACTAACCAGGACGGATATCTGTATGTGATTCACAGCATGAATAACGGCGATGGAAGACTAGTATTCCCCGACCCGCGCTCGAACGGGGGTCGCAACGAGGTAAAGAAGAATCAGGAATACATCGTTCCATCATACTGCCCTTCTTATCCGGACCCGAATGATTGCTGGTGGACAATGGCGCCTCCAACCGGCCGTGAGAACTTCATCGTAGTTTTCAGTCGTGATTTGTTCGAAAAACTGCCAAAGCAAGCCACGTTGGATAACGATGAATACGATTACCCGATTGTCGCGCGGGACCTGATCGAGGGTCTCATCAACACCTCGCGTCAGAAGGTCCGACAGGCGACGGGACGGCTGACTATTCCCGGGAAGCAAACGTCGCGTTTCGCGACGCGCTTGCAGAATACGAACCTTGAAGACAACGAGGAACTCATCGCCAGGATTCAGTTGAAACACGGAGACTGAATCGGCGAGCATAGGAGTCATCTATGAAACTATTGACCAGATTAACACTTGCTTCACTTGCAGCAGTAACGTTGATAGCACCAGCCGCGGCGCAGGCAGGGGCAGCGAGGAAGCAGACCGAGGCCAGCCGCGCGCGAGGTTTGTTCGTCAGTAAGAAATCCGACGCCATGAGCATTCTTGTGCTGAAGGTTGCTAACGGAGCACTCGTTCCGGTCGACCCGAGCACCGAGTTTAAAGCCGGGGATCTGATCAAGATTCAATTTCAAAGCAACTTTGAAGGTTATATCTATGTCGTCAACATCGAGCCCAATGGAAAGCGAAAGCTCCTGTTCCCCCAGCCGGACGGATCAGACAACGCGGTGAGTCCGAACGAGCGCTACGACATTCCACCGGGAACCGCGGCAATCGAGTTTGATAAGGAAATAGGAACCGAAGTCCTGCAGGTGATAATGTCTCGGGGACGTATTCCGTATCTCGACGCGGCACTCAAGGAACCCGAGCAGTACCTCTCGGTATCTGCTGCGACCGCCGCCGCCGAGCTAGAAGGCGGAATCACAAAGAAAGTCACGCCGGTAGTGCCGGAAGATCCAAACAACAAGGTCCGATCAAGAGACATTATTCTCGCTCCGGGCAGGAATAAGGACGCCAAGGGTTCGGTAATTGCCATCCCGGACACCGGAAGCGGCGGTAAGCTCAAGCCTGGCGAGATTGCGCCATTCGAGATTCGACTCAAGCACCGGTGATGACAAATCTGAAAGATCGAGACAGAGAGATTGCGACTGCGGGCGTGGCTCTTTTCGCCCTCGCGGTTTGTATTCTTGCGGGCCGTGCATTCGCAGCTCAGTCCGCGAATAGGGGCGGCATATCACCAGAAGTTCGCGCTCAGGTTCGCCAGGCCATAGCCTCGATCGGGCTGATTTCAGTACGCAATACGAACGATGCCAGTCTCGCGCCCCGGCCCCGAGGATCGTCGGTCGTAGTGAGTAGCGATGGATTGCTTGTGACGAACTACCACGTCATCAACAATCCGCGAACCAGCCGGCCATACGACGAAATCTTCTTGAATCTTTCGAGCGACGGGGAGACTGTTTCAACCCAGGCCCGCTATAGACTCAAGCTAGTCCTGATAAACAAGGAACTTGATCTGGTTCTGTTGCGGGCTATATCGGACTCGGAAGGCAATCCGATACCAAAATCATTCACTTTTCCGAGCATTGCAATCGGAGACTCGCGCAAAATCAGGGTGCTCGAAGATCTTTTTATCATTGGGTTTCCAGAAAAGGGCGGCTCGACCATGACGGTCAACCGCGGCGTCGTTGAAGGCAAAGACATCCTGGCGAACTGGATCAAGACCGACGCTAGAGTTATTCACGGCAATAGCGGCGGCGCGGCGGTAAGCGGCGAGGGTAAGCTGATCGGGATTCCGACCAAAGTTGTCGCCGACGATCAGCCCGTCGATAGAGATGGCGACGGGTTCCCCGATGACTCGCGGCGATATGGCGCCGTTGGCTTTTTGCGCCCATCCCACCTGGTGTCCGAGATGATAGCGCAGCTCGGCGAGGTCACCGCCACAAATGAAAAGCCTGCACCTCCACTGCAGATGACCGAAGCGCCCAATTTAGTTACGGTGCGCGGGATCGTCCGGTCGACAGGCGGAAGACCCGTTGCTGGAGCGCTCGTCGGGCTGGTCCCACTCGGAGAGGTCAGTATCACCGAGAGCACCCTTCTTACGTGGGGAAGCACGAATGCTGAAGGTGCCTTCAAGCTGAACAAACCGGTGCCCCCGGGCCGGTACACATTGAAGGCAAAAGCTCTCTCTAACCAGCCTTATTCTACTGATGTGGAGATCAGTCCGAGCGGATCGGCGTTGATTGTAGAAATGCGGCGGCTGTGGAGCCGATAGGTCTCCCCCATGGGGGTCAAAGATAAATCAAATAAATGAGTTCCTAGGCCTTGATTGAAAGTTTCATTGTGGTTACAATGGACACGCACCTGGAGGGAAAGAGGTTCCAGGGACTCGCAGCAGCAGCGCTAAGCCGATTGTTCTGATCGGTGCTCTTTCTGAATCGCAAAGATCCTGTTAGTGGCGGCGTGTGACGTAGGATGCCTGGTGAGAGTTCGTTGCCCGGGCTCCTAAACGGCAGCCTCCCCCCGAGGCTACCCGGACAACGGGGGCGATCGTCATGAAGAAGAGACTAGCTTGCACGTTCCTGACCGCGCTTTTTGTAATTGCCTTGTCGCAAATCCTTTCGGCCAGCGCCGGACAAGACAACAAAGCATCACCACAGAGTCCGCAGATCGAGCCCGCAAAAGCGAAGACCGTCGACGCTCCGGTCCCGGCGAAGGCTACCGTTGACGATAAGACGGCAGCCTCAAAACTAGGCGACACCAAGCTTCAAAAACCCAAAGAAGACATTCGCATCGGGACGGCAATCGTCAACGTTATCGTAAGCGTGACCGATCCTTATGGCAGATTCGTGACCGGCCTCGGCAGGGATCACTTCGACGTATTCGACGACAAGGTAAAGCAACAGATAGCGCACTTCACCGATGATGACGCTCCAGTGTCTCTGGGAATAGTCTACGATGTGTCGGGCTCGATGAAGGAGCGCGTCGGTCGCTCGATCCGAGCGTTGCGGCGGTTCATCGAAACTTCGCACGCCGATGACGATTTCTTCCTGATCGGCTTCAACGATCGCGCAAAGCTCGTACAAGACTTTACTACTTCTGGTGACAGCCTGCTTGGTCACCTGATGTTCGCGAATCCCCACGGTTCGACTGCCCTCTATGATGCCGCGTACCTCGCTGTCGAAAAAGTCCAGCAAGGTCGTCAATCCAAGAAGGCGCTGCTGATAATCTCCGACGGGCAGGACAACAACAGTCGCTACACCTATAAAGAGCTGCGGAACCGCGTCAAGGAAGCGGATGTGCAGGTCTACGCGATAGGAATCACCGATCCGGCTAATGACAGTCTGGCGGGCTTTGGCCGGTCGGTACTTGAAGAAATCACTCGAATGACCGGTGGGCGGGCGTTCTTCCCGAACGCTTATAATGAGCCGGAGCTTGTCGAGATCTGCACCAGAATCGCGCTGGAGCTTCGACATCAGTATTCGGTCGGATTCTATCCCACGGACATTCAAAGCGAAGCCAAGTGGCACAAGGTACAGGTAAAAGTGAATCCGCCACGAGGACTCGGGCGGCTATCGCTTTCGTATAGAGACGGATATCAATCTTTTAAGAAGTAAAACCTGCTTTAGAACGCAACCGCAAAATGCCCTCCCGTTCATGCTTCGGCAACGGTTGAGGCGCCTCTGAGCATCCCAAGCGTCGAAGTCCTGGTTTTCAAATATTGCTATGCCGGAGTAGAATTTGGCTATGAAGTTAGCAGCGGGTAGATCGACTCTCGTCGTCAGCGTAATCGTCGCTCTCGGTTTTCTTGCATCGGGTTTCTTCCAGAGCTCCCTTATCCACGCCTCTCAGGAGCCGCCGCCCAGGCCGAATCTTAATAGGCCGCAACAACCGCGAGAACACGCACCGCCACAAAAAGATAAAGATGACGATACAATCAGACTGGGCAGAACGCTGGTGATGCTTGACGTTACGGTTGTCGATCCCGCGAACAAACCGGCGATGGATCTGAAGCAGGACGAATTCACGGTAACCGAGGATAAGGTTCCTCAGAAAATCGAGTTCTTTAGCCGCGAGCAAGTACCTGTATCGCTGGTATTCGCGATCGACACATCGGGTTCAATGCGCCCCAAGCTGGACACCGTAGTAAAGGCCTCAACAAATCTCGTAAAAGCCGGCCGCCGCGATGATGAGATGGCGGTGATCGAGTTCAAGGACCAACCCGAGCTGCTCGAAGAATTCACTCCGGATGTCAATGATGTCATCGACACTCTCAACGGGCTGGTTGCTTCGCGTCAAACAGCGATGCTTGATGCGTTGTACCTGGCAGCCGATTATGCCAACAAAGAAGGAAAGAACCGGCGTAAGGCTGTGCTAGTCGTAACCGACGGCCTCGACAACGATAGCTTCTACAAGTTCGGCGAAGTGGTGAATCATCTGCGGGAAATCGACGTGCAGGTTTATTTGATCGGATTTATCAACGATCTCGATAAAGATGGCGGGTTGTTCAAAAAGAGTCCAAAAGACAAAGCCGAAGGCCTGCTCAATAAGCTGGCGGAAGAAACCGGTGGCAAGGCGTTTTATCCCAGGGAACTATCGGAGGTCCACGCGATTGCTCAGCAGATCTCAACCGATCTCAGAACTCAATATTCGATTGGGTACTATCCCAGCAACGCCGTCAAGGACGGTACCTTCCGCGCCGTAAAAGTACAGGTTAACGCAGGCGCCCGTCGTTTGGTGGCACGAAGCCGACCCGGCTACACGGCACCTAAAGAAGGCGAATCCCGGGTGACCACCAATAAGTAGTCTCTGGTAACAACGCAGTTTTGAGTCTTGACTGAGTTAATCGAGGCCCGAATCGACTTCGAGTAGTTCCCTTCTTCCGATTGCGCTCCGCTTTTGTAGCGAAGCTATCCTACTTTCCACCGTTACCAACCAATTCAGATTTGATGGTCTTGCATCGCATTGGTAGTATTGCGCTCTCGCAGATGTGAATACTCTCCAATTCGAGGTAAATCTGTGCTTAAGACGATAGTCCTGGATCGTGAAACGAAGACGTTTACCCAGGTTGATGATCCCGATGAAATCAGTGAGCTTTGCAAAAATCCCCCCAATATTATTTGGGTAGACGTCGCCGATCCAACCAGCGCTGATTTTGAAGAGCTCGCAAAGGAATTTGGGTTTCACCCTCTTTCGATCGAAGACTGTCGAAATGAACACCAGCGACCAAAAGTTGAAGAGTTCCAGGGCTATTATTTTATCGTTCTGTATGAGGCTGAATTGGTCCTCGGACGTCATCTGGAACTTCGCGAGCTGAATATTTTTCTAGGGAAGAACTACATAGTCACCGTTCACAGCCAGCCTATCCATTCGCTGGAAGGCGCTGAACACCTTTGGAGGGGATGGACGGATCTGGCGGAACGAGGCACGGGCCTGGTGGCATATTTGATGATAGACGCGATTGTGGATGCTTATATGCCGCTGCTTGATACGTTGTCTGACCGAATGGACGAGTTGGAGGATCGGATCTTTGTAGATTTTCAAGTGGAGGCGTTGGAGGAAATCTTTCGCATAAAGAAGGATCTCCTCTTCTTGCGACGATCGGTCACACCGTTGCGCGATGTTTTCAATACATTATTACGTCGAGAGCAGCAGATCTTTTCCCGCGAGACTTACATCTACTTTCAGGATGTGTTTGATCATCTGATTCGCGTCGCGGACACCATTGATACACTACGCGATTTGCTGGGAGCTACGATGGATGCTTACCTGTCGGTTTCCGGGAACCGGATGAACATGGTTATGAAGAGGTTGACGTCAATTTCCGCTATCCTTATGTCGGTGACACTTATCGCTGGAATCTATGGAATGAACTTCGACTTTATGCCCGAATTGAAATGGCGATACGGATATGTGGGCACGCTCAGCGCAATGTTGATTGTCGCCGTCTCACTCTATGTCTATTTCCGAAAGATAAAATGGCTATGAAAAAGCCGAGTCTCGACACATTCAAGCCGCGGAGAGCCCATAAAGGGTGGTACCGATTGCGCCGGCCTCAAAACGGGCCCGAAGCTACGAAGCAATACACGCCGGAGGAAGTTCACGGGTTGGCCCACGCAAAGGCTGCGGGAATCATCCGGCCGGACACCGGCGACCTGCACGTACCAGCGGACTTGATCGAGAGTGGAGGCGGAAAGCAAGTCAACGCCCCGCCCAGGGTCATGTTGGTGATAATCGCGCTAGCCTTGATTTTTATCGCTATCATTACTTACTTCGTGAGCCAGATGCCGCCAAAGACGTAATTGACTGGAGTTTGCCCGCCTGCACCTGGTCCTCGACCGAAGCGGATATTGCTCCTAATTCGAGGGTCGCTTTTTTAGCCACCCCTCTCCCCTGCACCGCAAGCCCGAAGTTCTCATCGAATTGCTTGCCCGCACACCCCGTCACCTGTCGGCTCGGTTATTAACAGTATCTTTATCTCTAGTTTATTATTCCGTAACACGACGTTGACGCATAACAGACTCGCATAATAAGCTGTGCAGGCTTTGTCTTGGATTGGTTGCTTGTACCTGAGATAAACGGAATTCCGAATCAAAGAGGTGTGTTGTGCGATTTGTCCCCAAAGAAGAAAAATACTTTAGCATGCTCAATGAGATGGCCTCTCAGGTCCGCGAGAGCGCCGAGTTGTTTGTAAAGATTTTCCAGGAATACCACAATCACGCGCGACACTCTGAACACATCAAAGCGATTGAAGTATCGTGCGATGAGTTATCCGCGAAGATTATTCAGAAGCTCAATTCGACATTCATCACTCCGATTGACCGCGAGGACATCTACTTGCTGGTAACCGAGGTGGACGACGTTATCGACATGATTAATGATATCGCTCGCCGGCTTGAGATTTACGGCGTTACGACCCCGAGACCCGACGCCGGGGAAATTGCGGAAGTGCTGCTCGAAGCTACAAAGGAAGTCGAGGCGGCGTTTGCAAATCTCGAACAGCACGAGGGTGTTGGCGAGCGGATCGGAAACATCAGCAAACTTGAAAGGCGGGCAGACGATTTATATCGCGACGCGATCCGCCGGCTTTTCAAGGAAGAGAAGGACGCCATTGAAGTCATCAAGTGGATGTCGATATACGAAGGACTTGAAAACTCAATCGATCGCTGCAAAGACGTAGGTGAGGCTCTCGAAGCCGTCGTCGTCAAGAACAGATGAGAGACCGAGTAAATGGGTGATTTCGTGTCTCAGTCAATTCTCTCGATATTAGCCCGCCTGTTGTGGTTTGCCGTTTGTCGCACTGCTTACCAGCGGAGGACGGCTGAATGACCACGCCCCTGGCGTTCGTAGTGTTCATAATCATCGTTGCTCTTATATTCGATTTCGCCAACGGCTGGCACGATGCTGCCAACTCAATTGCAACCGTTGTGTCCACGCGTGTGCTTTCTCCAGGTGTCGCAGTGATGTGGGCCGCGGCTTTTAACTTCATCGCGTTTGCGGTTTACGGAACTCAAGTGGCAAAGACTATCGGAGGCGACTTGATCGACATCGGGTTGATCGGCAAAGAATGGCAGCTGTGGGTTCTGCTAAGCGCACTGGTCGGTGCAATTGTATGGGATGTCATCACCTGGTACTACGGCATTCCCTCCAGTTCGTCACACGCGCTCGTTGGTGGATACGCGGGCGCCGCAATAGCCGCGCGACTCACCGCCGGTCAGGGCATAGAGGGTTTGCTCAAAGCCGCCGGGTGGATAAAGACGGTTTCGTTCATACTTATTTCTCCGCTTGTCGGGCTGACGCTTGGATTCGCCATTATGGTCGCGCTGATGTGGATCTTCCGGCGCTCAACCCCTGACCGCGTCGATCGAATATTTCGAAAAGGTCAGCTTCTGTCGGCGGGGTTGTACAGCTTAGGCCACGGCGGCAACGACGCTCAGAAAACGATGGGTATCATCACCGCGGTTTTGGTGGCTGGAGGCTTGCTGGGAGGTAGCGCTGACGGAAAGCTTCCATCAATTCCGCTCTGGGTTGTTTTAAGCTGTCACGCAGCGATCGCGCTCGGAACCATGTCCGGCGGCTGGCGAATCGTACATACGATGGGCTCTCGTTTAACAAAACTGAAGCCGGTCGGAGGCTTTGCCGCGGAAACCGCCGGTGCAATAACCCTGGCGATGGCGACCTACGGTGGCATACCGGTTAGTACAACCCACACCATAACCGGAGCGATCGTCGGCGTTGGCGCGACTCGGAGATTGTCAGCGGTACGATGGGGAGTCGCGCGAACAGTTGTCTGGGCCTGGGTCCTGACCATCCCAATGTCTGCAGCTTTCGCTGCGCTTGTCCTTGTGCTTGTTCAACTAGCCCACAAACTCTAAATCTGCGCAGGACAAACAGATCAGTCAATCGCTGACTCTGCGATCGAAACGAGTCACCTCACCTCCGTTCCTTCATAGAACAACCTGGTGGAAGACCACCGGCGAGCTTCGACTAACCGTAATTGTTGAATTAATTAGTAAGAAGCATTGGCTGGGATACATCTGTTCACCAATCCTTAACGCCGATGTTACGATTTTGTAACACCGTCCTCCTATACTTTGAGTTCAGGCATCAATCAAAATCGGAAGGGACTCGACTACTCCTTCCATTGGAGGACATGAGGCCGAATGATCAATTGCAACGCTGCACGACAACATCTTGGCATTTCCCTTTTAACTCTACTCGCTGTTTTAGGAACAAGCGCATGCTCCAGCTCGCAGCCAGGGTCTGACATACGGCTCCAGGGCGCCGGCGCCACGTTCCCAAATCCCATCTATCAAAAATGGTTCAGTGAGTACAACAAGTCTCATCCAAACCTGAAATTCGACTACCAATCAATCGGCTCAGGTGCGGGCATAACACAAATCTCGGAGGGTACCGTCGACTTTGGCGGAACCGACGCTCCGATGAAGGAGGAGCATCTCAAAGCGGCAAAGGGTCCGATCCTTCACATCCCGACAGTTCTGGGCGCCGACGTGATTACCTACAACCTCCCGGGACTCTCGGCCGAGCTGAAGCTAACACCGGAGACGATAGCTGGAATTTTTCTCGGCACAATCAAGAAATGGAACGATCCACAGATTGCAGCATCGAACCCAGATGTGAATCTACCGGTCTCAGACATCACCGTCATTCATCGTTCCGATGGAAGCGGAACTACGTTCGTCTTCACTGACTATCTGTCGAAGGTGAGCCCTGAGTGGAAAGAGAAAGTAGGAGCGAACACCTCAGTGAACTGGCCGGTTGGGGAAGGGGCAAAGGGTAACGAAGGTGTGACCGGCCGCGTAAAGCAATCACCCAACACAATCGGTTATGTCGAATTGATCTATGCCGAGCAGAACAAGCTCCCGTACGCTGCGGTGAGGAACGCAGCCGGCGAGTTCGTACGTCCCTCGCTTGAATCGATCACCGCCGCCGCCGCAAGTGTAGCCGGACAAATGCCGGACGACCTGCGCGTATCCATCACTAACCCACCGGGCGCCAATGCATATCCGATCGCATCATTCACGTACCTACTGGTCTACAAAGAGCAACCCGACCAGGCAAAGGGAAAAGCGCTGGTTGATTTCCTGTGGTGGGCAATTCACGACGGCGAGCAGATGGCTAAAGACATGCTTTATGCACCGTTGCCGACAGAGGTGGTGAAGAAGGCCGAGCAGAAGGTCGATTCGATTACTCATCAGGCAAAGCCGCTTCGCACTAGCTAGTACGCTCATCGGTTTCGGAATCGCTCCATGAAATCCTTGTCGACCAATAGCAACCGCTCAACGGTAGCGTTGCCTTCCACCAAGTCAATGCCAGCCAAACTTTTTGGCTCCGGGCGTCTCGCTGACCGGTTGTTTAAGCTCATAACACTTTCTTTTGCATTGGCGATAGCCGGGCTAGTGGTCTTGATAATCATCCAGATGGCTCGAGACTCGATGCTGTCGTTTGAAAAGTTCGGGTTTAGTTTTATCTGGCGCGAAATATGGGACCCGGTCCGCAGTGAATTCGGCGCACTGCCGTTTATTTACGGGACCGCTGTTTCATCGATCCTGGGAGTGTTGATTGCGGTGCCGGTTAGCGTGGGAGTCGCAATATTCCTTGTCGAGCACGCGCCAAGGGCGCTCGCAACTCCGATCTCTTTTCTCGTACAGCTGTTGGCTGCGATTCCCTCAGTCGTCTACGGGCTCTGGGGCATCTTCGTGCTCGCGCCTTTGCTGCGCGATTCGGTCTACCCGCGCATCCAATCGGCGTTTGGGTTCCTGCCTTTGTTTCAAGGCAATCCAACCGGGCTGGGGTTGCTGACCGCTGGGATAATTCTTTCAATCATGATCGTTCCAATCATCACCGCGGTCACAACCGACGTGATGCGAGCGGTACCGCGCGCACAGCCCGAGGCCTCGCTTGCGCTTGGAGCAACCAAGTGGGAAGCGACGATAGTGGTTCTTCAGAACGCGCGTTCTGGAATTACCGGTGCGGTGATACTAGGGCTGGGACGAGCTGTGGGAGAAACTATGGCGGTTACGATGGTCATTGGCAATCGTCCCGATATCTCCGCGTCGCTGTTCGATCCTGCATTCACCATCGCCTCAGCTATAGCAAACGAATTCTCCGAGGCCACGTCAGAAATCTATCGCCACGCGCTGGTCGAGCTTGGGTTGATCTTGTTCATCATCACCTTCGCAATTAACGCCATTGCAAGGCTGCTAGTTTGGGGAGCAACTCGCGGCCACGGGAAGGCGGCTCATGCATAGTCTGTGGCGACGCAAAACACTGAGCCGTGCGATGACGGTAGTCACCGGCCTTTTCGCGGCGCTGGTGATTGTCGCGCTCGTTATTATTCTCGGCTACATCGCGGTGACCGGGGTCACCGAGCTGAATCTCGGGTTTTTGGTTAACAACCCAAAGCCCGTCGGCGAACCAAACAGCGGAATTGCGAATGCAATCGTTGGCACGTTGATCCTGATTGCGATTGCGTCGGTAATTGGGCTCCCGGTTGGCATACTGGCGGGACTCTATCTTGCCGAATTCTCATCTAGTCGTTTTGGAAACGTCCTACGTTTCTTGATTGACACCTTGACAGGCGTTCCTTCAATCGTCGTCGGCGTGTTTGTGTGGACTCTGATGGTGCAGCCGATGGGCCACTTTTCGGCGATGGCGGGCGGTGTCTCGCTCGCGATGATAATGATGCCAATAGTGGCGCGCACCACCGAAGAGATGATTCGTCTGGTGCCGCAGAGCATGCGCGAGGCGGCGCTGGCACTGGGCGCGCCGGTTTGGCGAATGAGTCTTGGCGTTGTGCTTCGTGCGGCGGCAGGCGGCGTTGCAACCGGGGCGATGCTCGCAATCGCTCGCATCGCAGGTGAGACCGCCCCATTGTTATTCACCGCGCTCAGCTACAACTACATGAGCACCGATATCAATCAGCCGATTGCGTCGCTCACATATCAGATCTTCTATTACGCGGGTTCCCCTTACGAGCAGTGGCACGCGATGGCCTGGGCATCTACTCTCGTGCTGGTTGGTATGATATTGGCGATCAACATCGCCGTTAAACTACTCGCGAGGAACCGCTATCAATGAGCGCAGATCCGGGGAAGACACGCGTGTTATTCCTTTGCACAGGTAATTCCTGCCGCAGCCAGATGGCCGAAGGCTTCTTGCGCGAGCTTGGCGGCAGCCACTATGAAGTCAAGAGCGCGGGAACTAATCCTACAAGAATAAATCCAATGGCCATTCGAGTGATGGCCGAAGCCGGCATCGATATTAGCGACCAATACTCAAAGCCGGTGGATCAGCTAAGCGAGCAGCCATTCGACTACGTCATCACCGTCTGCGATCACGCGCGAGAAGTTTGTCCGATCTTTCCTCGAGCGACGACACAGTTACATTGGAGCTTCGAGGACCCCGCCGAGGCAACCGGAACAGAAGAATATCGGCTGACCGTTTTTCGCGGCGTCCGAAATAAGATCGCGGAAAGTGTGCGGAGTTTGGTGGAAGCATACGATGGGGAACGACGAAGCGACGCCGGCGCTCCCCGCTAAGAATCACTTGTATGAGAAACAAGAAGATCGCTATAGGAACCGTTTCAAACGCCCCAGCTATGGAACAAGAAACCACAGACCTCGAGGTCCGGAAGGACGAGCAGCCTCCCGAGCAGGCTCAGGCATCAAAGATCGGCATCGAGCGGCTGAACTTTTATTATGGCCGAACCCGCGCGCTGAAAGACATATCGCTCGCAATTCGAGCAATGGAGGTGACCGCTTTCATTGGACCGTCGGGGTGCGGCAAGTCTACTCTTATTCGCACGTTGAACCGAATGAACGACGTTATACCCGGCACTCGCGTCGAGGGCCGGGTCGAACTCGACGGGGAGGACATTTACGCGGCGCCTACGGATGTTGTGTCGCTTCGCCGCCGAGTCGGCATGGTTTTCCAGAAGGCGAATCCGTTCCCGCGCTCGATCTTTGATAACGTAGCGTACGGCCTTAGAATTAACGGGATGACCCGCTCAAAGGCGGACCTGGCTGAGCGGGTCGAAGCAAGTTTAAGGGCAGCGGTATTGTGGGACGAGGTAAAGGATCGCTTGAGGGAATCCGCGTTTGGGCTTTCCGGCGGCCAGCAACAACGGGTGTGCATCGCCAGGGCTTTGGCAGTCGAACCGGAGGTGGTGTTAATGGATGAGCCAACTTCGGCGCTCGATCCGATAGCCACGCAGAAAATTGAGGAGCTGATCGCCGACCTCAAGCGGAAATACACGATCGTGATAGTCACTCACAATATGCAGCAGGCCGCTCGCATATCGGACCGGACCGCCTTCTTCTGGCTGGGAGAGATGATCGAATTCAATACTACCGAGAAGATGTTTACGAAACCTGACAAGCGGATGACGGAGGACTACATCACCGGCCGGTTTGGATAAAAGATAGTCCGTAGTCCGTGGTCCGTAGTCCGTAGCTCGAGAACATCGAGCACCTGAACTACGGACTACGGACTACGGACCACGGACCACGAACTACGGACTGTATTCATGCACAAGAGACTTATAGAAGAAAACCTGAACCTGCTTCGCGACAAGCTTCTGATCATGGGCGGCGCTGCCGAGAAGGCGATCATGCTCTCGATGCGCGCTCTGATCGAGCGTGATTCCGATCTCGCCGAACGCGTGATTCGCGAAGACGACGCGATCGATCAAATGGAGCTCGAAATCGATCAGATGTGCGTAGATGTGCTGGTGCTCAAACAGCCCGCCGCCGGCGATTTGCGCTTCGTCGTCTCGGTTGCGCGCACCGCTCCAACAGTCGAGCGCATCGCCGATCATGCGGTAAACATCGCCAAGCACGCGCTCTCGCTCAATAATGAACCGTTGATCGAGGCACAAATCGATTTGACGACGATGGCCAAGGTAGTTCAGGACATGCTGGTGGACGGCCTGGATGCCTTCACATCAGGAGACCCGGAACGCGCTCAGGCAACCATTGCCCGCGATGATGAGGTTGACGATCTCTATGATCGGCTCTACGAGCTGGTGATCGGCGCAATGAAACGCGATCCCTCAAACGTCCCGCGCGGCGCTGAATGGCTCTTCGTATTAAAGCACCTCGAACGAATCGCCGACTACGTGACCAATATCTGCGAACAGATCGTGTATATGTCGCGCGGCCAGGTCATCAAACACACCGTATGGTAGCAAGCGACCAGACCCGCCTTCGAAGCGTAATCGTTGTCGAAGACGATGAAGACATCGCCGACTCGATTCGATATAACCTCGAACGCGAGGGATTTCGGGTTCGATTGGCGGCGTCTGGCGAAGACGCGCTCAATCTAATCCTCGACCGCCCGCCGAACCTGATTCTGCTCGACCTCAATCTTCCTCACATGAACGGGTTCGAGCTGTGTCGCCGTTTGCGTGCCGAGGTGACTACCGCCCGAGTGCCGATTGTGATGCTCACGGCGCGTGCCGACGAAGCAGACAAGGTGCTCGGCTTGAATATGGGAGCTGACGACTATGTAACCAAGCCGTTCAGCATGCGAGAGCTTGTCGCGCGAGTCAACGCGGCGCTCAGACGAGCGGAGGGTTCCGAGGTTGAGCGCCCGGTCTTTGACGACGGTTCGTTGAGGATCGATCCCGCAACCTTCAGCGTGCGTTACGAGGAGCGTGATGTTCGCATGACTCGAAAAGAATTCGCCCTGCTGTCCGAACTCGCTCGCAACCAGGGCCGCGTGTTGACGCGCGAGGTATTACTCGACCGCGTCTGGGGCGTAACATACTACGGCGATTCCCGGACGCTGGACGTACACATTCGAAGACTTCGTCAAAAGCTCGGCGATCCATCTGTGATAGAAACGGTCACCGGTATTGGATATCGACTGGTGGATAGCAGAAAAGCACGATGATTTTTTACATCCAGATTCGCACTATAAATTGAAGGCCGGGCGAATCTTGTTTTGACATCGGCTCGACAATCCGCACTACAAAATCCAAAATCTATCGGTATGAAGGACCTGGCACGACGAGTCTGGCTGGTTACCATCGCAGCCCTGCTGATTTTCGTCGTCTATGAAACCATCAAGACGGTTCTTTTCCCACACATGTCGGTCGTCGCCTCCCACGTTGTCACGGTGATAATTGTGGCAGTGATGACATTCTTCGTTTCTCGATATGCCTTTCGCCGATACAGCCAGGTTCTGAGCGAGACTCAGCGCCAAACAGCAATCACCCAGGAAACAAACAGACTCCTGGCAGGTGTTCTCGAGACAATGCGGGAAGCAGTAGTGATAGTCGACCCGGAGATGCAAGTTGCGCTGTACAACGATGCCGCGGCAGCGATGTTCAAGCTGCCGGCAACAGGCGCAGGCCGACCTCGCGCGCTCCCAGGCACTTCGAGCGATTATGCCCAGGGACCGCAAGAGCGGCAGCAGCAGCCTCTGCTTGGTGCTTCAAAAGACGTGGCCGATAGCATTCGGTCGTACCGGCTAACAGAAGTCACCCGGGATCCCGCCATCAATGCCGCGTTTCGACGCGTCGCCGCAGACAAGACTCAAGTCGAGCTGCGGGTACAAATTGCCGACCGCGATCATCGAAGTTTCCAGTTGAACGTGGCGCCCCTTGGAGATCTCGCGGTAGGTGTTTTCTTCGATATCACCCAACTGGAAAAGCTGGAGCGCGTTCGCCGCGAGTTCTTCGCGAACCTCTCGCACGAACTGCGCACGCCGCTCACAGCGATGCTCGCGTGTTCGGAAACCTTGATGTCCGGCGCTATGGACGACCCGGACAGTAGGACCAGGTTTGTCGAAATGCTGCACAAACACGCGAAGCGGATGAGCGCGCTGATTTCCGATATCTCGGACCTGTCGGCAATCGAATCCGGTCAAGTCGAGCTGACACTTGAGCGGTTGAGATTGCGACGCGTCGTCGCAGACATCGTGGCCCTTGCAAAATCGCAGCGCGCAGATACTGACATATCTTTCAGCATCTCAATTCCGGACGGATTCGTGGTAGAGGCCGATCGGACCCGGCTCGAACAGATTCTCTACAACATTATCGACAACGCGGTGAAGTTCAACCGGCCAGGTGGCTCGGTCTGCGTCTCTGCCGTGGAGAAAGAGGGATGGGTTGCGATAACGATAGAGGACACCGGCGCCGGAATCACCGCGTTGGATCTTCCCCGAGTGTTCGAGAGGCTGTACCGAGGTGACAAGTCTCGTTCACGAAAGACTGAGGGCGCCGGGCTGGGTCTCGCTATCGTAAAACATTTGGTGCACGCCCACGGCGGCGAGCTCACGGTTACCAGCGAGCTGGGTCAGGGCTCGCGATTCACCTTTACCCTACCGGTCGCGGCGCACGCGGCGGAATTTGCGAGATAGGCTAACGAATTTATTCGTTTCTTTAAGTCAGACTCATTCGCAAGGCCAAACGAATAAATTCGTTACTGCGTGGAGACTCATCGGTCTCGTCAAGATCGTGATATAAAGCAGGCTCAGAAGGAGATCTGAAATGCGAAGACACGTGTTGTGCGGCTTTCTGTTCCTTTTCCTGATCAACGCGGGATCTTTCGCGCAGCCCGTCTTTACAGACATATTTCCAGCAGAAGAGTTCGCCGCACGCAGAGCCAGAGTTATCGACCAGATCGGCGAAGGCGTGGCAATCCTGCAAGGCACAACCGAAAGACCCGGCGAGCAGCCGCTCCGGCAGAACAATCAGTTTTACTATTTGTGCGGCGTGGTTGAGCCGCGCGCTATCCTTGTCCTCGACGGCAAAACCAAACGCTCGACCCTTTATCTGTATGGAGGAGCCGAGCGGCGCGAACGAATGTTTGGTTCGGCGATGGTGCCCGGAGTCGCGTCCGCCAAAGCCACCGGCATCGACGCCGTTTTGGCGCGCGATGAATTCTCAAAAGCACTGGAGACGTTTGCGCGTGAGGGCCGAACGCTATACACGCCGTTTCGCCCCGAGGTCCTGGGCAACGCGTCGGTGAGCGACGTTGTCGGTCACGCCAGAACTACAAAAGACGATCCGTGGGATGGGCGCGCTTCACGTGAAGAAGTGTTTCTTCAGAAACTAAAAGCACTCGCGCCGCAAACAACCGTACAGAACCTGGATCCTATATTGGACACGATGCGCGCATTCAAGAGCCCGCGGGAAATCGCGATCATCCGCGAAGCAACGCGCATAACCGGCCTCGGCATTATCGAAGCAATGCGCGACGCGCGACCTGGGATGTTCGAATACGAGCTTCAAGCCGACGCGGAGTTTGTCTTCAAAAAGCACGGGTCGCAGGGAGCCGCCTATTTTGCCCTCATCGCGACCGGTCAGAACACTCTCTATTCGCATTACCACAGAAACACCACGAAGCTGCAGGATGGTGATCTGGTGCAGTTCGACTATGCGCCGGACTACAAATACTACGTGTCCGATGTGACACGGGTCTTTCCGGCAAACGGCAAGTTCACGCCACGGCAACGCGAGTTCTACACAATATATTTGCGTCTTTATCAAGCACTGATGACCTCCATCAAGGTTCATGTCCCGCCGGGCAGAATCATCAAGGATGCGGTAGTAAAGATGGACGCGATAATGACGAGCTTCAAATTCACAGACCCTAAGATCAAAGAAGCGGCGACGCGATTCGTCGAGCGCTACCGAGCGAGCACCTCGAACAGCCTGGGGCACACGATCGGTATGGAGGTTCACGACGTCCGGTTGACGACGCAAACGCTTGAACCGGGGCAGCTATTTACTATTGAGCCCGCGATGACCATACCGGATGAACACATCGGAATACGGCTTGAGGATGTGATCCTGATAACCGAAACCGGCTATGAGAATCTCTCGGCGTTCGTGCCGGTTGAAATCGCGGATATTGAGAATCTGATGGCTGAGACGGGAATCAGCGAGATGCAGCGAAAGACGACAGCTCAAAAGCGGCCCGCGGCAAACAAAACTGTTCACAGACAATAGCGAAGATTGCTCTTTACTTAGGATCGCCGAGCATCACCCACTGTTCATTGAAGTGCGCGTGCTTGATCGACTTCCTCGCAGGCTTGCCCTCCGCGTCCAACGGCAAGTTCTTCTTGTTCAGATGATAGCTGTAACTCGCATGAAGCGAACCGTCTCGAGCCTCGATGATCGAAGGATAATGGAATTGTCCGGCCTCGGGACCCGTTGGCTCGAACTCGAGATGCCGCTTCCATCTCCAGCTCTGCCCTTCATCGGTTGAGATTGCCACCGCCAGGCTGTTTCGGCCCTGCTCGGTGTCGTTATAGATCAACGCCCAGTGACCATTAGCGAGCGAGATTATCTCAGCTCCCGAGCCTGGATTGGGTATCGAGCTATCGACAACCGGGCTCCAGGTTTTGCCGTTGTCGCGCGACTCGCTCATGTGGAGTCGCTTGGGTGCGGGACCGTTGTCTCGCATGAGGGTAAACAAAGTGCCGTCTTTCTTTTTCACGATACTCGGCTGGATGTTACCGGCTCCGACAAGCGGGGTGCTGGTTGTCCAACTTTTTCCCCAATCATCGGTAATCGCCATCAGCGAAAAAGAGAAACCATCCGAGTACAGCGGTACTATCAGCCTCTTTCGATCCAGAACAAACGGGTGGGCGCGAGTCATCCAGCCGAGGCGGCGGAAAAACTTATCGGCGGCGTTCTTTTTCGTGCGCTCGATATAATCCCTGATCACCTTTTGTCGTTCGGGCGAGGCCTCTTTCGCGGCCGCCTCAAAGCCGGCAACCGCTTGTGTCACTGTAGCTTCAAACTCAGGTCCCGGTGTGATGTGCAGTATTTCCAGCGAATCCCAACGCGGCGGTCCATCGTTCCTCTGATAGTCCGAAGATATCCGGTATTTCATCAGCGCGGTGTGCCACTCATTAGCCAGTATCGTTGGCCACATCAACCAGAGCCGCTGCTGCGGATCAATGAACATCGTGCAGTTGGTGTCCGGGTAGTTAGGCGTGTCTGCCATCGTAAACCGATTCCAGGTCTTTGAACCCTTCCGGAGCCTTGCGCCTTCGACCTTTACATCATCGGCGGTACGCTCGCCCGAACCATGAAACCAGCATACGAGCAAGTCACCGTTTGGACATTCGACGATCGCCGAGGCATGGTTATGCCAGCTTTCAAGCGGGAAGATTAACTCGGCATTATAAAAAGGGCGCGAGTCGCGTTGGACCGATGCACCCATCGTGAGCGCGACTAACATTAAGGAGAAACAAGAAAGAATGATCTTTTTCATGGCAATCGGGATTGTACAACAACCGTTTAACATCTAGCATACGTCGATGATCAAGATCGCCGGCCTGGCGCTGACCATCCTAGCCACCGCCATACCGACAGCCGCTCAGGTGCGCAGTTGGATAATCCAACTCGAAGAGCCGACCGGAATCGAACGTCGCGACAACGAGGTCGTGCGCGTCGTCACTCAATTTGCCGTCGGCGAAGCTCGAGCCGAGCAGTTACGAGTGCTCGACTCGGAGAATCATGAGATTCCTCTTCAAGTGGTTGCCAGCGGCACTCATCCAGACGGCTCGCTCAAGTCGGCCGAACTTCTCTTCCCTGCCACGCTGATACCAGGCCGTCGTCCGCACTACCGGGTTGTAGTCTTGCCTCAGACCCGATCGACACGGCAACAAGGAGATCGGGGTGGCGACTACTTAACAGACATCATCGTTCGGCGATTAGGTACAAGCCGGCTCGAGCTTGGCAACAGACGGTTTGGGATCATTATAAATCTCGGTAAGGACAACACCACCCCCGCTATTGTTGAGGCATACAATCGCACATCGGGCGAGCATCGCATGCTGAACCTCGTCGAAACGACGCCAGATGTTAAAGAGGAGTTGTCGTTCGGGACGCGCAACGCCGGCTGGGGCACCGCCCTGGACAAAGTCGACAACTCGGCGCGCTCTTCGGGCTTCACCGGCGTGGAAGTACTGGAGTCCGGGCCGATGCGAGCTCGCGTGAAACTCAAAGGCGCGCGCTTCGGTAAGAACGCCGAGGAGTGGGATTTCGAATGGTACGCCAACAGCCCGGTCGTCGTCTGGCGAGCGCGAGTCCAAAACCAGGTAGGAGACTACGGCTTTTTCTTTTCGTCAATTTCGGCCGTCCCGTATGAGCCTTTCACCCACTGGGCGGGCGGAGCAGAAATCGGTTGGCCTGACGGCGACACAAGCAATCCGCCACATATTAAGATCATTCCTCCCGAGCTTTTGAAATCCTCGACTAATCTTGACGATCTTCCGGGTGGCCACATTCTCTACTACAACCCGCAAGAGAACTACGGTGCGGTGGGTTTTATCGAACTGGACTCGGCGCTCAAATGGTTTGGCGTGGGGTCTCGTCAGTTCTACGCGATACGGGAACTCGACGCGGGCCCGCCAAAAGCGGCGCAGAGTGGAATAGCAGCAGTAAAACGACGGGAGTTAGTTGACCAAGCCTCGGCGTGGTCATCGCAAATCGCGATCTCATTTCCGGCGTGGAAAGGAAACGAAACGCTGCTGGACGCGCGTGCCTGCTATCGCCGCTTTGCTCAGCCAATCCTCGCGCATAGCCTGGAGCCACAGCCCTTGTTGAGGCTTCCTCGATACCGACCCGCTCCCAGAACAGCGATCTACCGCGTTGAGCCGAACCCAGTCAGAGATGCGGATGGTGCGCTGGGCGTCGTTCAGCTTTCGCTTGATGGTTCATGGAAGCTGCGACACGGAGAAAAAGGTGACGGCGAACGAGAGAGGTTGTACGAGTCGAAAGCGGACGATACCAATTGGCAAACCGTTCAAGTGCCGGGGTCTGTTCACACGCAGATAATGAAATATCCTGCGTACTTCACACCCGACGCGGAGTGGATCAGTTTCAAAGAGTGGTGGTACCGCAAGCGGTTTCGCGTACCTGAATCGATGAAAGGCAAACGTCTCAGGCTGCAATTTGATGCGACAGACTACTATGCTGATTTATGGCTCAACGGGAAAAAGCTTGGCAGGCACGAAGGCTACATTGACCCTTACGAGTTTGATGTTACGGATGGGCTCAATCTCGTGGGTGAAAACGTCCTGGCGGTTCGCGTGTGGACTCCTGTCGATTACTACTGGCGGCATCGACCTTACACAATCAAAGGTTCGTACGGAGCAGTTGATCAAAAGCCCGATAACATCACTGCGCTCGGCATCACTCGCAGCGTACGGCTGGTCGCGAATCAGTCAACGGTGATCGAGACGGTGTTAACGCGGCCTTCATTAAATCCAGATGGTTCCGCAAACGTCGATGTGGAAGTTGCAGTGAGCGCCCGGCAGATTGGAGGAAGGCTTGAGCTTACGCTCTCACCTCGCAATTTCTCCGGCGATGAGCGATTGAAGGCAACGGTCGATCTCTCGCGTCTGAGCGACCGAAGCGCACGACGCTTTCAGGTTCGCTTTCATCTGAAAAAACCGCAACTGTGGTGGACCTGGGACCACGGCAATCCGAATCTCTACACGCTCTCTACGCGGGTAATCGTCGATGAGCAAGTGTCTGACTCGCGCTCGCAGGCCGTCGGCATACGTGAAATTGAGAAGGTAGGCTGGGTCTTTTACATCAACGGTCATCGCATCTATATTCGCGGCACCAATTCTTACTATCTCGAGTTGTTCATGTCGGAGATGAATCGCGCAAAGTACAAACGCGATCTCGATCTGATGAAAAGCATGAACATCAATATGATCCGGCTACATTGTCATTTTCAGAACCCGGAGTTCTATGACCGGTGCGATGAGCTCGGCATATTGGTATGGCAGGACTATCTGGAAGCCTGGTATCCGCGCGATGTCGAGTTCGCGCTACAAGCCGCGGGTCTATACGACGCGCACATTCGAATGGTCCG
>DASRIZ010000202.1:0-6065 GCA_035649735.1 Blastocatellia bacterium | reverse complement strand
GCGTGGGCGCTTGGTGAAACGAAGGACAAGCGGGCGATTGACTCATTGAGCAACGCGCTCTTAACCGACGGGGAAGTGGAGGTTCGCAAGACGGCAGCGTGGGCTTTAGGCGAAATTCAAAGCCGCAAAGCGCTCGCAGTGTTGAAGGAAGCCTTGTCAGATCCAGACGAGGGCGTACGCGCGAAAGTCAGGTGGGCTCTCTCGGAAGTGGAAGACAACGAGTAATAGAATGTCCGTCGTAACAAAGTGAAGGCCTGTCGGGAGCCCCGGCAGGCCTTCATCAAACCAATCCTCTAAATGTCTTCAAATCACTCACATCGTAGTGCGGTCATCGGATCAACCCGCGACGCCTTTCTAGCCGGGAGATACCCCGCAAGCGCAGCGACTCCTATGATCAACACCGTTGCCACAGAAATCGTGAGCGGGTCCGACGGCTGCAGCCCGAAGAGCAGTGTTGCTATCAGACGCGCGCCCATAATCGCCGCCGGCAGTCCAATCGCCACTCCTATGATGACCGGTGTCATTCCCTCCCGTAGCACCAGCCGCATTACATCGGCGCGGCCCGCGCCAAGCGCCATCCGGATGCCGATCTCGTTTGTGCGTTTCGTAACTGAGTAGGACATAATCCCAAACAGACCGATGCACGCGAGCAGCAACGCAAGCACACCAAAGAAGCTCGAAAGCCGGGCGATCAGCTTTTGTTGGACCAGCGAACGCCCGACATGTTCGCTCATTCGCACTGCGTCGACAATTGGTAGGTCCCGGTGTACGTCCTTGATCGCGCGCCGCGTCTCCGCGGTGATTGCGCCGGGCTCGCCGGAAAAGCTCACTTCCAGATTGCTCAGAAAGATGATGCTCTGCGAGTAAGGGTAATAAGCCATCGGCCGGGGCTCTTCCATAAGGTTGCCGTACTTGGCATCTTTGACAACGCCGATGATCTCGATATCTTCGCTGTGTTCAGGACCGCCCATCCCAAAGCGCTTTCCCAGCGGCGACGAGTTGGGAAACATTCGCTGGGCCATAGCTTCACTGATGACCGCCACCTTTGGCGATGACTCGGTATCTTGCGCGCCAAACCCTCTGCCCGCCAGAAGCGGCAGACCCATCGCTTCAAAGAAATCGGGCCCGACACTGTTATTGCCTATCTGCACGGTGCCGGCAGAGGACGAGTCGGCACGGGTCGATGCCGGGGCATTCCAGCCGCCTTGATTGAAGGCGAACATCGAAAACGAGGCGGCCCTGACGCCTGGAATCGAGCTGACCCTCGCTTCGACATCCCTGTACAACTGCACAAGCCGCGAGTCCTGTTTGTAGCCGATCGCGTCAGTATCAATCTGGAAAAGTAAGACCTGCTCCTGATTGAAACCGGCATCGACTCGTTGGAGGTTCACAAGCGTGCGCACAAAGAGTCCGGCGCCGACCAGCAATAGCAGTGAAAGCGCGACTTGTGAAACCAGCAGCGTTTTGCCGACCAGGCTTTTTGTGATCGCCGACGACGATGCTCTATTGGACTTTAACGAAGCATTTAACTCGACTCGGGATGCCCGAATAGCCGGCGCGGTTCCGAATACGACCGCGGATAGGATCGAGAGGACAACCGTAAAAAGAAGGACCCGCAAGTCCGGCTCTACATTTAACGGCAGTGCCTGCGGGCCAGTGGACACCATTGATACCAGAGCGCTGCTGCCCCAGGATCCGAGCAGTACGCCTGCCGCACCTCCAACAAGCGCCAACAAAAGACTCTCAGTCAACAACTGGCGGCCGATTCGCGCAGCACTTGCTCCAAGCGCAACACGTATGGTGAATTCCTGCACGCGTGCGGCGGCTCGAGCCATAAGGAGGTTGGCGATGTTAGCGCAGGCGATAAGCAACACCACCCCAACCACGATCATGAGAATCTTCAGCGGCAATGAAAACTCTCGGCGCAGTTCCGAAAGACCCCGGCCCGCGGGTGTTAACTCGATCCGCGCCTGCTGAATATCCTGCAACCGTTTTTCTGACGGTTGCGCGCCGGAATACTCCTGCAGAACCTGTTTGAACAGCAGGTTGGTCTCTGCGCCGGCCTGTTCGACCGATGTGCCGGGCTTTAGCCGCCCGATCAAATACAGCGATTGAAACATTCTGTTCGTTAGGCCCTTGAAACCTGGAGGTAACTGTTCCTCCATCGACAGCGGCACCCAGATGTCCGGTGAATCGCCTACGGTCGTTCCAAAGAAGTCTCGGGGAGCGACGCCAATTATCGTGTAAGTAGTTTTGTCGATGCTAACTGTGCTCCCGATCACCGATGGATTGCTCGCAAATCTGCGTTGCCACCAGGAATGGCTGGCGACAACGACCGGATGTCCGCCAGGAGTAATGTCATCGTTCGCGGTGAGAACCCGGCCGAGATGCGCATTGACGCCAAGCACGGAGAAGTAGGTCCCTGAAACCATTTGAGCCTTTACTTGCTCGAGCTCACCAGTAGATCCGCCGGCATGCACTACTCCGTGGACTCGGCTTGGGAAGCTGTGGACTGCGGCGATGTCGGAGAAGGACTGGGTGCGCTCGCGGATTTCGCGATAAGTTGGATATGAGAAGAGATCAGTGCTCGAGTCTGGGAAGCCGATCGAGATCCCGGCGGAATCTGCGTTCCCGAAAAGCACCAGCCGCTCGGGTTCAAAGACCGGCAATGCTCTAAGCATCAATGCGTCGATCAGGCTAAAGATCGCCGTGTTGGCGCCGATACCAAGTGCTAGCGATAGCACGGCTATCGTCGTGAAGCCTTTTTGCTTTAGCAGCATTCGCAACCCGTATCGTAGGTCTTGCAGCATCTCTTTCCTCCGCAGCGGATGATGTTAGCGCGTTCGGTCACGCCTTGCCGAGACTAATCGCCTGGGGTTGAGTTGAGCAAGCCTCGTACCTGCTAAAAGAACACCTGGTTCAGAAAGGAATTCCGTCATAACCTCGACGGTAGCTGGCCTTAGCGAACACTACACTTGGTGCTGCGGGTTTTCCTCGGGCCTGACATGGTTTCACACGTGGGAACGCGCTTGCTCGGATTTGGGATTCGCGTGAGGCTTCCAAGAGTAACCCACACATTCGCGTGTTGACGGCGCTCGGAGCTTACTGTCTAATACGAACGCCTTAAGGAAACCACAGATGCTTAGTCTAAAGGAGATCATGTTCGTCACACACAGTCATCAAATCACCCTACGATCAAAATTGATTTCGAATTGGGCAATAACCTTGCTTTTGGGCGCGTTTATTTGCGCGACCGCCGGTTGCGCCCAAAAGACTACTGAGAACACCAACACTACGGCAAAGCCGGCCGCGGGAAGCGAACCGGTCGTTAGCTGGGCCGACGGAAACCTCACCATCGACGGCCAGACCTTCAAGCTTAATCACGCATACGCGACGATTGAAAATGACCCGTTTGACGAGAACGAGTTTACAATTCGCGTGCTGTTGTCGGAACAGCCTATCAGCAAGGATGTCCTTGATGATCATACTGCGCTGACGGAAATGAAAAAGGACGCAAAGAATCATGCTCTGGAAATTGATATTGACCAGAAGCAGAAAGTGACGTGGATAGGTGTGTGGGGGCTGGGACAGGTTTCAGGAATGGATTATCCTTTCGAGCCGATTGTTTTTACAGACCGTATGGTTGAAGGCAGACTTTTCACTGCTAAAGCTGAGTCCGGACTCGATAAGAAATGGCAATACGATGCCAAGTTCAAATCATCCGTCAGAGTAGACCCGATCAAATCATTCGTTACTGCCAGCACAGGTAAGCCTCTGCCGGCGGACGGCGGCGAGCCGGCCAGAGCATACCTCGAATACCAGACGGCGATTCGATCGGCGAAAAGCGCCGGAGATCTGGATAGGTTTTACAGCAAACCCGTCCTCAAAGATCGCAACGCCAATCCCGAAATGAAAGAGCTCGCGATGGAAATGGAGAAGGGATCTTTGCTTGAAGACATGAAAATAGTCGGCGGCTTTGTGGACGGCGATAAGGCGACGCTTTCAATCGAAGGCAAGCAAGAGGGAGAAGGAAATCTTAGAGGCAAGGTCAATCTGCACCTGGAAGACGGCCAGTGGAAGATTGGCGCCCAATCTTTCAGAGGCGGCAATTAATACCGGCGGGTTTGAAGGGCTCGTTCTTAGATTAATTCCTCGGGCGAGCAACGAGCGCGATGATCCGAAGCGGGCCTCCGCTGCCTCCTCGGATCTTCATAGGCATGGCAAATACCATTGAGATCTTTTCGGGAAGCCGTTCGAGATTGGTCACGTTTTCGAATGCGGGAATGTTCTGACCCATCAAAACCCGATGGCTTTCAAACAACTTGGATTGCCCGTAATCTATGCTTGCCGTGTCCAGGCCGATCGCCTTGATTCTTCGGTTTTCGGTCAGCCAGCGTGCTGCGTCCGGCGCAAGCCCCGGAAAGTGTAGCTCGGCAACTGCCTCGGGGCCGCGTCGATCCGTGCCAAGATATTTCATCCGATCGTCCCAGTGTGCCGACCAGCCGGTCTGCAGTAATACGATCGACTCATCCGGGATCTTGCCGTTGCGAGTCTCCCATTCCTCAAAGTCGGAGACACTAACTAAGTAGTCTCGATCCGCCCTTGCTTTAGTCGTAACGTCCAACTTGATTGCGGGTCCGATCAACCGGTCGAGCGGAATCTGATCGACCGAGTTGCGAGCCTCGGCGAAATGAACCGGCGCATCGATGTGAGTGCCACCGTGTTCCGACGCACAGAATTGATAGGCCGAGTAATAATAGCCGTCGGGGGTCTTTCCTGCTGCCACGGTGCTCAGTTTGAAAGGCTCCGCAGTCGGCCAGTAAACCGTATCCTCGGAGAAGTCGTGCGACAGATCAATCCAGTTTCCAGAAGATAAGACACCTTGCTCAGCAGCATCGGGCCGCGTCGAGCACCCACACAACACACACGTGATGATTGCGATAACGGTAAGCCTCTTCATGTTCCTAACCTCCAAGCGTGGTAGCGTAGACTGTCCAGTCTGCGCACAGCCATTAACCTCGCCAAAACTGGCGCAGACTGGACAGTCTAGGCTACGTCTGCGTCCAGGCATCAACCTCGCTGAAACTCGCGCAGACTGGACAGTCTACGCTACCTCTGCCTCTGCGCACAGCCATCGACTCGCTGAAATTGCGCAGACTGGACAGTCTGCTACCTCCTCGAGTGACTTCAGCATATCGTATTAACAACAGTTACACAGGCACGGTCATTGCGAGGTACTCATCGCTGGCTGAGAGCGGTGTCGCGCTGGGAAGAAAGTCGACAACTAACCACAGTTAGCAGTCGTTACGCGACATCGTGATCAGCCAGAGTTCAGGGAGTGTCCTGATCAAGTACATATCCAAGGGGCCATAGAAAGTAGGAGGCAAGAAATGAAAATACAAAAAGTAACGCTGCCTGAACTGGCGCTGATTGCCGGTACCCGCGGGATGCTGGGTGCGGGAATCGGGCTGTTGGTGTCGGGCAAGTTAAACAAGGACCAGCGCAAGGCCGCGGGTTGGGCGCTCGTCGCTGTTGGGGCGATCACTACGATCCCGCTGATGATGAATTTGTTAGGCAATCACAAATAGGCGAAGAATTCCTGGACCAACTAAATCCTATGTGATCGCCAACACTAATGACATGGTGAGGACTTCAAGAAGGAGTACCGAGATGAATACTGTTGAAACCATTTCACGCGACGAATTGACCGAGAAGATTGCAAGACACGACAAGTTCCGCCTGGTGGAGGTATTGCCTGAAGCGGATTATCACGAGGCGCACTTGCCGGGGGCGATCAATTTGCCGCCCGATCAAGTGGCGAGGCTGGCTTTTAAGCGGCTACGTGACAGAGAGGCAGAAATTGTGCTTTACAGCGACGGGTCGACTTCGCATCCCTCGGAGGAAGCTGCTCGTGAACTGACTGAGAGAGGCTATACCCACGTGCGCGACTACGCCGAAGGGAAGCAGGACTGGATTGATTCCGGCCTGCCGGTTGAAAGTGACAAGATTGAAACCGAGGGCGAGGTTGAATAGGAACTCTGCGTCTTGGCGGTCCTTTGCGTCTT
>DASRIZ010000201.1:0-2710 GCA_035649735.1 Blastocatellia bacterium | reverse complement strand
GCTTTGATGAGCTCAGCTTCTGAGACGACTTTAGCGCCGGGAAAATGAATCGCGCAGACCGGGACCTTAGCGCCCGTCACCGCGAAGATCAATTGAAGGCAAAATGGAAGCTGGGAACGAACACAGTCTTTGACGAAACTTATCTCGAAGAATTTCGGCAAACGGTGATGCCCGATTTCATCCGCGGCTTAATGCAGAAGTCTCCAGCCCGAGCGCGCGTAAAAGCCGAATACGACACCAGGCCGGACGCCGTGAAAAATACCGTCAATGTCTTGATCACCTTCAAATAATCCGAAGTCGCAATCGGTACGCACGCCTCCGGCGTGCTTCGTTCGAGCCAGCCGAAGGGGTTTTGATTGATTCAGTGATTCATTTGTTCATTGAATGAATGAAACATTGAACTAGTGAGTCAATCAAACGGTACCGCCCCAGTAACAACGAAATCACTACCAAAAACCCAGCCGCTTGGAGTCGCGATGTTAAGAGCGTACTCTCAAGACAATGTTGTATGACAAATCCTCAATCAACCTCCTTCGCAAGCAGCTAACTCAAAACCTGAAAGCGAAAGACTTCATTCCGCATCGAGTTTTCCAGCGAGGTGATACGCAAACACTCGCCGCCTACCTTTGGCCGCTGCGACCGCGCGATCGGACCGGTGATGAAGAGCGTTTGTTCCAGGTCGAACCGGGCAGTCAGATCCTGGCCCGTTGCCGCTGGCAACCAAATCGCGCGGAACACTCAACGCTTCTGATGTGGCATGGGATGGAAGGCTCAACTGCGTCGGCTTATATGGTTTCGACCGCTGACAAAGCCTTCCGGACCGGCTTCAATGTAGTGCGCGTGAATATTCGCAACTGCGGGGGTACCGAGCATCTGTCGCCGACGCTTTATCACGGCGGGCTCACTCACGATGCGCGCGTGGTAATTGAAGAACTGATCAAGACAGATAAGTTGCCACGTCTGTTCCTTGCCGGATTTTCTCTGGGCGGGAACATGATTCTCAAGCTTGCGGGTGAGTACGGAGAGAATCCGCCGGCCGAAGTACTGGGCATCTGCGCAGTTTCACCGTCGGTGGATTTGCGGGCCAGCACGCTACACATGAACCTGGGTCGTAATTGGATTTACCAGCAGGACTTTCTCAGACGCTTGAAGAACCGCCTCAGGAGGAAGAAAAAACTTTTCCCTGATCTTTACGACATATCCGATATTGGCGACATCCACAGCATTGAAGAGTTTGACGACCGTTTCGTAGCCCCGGCGTTTGGTTTTGCCGACGCGCGTGATTACTACGCAAAGGCGAGCTCCCTGCCCTTGATCAGGCACATTCGCATACCGACTCTGATAATTCACGCCGAAGACGATCCCTTCATTCCGTTCGAGCCGCTCCGCGATCCAACGGTTGCGGCGAATCCCTACGTGATCCTGATTGCGACAGAGCGCGGCGGCCACGTAGCGTTTCTTTCGGCCAACGCCGGCGAGGATCGTCTTTGGGCTGAGAATCGTCTGGTGGAGTTTTGCCGAATGCTGGACGGCTAGGTTTTCTTCTCGATCTTCTTCAAGATCCGATCGGCGTGGTTGCGGGCAATTAGCGGGATGTGCTCGTCAGTCTTCAACTCGTTAAGTAGCGGTATCAGTTGCTGCGGGTCGGAGAGTCCATCGCGCTTGAGCAGGCCTTCCATCTCGTTCAAGAGCGAGGGCGCATTCAAAGGCTGCATCTCGCGGGCCAGCTTGATGTTGAAAATGAGGATGGCCTGATCCGCGACGCGCCGGTACTCGTTGGCGAGCGCCCAGGCTGTTTTGTTGTCGCTCCAATTGAACTCGGCGGTCCGATGACGCTTCCCATCATCCATGCCGATCTTGTACGTGCCGAGATGAGCGAAGTTCTTGGACGCCTGGTAGTTCTCTTCAGAATCGAGAAACCTTAACTCAGTCCAGAGTCCGAAGATGCGTCCCAGCGCTGCGGCCGACAACTCGACCGGTTCAACAATTGGCGTGCTCTCGTTTTTTCGCTCAAAGCTGACGTTGCCGCGTCCGAGCGCATCATGCGTGATCACGATGTGGTTGACGATGAATTCCTTCTGGGCAAATTCATAGGAATACTTCGTGGCGTCTGGCTGCTTCTTTTCTTCACGGCGTTGCGCCGGCGCCGGGCTGGCGGATTCCTGTGGGCGATCGTTGCGTTTTGGTGTGTCCTGGGCTGAAGCAATTAGCGAGGCGCTCAGGGTTAACGCCACGAGCAATAAAATGTTTGAATACCTGGTTCGCATAATATTGTCGATTATTCTCTAGATGACGAGGAGATAATGCAAGTTGCTAGTTCTTTTTTGGTGAGCCGACACACGTACGTGAGACCATCGGGTCAGTACCGCCTCCGTAAGGAGGTGGGATAAAGAGGCTGGCTTCCGATTAATGTCGGTCTTCGGAGCTATTTACGTCCTGGGACTCAGCTCTGTTGAGATTTGAGGGGTTCTGAACCGGGCTAGTTGATCCCAACTCCTTAGGGAGGTGGTACTGACCCGGCAGCTCAGGGGGAGAGTTTATGCACTATTCGAACTTGACGGAAACGAGCTTGGACACGCCGACTTCTTCCATGGTCACGCCGTACAGGGCGCGCGCCGTTTCCATGGTCCGCTTGTTGTGAGTAATCACGATGAATTGCGTGTTCGTGGACATCGCCACGACTTTGTTGGTGAAGCGGCCGATGTTCGCT
>DASRIZ010000200.1:0-3670 GCA_035649735.1 Blastocatellia bacterium | reverse complement strand
TTCTATCACATCGTTACGATTGAAGACCCGATTGAGTTTCTGCACGGTCACAAGAGCTCCACGATTCATCAGCGCGAACTGCATTCAGACACACCCAACTTTGCGCTCGCGTTACGCGCTGCTTTGCGCCAGGCCCCGAAGGTCATTCTGGTCGGCGAGATGCGTGATCGCGAAACTATGGAAGTCGCTCTCGAGGCGGCAGAGACGGGCCACCTCGTGCTTTCGACGCTGCATACGATCGATGCGGCAAAAACCGTCGAACGAATCATTGGCGTATTCCCCAAAAACGAGGAGCAAATCATCCGGACGCGCCTGGCACAATCGTTTCGGTTCATCGTTTCTCAACGCCTTTTGCCACGGGCCGACGGCCAGGGCCGGATCGCCGCGATCGAGATCCTGAAAGCAACTTCGCGAACCCGCGAGTACATCGAACGCGGGGAGTCGGAAGGCAAGTCGCTACTGGATGCGATGGAACAGGGTGAGACCGAAGGCATGCAAACCTTTGATAGCCAGATTGAAAAGCTGATTCGCAGCGGCGTCGTCAGCAAAGATGACGGTTTGGCGTATGCATCCAATTACGGCAACCTGCTTTTGCGGTTAGGCGAATTTGGTCAGACCGAACATCCGAAAGCCAAACCCGCACCCGAGCCAAAGCCGGACTCAATGCTGGATATGATCGAAAGATGAGTGGCCGGAGACTTGAAGCGCTGATTTGTTTGAGAGCAAGTCTCAGGCTCAAGTCGGAGCGACAACCAAATGGATCATCGGGCCCCAGGTAATCTCTCCCCGACCTTATCGCTCATTAAATTTTTCTGCGCCCTCATCGCTGCGACTCTCGCGCTCGGTTCGATCGTGACGACGTCACGATCCGTTGACGCCGGGCAATCAACCGGAGAGTTGCGGCTCGAGTTGCCCGCCAACGGTGGTATCCGGATCGAGAACCTGCGCGGCTCGGTCATTGCTCGAGTTTGGAAAGCAAGTTACGTGTCAGTGGCCGCCGTGGGGGACAGTGGGGAAGCCCGCAGCATGCCGGCGGTGGTGGATCGCGGGGAAACCTTCCTCTCGATTCGCCTGGCGCGGGCTCCAAAAGGTGCGGCCCGAATAAATCTCGAGCTGAATATTCCCGAGCGAGCGCATCTGGCAATCGTTACCAGCGATGGACCCGTGGACGTTCGCGGGTTGCCCGCGGCGCTACTGGCCCAAAGTGTATCCGGCGAAATCCATATCGAACTTCCCAAAAATGCCGAAGCCACAGTGGTCGCTGATTCGCGGACCGGCAGCGTGACCTCTTCGATCTCGTCTCTCGAAGTTAATCGGTCCAGTCCCCAGGTGCGCGGTCGGATCGGTCGCGGCGGCAGCTCTGTTCGAGCTTACTCGCAGGCGGGCAACATCTCGCTGACCTCTGCGGCGTCTTCATCGGCCCGCGTGGTTTCCACCGTTCCTGAGCGCACGATTCCGCTTAACCAACGGGTAAACCAGCCTACTCCGAAACAGCGTCCTCAGCTTCCCGTGCCGACCCCGACTGTCGGGGCCGGAACGCCTGCGCCCGTTTCTCCCGGCCCTGAAGAAATCTCTGAGGGCGACGTCATTCGGGTGGACACAGAGCTGGTGAGCGTCAATGTGAGCGTGGTTGACCGGGGCACAAATAAAGGCGTGAATGATCTGACCAAAGATGACTTTCGCCTGTACGAAGACAACGCGCAGCAACAGATTGTCCATTTTGAATCAGCTTCTGCTCCGTTTAATCTCATGCTGTTGATCGATCTTTCAGGCTCGACCGCGAAGGTTGTCGAGTTGATCAAGACCGCCGCGATTCATTTTGTCGAGGCGGCCCGCCCATTTGATCGAATTGCCGTGGTTACATTTGCGGGCGGGCAAGTTGTTGCTTCGCAGTTGACCAGCGATCACGAAGCCCTCCGGCGACGAATTAGCGCCATCCAACGCCCTGAAGGCAGTACCAGGCTTTACGATTCCGTGGTGTTTGCCGTCGATGAGGTGTTTCGTGAAGCAAAGGACTCAAGACGAAACGCGATTGTGGTGATCAGCGATGGGCTGGATAGCGTAATGCCCAACGTGACGGGTGAAGGCTCGACCACGACGTATCAGGAAATGCTCCGGCGGGTGAAGGAATTCGACGGCGTGCTTTATTCAATCTGGACCGATACCCAGGATTACGAGCCCCTGAGCCAGTACGACATTCAGCAGGAGACGTTCGATCTGGCGCACGATCAAATGAAGGAATTGGCTGATGCCGGCGGCGGCGCTTTCTATGAATGCGAAAAGCTTTCTGATCTGGCCGGCGCCTACGATCGCGTTGTTGCCGACCTGGGAACGCTTTACACTCTGTCCTATCGACCCACGAACAAAGTTCGAGACGGATCCTGGCGCGCCATCCGCGTCAACGTGAATCGAGCGAACACCGTTGCCCGCGGTAAGCGCGGCTACTTCGCGAAGTGAACAGCTAAGAAGCAAACTTTGTTTCTGTTCTCCACATTGAATCGAAGAAGTTGGCATAGGCCCGGGAGACTGGCCGTCTGTTTATTGATGGTCTCGGCTTGTTGCTCACCTCTCGTTTCGCCGGCCCAGACTCCGGAGCCGGCCGAGATTCTCCGCATCGATTCTGACCTCGTAAATCTCAACGTAAGCGTCTTCAATCGCACTGCATCCAACTCGGCAACCGCACTGCTGCAAAAGGATTTTTCTATCCTCGATAACGGAGTGCCACAGGAGATTACCTTTTTTGCTGCGAGCAACACTCCCTTTGATCTGGTCCTGTTGTTGGATCTATCGGGTTCGATTGGCGACAAGCTTGATTTGATTCGGAAAACCTCAAAGCGATTTGTCGATGCCGCGCGACCCGATGATCGCATCGCTATCCTTACTTTTGCGGCTGAGATCCGGGTGGTGTCAAAGTTCACTGCCGATCATGCCGTGTTAAAGCGGAGTATCGACGAAATCGAGCGCCCGATTGGGGGAACGAACTTCTGGGACGCGCTACGGTTTGTACTCGAACATGTGACCAACCAGTCTCGCGCCGAGCAGCGCCGCAGTGCCGTCATCGTAATGACGGATGGAGTGGACAATGCCCTGCCGGAAGTCTACGGCGAAGGCTCTCGGGCCACCACCTTCGAACAGTTAGTGGAAGCTTGTCGTCGCTCTGACACGATCGTGCTTCCCATTTACCTCGAGACTGAAAGAGACAAGGGCGCCCGCGGCACGCCGCCATCAGCATTTGCAATAGCGCGAGAGCAATTGGGAGCTCTGGCAGAAGAGGGAGGCAATCCGCTTTATCGCGCGAAAAAAGTAAAAGACCTGGACGGCGTTTACGATCAGGTGATTCGAGATCTGGGCACCGTCTATAGCATCGGTTATCGTCCCTCGAACCGCGGACGCGAAGGCTTATGGCACATCGTGAATGTGCGAGTCGTTGGTCACACGGATCTGGCTCTTCGGGCCAAACGTGGATACTACGAAAGCAAACAGTAGAGCTAACAGGCTGCTGAAAAACTATTTTGGAGTGCGGCGACTGGTCGCCGCTTTTAAATCTGGCCAAAGCGAATTCCAAAAACCCGAGGAGAATTCATCGTGCGTCCATAGCGGCGACAAGTCGCCGCACTCCAAATTGGCGATGCGTCTGTCTCGCGCAGAGTTTTTCAGCAGCCTGCTAAGC
>DASRIZ010000199.1:0-5165 GCA_035649735.1 Blastocatellia bacterium | reverse complement strand
AGAGTTATGCCCAATCCTCTGTTTGTGTTGGGGTATGTCTGTTCCAATCGACGGGCGATAATAGTCATGTCGGCTTGTGCTTGCTGAACAGTGACGCCCGTCTTGAGGCGGCCGAGGACTCCTAGCCACGTGATGTACCTTGCCTCCAAACGCTTTTGACGAAAGGCAGGATCGGCTTGCGAGTACATCGTCAGTGGCAACCAGATATCGGTTTCTTCGCCGACACTGATTCCCGTGAATCCGTTCTGCATCACGCCCACGATTGTGAAGGGAAAGTTGTTGAGGTCAATGACTCTCCCAACGATCTTGGGGTCAGAGCCGAACCTTCCTTCCCATAACCCGTGACTAATCACGGCCACCGGATTTGCGCCGGGTGTGCCGTTATCGTCTTCGGGCGTAAGTGTTCGCCCGGCGTCTGCGCGCGTTCCTAGAGCTTTAAAATAATTGCCTGACACGAGCATACCCGTGAGCCGTTCGGGAGTTCCTCCCGTGGTTAGGTAGAGTTCCGTCTGCCTGTATGCTGCAAGTTCAACAAAACTTGTATTCTGGTTGCGACAATCGACGTAATCGGGATAAGAGAAGGTGCTAAAGTCTGAGCCGTTAAGCGTCCGGCCAAGCTGAATAACATCTTCCGCTTTATAGACGCCCTGAGGGGGCCGAAAAAGCAGACCATTGGCGAGGCTAAAGATGGCGGTATTGACGCCGATGCCCAAAGCGAGTGTGAGCACTGCGACCACAGCAAAACCAGGGTTCTTGCGGAGCACTCGCGCGCCGTATCGCAAGTCTTGCCAGAGCCCGGCAATAATATTTCCTCCAACACTTGCTCCTATTTCCGGACCCTGACTTACAGCCCGCGCCACCCTCCGCAATTCGCGCTCAAGCAAGTCGCTCTCAGTCAACTCTGCGAGCGCTAGTTGCCGAGCTTCTGCTTTTGGCATCCCAGCGTAGAGCAATTCCTGATAACTATCTTCAAGATGCTGCGACAACTCCTCGATGATCTCAGCCTCACGCGTCGGCTCAAGATTCAAGTTCGCAAGCCTCTTGCTAATTTCTGCCTTCCAGTCAAGCACAACCTACTCCCATCAACGAAGGTGAAACCGAATTATCGGCGGTGACTACGTTGAAAAGTTTTCTTGCAAAGATGATCCCGCAACCCCAAATCCTGCCTCTTTCAATCCGTGCCTTGCCTCTTCGATTTCGCGCCGATGCGCTCCCGCTTCTTCTTCAACAATCAGACCATCGAATAGGTGGATAATTCGATCCCGTTGCCGTGAACTTGTCGCAGCATCTCACCGCGCTTCACCGTGTCAATCACGGCAGTAGAATGATCGAGCGTGGGCGCGGCGGGCTTCAGTTTTGTCAGTCCAAGCGTGATTCCGCCTGCAGCAGCCAAACCAATGATGGCGACGAGCCCGGCGCGAACTCTCTTCTTAATTCTTGCTTTTGGGGATCTCTTAATGTCCATAAATACAGCGCAACGTGATTCGTTGCTTTGGCCTAAGCAATAGCCTGCCTTGCCTGAAAGCTACGTCCGCATTGAGTTCCGTTCAGAACTTTTCGAGCTTGCCATTCTCAAGCAGGATTAATTCCCGCCACCCGGTCAAGCGCGGCAAAGAAATCTTTCCAAGTTCGACGTTGCTCGACGAGTATTTTCTTACCTTTGGCCGTCAGCTTGTAAAAGCGGCGACGGCGCTGTCCGGCCTTCTCGACCCAGCGGCCTTGAATCAGACCACGCTTCTCGAGGCGATAAAGCAACGGGTAGAGCGAAGCAACGTGAAAATGCAGCACGCCATCGGAACGTTGTTCGATTAACTTAGCAATCTCATACCCGTGGCGCGGCCGGTCTTCAACTAGCGCCATAATCAGCATCTCAGTACTGCCTCTTTTCACTTCACGGTTAAGCATAGGTTATCTCCATATATAGCGTTGCCATATATACAGCGACTCAGATTCCCTTGTCAACGGAGAAGTGTGTTCCGCCAAACGTATTGGCACTGTCCAGCAAGAACCGACGGTTGGTCAAAGAAGCGGCATACCAGCCGATGGTCAACTAGAAATCAGCAAATTTGAGGTGGAAATCAGGTGGGCCGAACTGACCTATTAAGACTTTTGAGGCAGAAACACGCATTTTGAGGAGAAAACCGTTTCCAAGGCAAAGCCGGTGCTGCGGCTTTGGCCTCATCCAGACTCCGGCGCCGCCGTCTGCCGCTGAAAATAGGCCGCGATCCCGGGTTTCCTCAACGATTGCAAGGCCCATATGCCGATCGGGATCCCTCCAATGCAGCAGCATGACGTGACTGGGATCATCGCCAGGATCGCCGCGCTGCGAGCGAGCATCAAACTCTTGCCCCGCAGCATTGCCACTCCTCCAGCGATGATGACCGGTGCCACGAATAGGCTCAGTGCGGCGACTAAATAGCCAAAGAGGGTGCCGGTCACATAACCGAGCCTCTCGGCGTCATCGGCGATTTGCTTAGACGGCCCACTGATGAGTCGAACGAGCCCGGAGAGCAGTAGCAGAATCGCCAGCACCGCATTGAGACCACCTGTGACGATCAGGCCGATCGCCGGTCCTTTCAGATCTTGCTGAACCGAGTTTGGCGGTGCCACCTCACCCTGGAAGTTACCGTTGCTCATTTCTAACGCCTCCAAACGAGCCCTAACCAGCAAGCAGCTCAGTCGAAAATAAACGAGGCGGCGCGAGTCCGGGCTCTACTTAATCAACTCGATCGTTTTACGCTCGCCGGGTCCCAGCGTGACGCGTATGGCGTTTGGTAACTGCTTGAGCGCCTCAGGGTCCCGGGGCGGCAAAGGCTCGCCGCGGCCCCAGATAACCACGAAGTATTCGCCGGGCGCGCCGCTCGTGATGAAACTTCCCTGCTCGTTGGTTGAGGCGTTGGGTCTCGCAAAGGCCGGCGCGGTAGAAAGGTCGACCGGAATCAGCATCACCTGAATACGGCTCAAGGGTGTCCGGCCGGACGCAGACAAGACGCGGCCCGTCAGGACTGAGGCCGGGGCTACGACTATGCGGACGTCCTTAATCTCTGTGCCCGCTTTTGTCTGCAGTTTTTCGCGCAGCAGGTCGCGGCCGTTTAGCTCGATTGACTTAGCATAGAAGGCATGGAGCGGCCGAATCATGACGGTGACTGGAGATTCGGTTTCGGCAACCCCCGTCACGGTAAAGGCGCCGTTCGCTTCAACCCTGGTGATTGCGGGGCCTACCCCGATCGAAATATCAGGAGGGCGCGCACTCACCTTTTCGATGGTAACGTGTCCCGAAACGCGGCCACCCAGAGAGACTTCGATGGCGAGGTTCTCAACATCCCCGCCCGCAATCGTCAGGTCCTGCCTCCTCTCAACAAACCTCTCGAGCTTGGCGCCCACAAGCGCCGTTGGCTTTACAGAAATTGTGTAAACGCCGTCAGGTAAATTGTTGATGGACCAACGGCCCTGCGCATCGGTCGTGGAAAAGTAATTGGACATCGCGGCTTCGAGGCCGGCTGAATCTCCACTGGCGGGCGACTGGTCCGCATTCTTTTTGTTTACTCGCACAACCGCTCCGGCGATCGGATGTCCATCGCCTTCCATCTGAACTGTGCCGGTCACGTTGTGCAGGTTGAGCGGAACCAGAGTGATGTTGATGTCGGCCACCTCCCCGTCGGGAAGCACCGTGATCGGGGGCGACTCGCGCCGCTCGATGGTAGATGGGAAATAGGTGGTGCCGAGTAATCCTTCAACGCTCTGCGGTGCATCCGGGCCGGTCCTCTTGCGTGGCGAATCAGCGCTAACCAGATATTCGCCCGTCGGCAATCCCCTGAACTTATATGCACCCTTTTCATCAGTAACCACCGAGCCACCAATTCCGGCTTCCCCGGTCTTCATCACATGTACAGTCGCGCCGGCTGCGGTTGCTCCATTCGCATTAATAACGGTCCCTGAGATAGTGCCAAAGTGCGGGTTCTTTATCCGGACGTTGATTTCGACGGGGTTCTCGCCAATCACGGTTATCTTTGGGAAATCCCGCTTGTATTGCTCCAGACTGGCGGCGTCAGTGTCGGGCTCTCCGGTTTGCCGGGGGAAAGGAGAGCCCTCCGCACTCGGCACACGCTCATCGGCGGGATGAGCCACAACGTAGTATTCGCCGGCGGCCGGCCGAACGAAAATGAACTCTCCCTTCGCCGCCGTGACGGTCGTCGGAACGCGTAGCGGGCCGCGGCGATCAACCAGCGATTCCGCCGCAATCAATTGAACTCGCACTCGTGGCGCGGGCTGCCCCGTGTCTTCGTACGTGACAATGCCTTTGACAATTGGCCCGCGCGAGTTTTCCGGGGCGGCCTGGTCGGTGGCGACTGGCTTCCTGGCAGGTTCTGTTTGCGCATTAGTATTGGCTACGCACAAGATCAGAGCCAGGGCAGCGAGGGCTGGTCTGAGTATTCGCATACTGGTTCTCTCCCGCCTGACTTAAGAAGAACAACAACTCCAGCTTCGAAGAAGGACCTTACAGCGTTGGGCAAGAGATTACGCTTTGACGGTGATCCGTTCAAGATATTTCAGGCGTCAACCGCGCATGTCAGCGGCCTTCGCGACGGCGGTCACAACTTTACGATTTGCTTCGTCGAAGCGGATGGCATCTCGCGCTCCTCTCCCCTCTCCGAGATCGTACAAGGGCCGTGCTATGGTAGGGACCTACCCGACGCTTGTGCCTGCGGACGAAATCACTGGTTTTGGCGTCTCCGCCGCTCCACGATTACCTCCCGTATCGGCTGATCTATTTGCAGACTTGCGGTAAAATCTCCGGAAATTTCAGTCGATTCCGAGTATTTCTGCTCTTGTAGGAACACAAATTATGAGAATGCCCTCCATCATCAGCAAAATGTCGCGCGCCAGGACCCTTTGGGTTCTTTCGTTGGTAATAGCAACAGTGTCGGTCTGGGCCGGCGTGGGTCACCTCCGCGTCTCGGCACAAAAGAGCGATCCGGTTATCAACAAGATTTACGTCCGCGGCACAGAGCCTGGCAAGGCTGAGCAAAACAGTTTCATCGAAACTTTCAAAGTCGACCCTGGGTCAAACGAAACTGATAATCTCGGCCCGCGCGATTCGGCGGCCCAGGTGCTTCAAGGTGAAGCATCGAGCAGCCTGCGCATCAGCCAGGTTTACACGCGTG
>DASRIZ010000198.1:0-5851 GCA_035649735.1 Blastocatellia bacterium | reverse complement strand
AGCGCCAGGCGGCTCATCATTCCATCAACCGGTTTTCTGAAAAACAGCAGCACGACTAGTCCGCTCAACGCTATCGCGAATATCAACGAGTGCGTGATTCCGCGATGACCGAGCATTGTCGTGTGATCGAAGCCTAACCGGTTTGCCAAAACGTCGATGTCTGGAGCCACCGCGCAAACGGAGGATAACACCCAGAATCGGAGAGGAAGTGGACGTGCCGTGTACGCTCGCCCTAAAGCGATCGACGCGACGGCATGCGAAAACGCAGACGGCATTGCAAATACTCACTTCAACAAACAACTTCTCGCTACATTCTGGCACGGCGCCTGAACAGCTTGGTTCATTATACGGTGTAGGAGTGGGCCCGCGCCATTGGTTCACAAATCTGCTGGTTATCAGGAGCTGCAAGACGAAGGCGGGTTAACAAAGCGACAAGACTAGTACCGAGAGTGATCGAGATTAGAAATTGTCGGTTCGCCATTGCCTTCGGATGATAAGGCTGTAGCAAACTGCAGCGATGACTATGCCTACAAGATCGGCAGCGAGATCCTGGACTGTATCGCGCGGCGTCCATATCCGGTGGCCACCAAGCAATCGCTCGTCGATCAACTCCGTGATCTCATAGTAACCGGCCAGGCTGAAGGCGGTCGTCGCCGAAAAGAATGCTACAAATCCCAGCGGCAGTCGGTAGTCGAAGCGCCGGATCAACTTCATCACCAGCCACATCACCGGAACGAACGACAGCCCGCTTGCTGCGAAATGGGTAACGATATCATAGGGGAAAAAGCCAACCCTTTGGCTGAATAGGCCATACCGATTGCCGATGACGTCAAGCACGATCGAGAACACCAAACAAAGAACCATAAATTTCGGTATCCGGATCTTCAGCCTCAACCTGAGATAGAAATAGAGAGACGATAAGGCAAGCGTCGAGAGCACAATGTTGGTCACTGGCAACCGATAGGGCAGCCTGAGGAGCAGCAGAGTAAATATTGCGAGGGCTGAGATGCAGGCTAGTAGTGCCTCGCCGGCAGTAATCCGATGTGACGGTGACTCCTTAGTCGATTCAGTGGTCTCGACCCTGTTGAAGGACTCCGTTGTCGGAACGAGCTTGTAGACCATGTGTCCTCTTCGCGCTATCGGCCAGGCTCGAGCCGGTAGCAGGTCCGTCAGACCTATGCTAGCAACACCTATTCCGCCACTTGTAAGGGACAATCGTGAGGAGTTAGCAACTGCTTGCGCGGTTTGCGGAAATTCTCGCAACATTTTGCGTGAAAGCGCTCAAAACTCGGATTGCGAGGATGCACTCTAAGCGGTGCCGACTGTTGACCTTCGCGCAGGCGTCGTCGACAACACGGCGTTGGCAATAATTGTTGGGATCCGTTAGGCCGCCAAATTGAGTCCAGCAGGCTTGCAATTGCTCGTTGGCGTCCATCAAAAGAAATGAAATCTACCGCGCAAGGACTTTGACAGAGACATGGAGGATATCGCGACTACGCGTGCCAGTAGTCGCCGAATGACGTTCGCTCAGCCGGCGGGATAGAGCTGACTGCGGATTGAACAGTTTTCCTCTTTAGTTTACTGCGGGCGCTTACTACGGGAGTCCGACGCGGCGCAGGTGGTCGTCTCATCCAAACTCGCGCCCGTATTTTTCATTCTGCGCTTTCATCTCCGCCATGAACTTGATGAATACGTTCGCTTGTCTGATGCGGCTCAAATAAACATCACGCTCGAACAGGGGATAGCATGGAAAACCCATTGCGGCAGCTTCTCTTAACCATCTGACGGCTTCATCATTAGAAACTGGTAGAGGCTCTGACCTTTGGCAAACGCGGTCGTCGGGTCAATCTCGATCGCCCGTTTGCAGTTCACGCGCGGCGAGGAGGCCTCGAACTTGTACCGGCAAGTCGGTCTGGTTGGCGTCATCTCAGCTATTGAGCGGCTATCAAAGCTCGGCTCCAAAATGTCGAGTCAGCCTTATCTGGGTTTGAGCAAATTGAGAGCGCGCGGATCATTCCTGTTGAGTTGAGCCAACCTGCGCTCGAGACTTTCGCGAGGTCTAGAACCGTGCGTAGCGATGAGATTCTGAGGGCGGGACTCGAGAGAGCCAAGGCTGAATGCGAGCGTCTTCGAAAAGAGAACGCCAATCTGAGACTTCGACTCGGCGAACCTCCCGACGACACTCCCATTATCGGGGCTGATTCCTTACTCGATCAGAATAAGGCGCAACCGCTTCTTAACATTTCATCGCTATCTGAAATTGCTAATCAGCACGACATCGCTGATCGTAGACCCGCGAGTTACGGAGAGTTCTTTGCCATCGCGCGACCAGGCGAAACTGATTATCTGGCCGTCTGTAAAATTGGTTAATAGTTTCGGCGAGCCTCCGGCCAGCGGCTGGCTCCAGATGTTAGCCACTCCCCTTTGTTCATCACTGTATGTGAGAGCGCGTCCGTCTACCGTCCAGCGAATGCGCCGGCCCAAACCACCGGGGATATCTAATATCTTTGCCGGCGGCCCCCCTTCAAATGAAAAGACCGCTATCTTCAAAGGCGAGCCCAACTGCTCCTGGTAGTTACAGGCGATCAGTTTTCCGTCAGGTGAAACTGCCGCATTGGGTCGAATCCCCTTGTCCTTTATCAGTGGCGCAGGCTCGCCGCCATCAATAGGCACCTTCCATATGACCGATCTGTCGGGACCGTTTGGTGAGTAAATCACCCATTGACCATCAGGCGAGACCTGCGGCGCGAGCGCAGCATCATCGGTCAATCGCTTCTGATTCCCGCCGTCATTATCCATCCTCCAGAGTTGACTGAAGCCTGAGCGATGGGAAATGAACACAATATGACGCCCATCGGGTGAGACTGCTGGGGCAAAGCTGGTAAAAGCATCATCTGTCAATTGCTTCTGCCCGCTCCCATCCGGCGCCATTATCCAGATAGTTTGATTGCCGCTCGCTGTCGCCGCAGTTGTATAGAGAATCTTGCCATCAGGAGTCCAAGACGAAGATGAAACAAGATGCTTGCCGGATGTAATCGGCCTGGCGCGGGTTGAATCTCCCGGCGGCGCTATCCAGATATTGAAGACCTGTTCGGACTGCACGGTGACCAGAGCAGAGGAGTCTGCCGCCAGACTTACTCCGGAATAGCTGTTTAGATCGTTGGTAATCTTTCGCGACTCGCCGCCGGGGTAGGAGAGATGCCATATCTGGCTCAAATTTGATTCCCGGTCTGTAGCGCTTAGTATTAGCCCCTTGCCATCCGATAGCCATGCGCCACTGTTAATGCTGGGCCAGTCTGGCGTAGGAATAGGCAGGACCTTCCCATCTGCCACCCGCACTTCGATCAGTCTGTTGTCGAGGGGGGCGCCACTGGAGGTCGTAACGCAGATAACCGCCCTGCCATCAGGGAACCATACAAGAGGAAGGGCTAATTGTGGGAACTTGAATGAGGTGACGATCTGCTCATCTGTACCGTCAGAATTTGCGACCACCAACGTTCTTTCGCTTCCATCCAGGGATGGGCGGACAAAAGCCAGCCGCTTACCATCCGAAGAACCGGTGAAGGCGAACCCTACACCGACCAGCAGCCTTTTCGATGTCCCCCCCAGCACGGGCACTTGATAGATCGCGCCAGAGCCATCATTCTTCGCGCCCCTGTAGTAGTAAACATAGCTGCCGTCTGGTGAGAAAGTCAGACGGGTTCCTCTAAACTGATCCCCAATCTCTGCTGGAGGGACTATCTGAACGTTGCTGCCGGTCGCAATGTGCCTGACCCAGATGCTCTGCTGCCCGGCGTCTTCCATTACGTGAGCCACATATTTTCCATCTGGCGAGATGGCGGCTCTGGCGGCCTTGCCGGTGCTGGTGAGCTTAACTATCTTTATCGGCTGCGAAGGCGCGGCGGGCCTCTGGCCTATCAGTTTGGACAAGGTGAACAGCCCACCTACGATAGCGATGACAATCACCACTAGAGCTATTGCCGCGCCCCGTTTGTGTCGCTTGATCTCGCTGACGATATACTCCGCACTCGATGTCCGTCGTACTGCTGCATCCGAGGTCTCGACCGCCTGGTTTATCGCAGCCGCCGATGCGCCCGGCTCAAGCTTCGCCTGAATCTGTATCTTCTCTCGCAGCTCGCGGAGATCGCCCAGCATCTCTTTTGATGTCTGATACCTCTCCTCGCGGTCTTTGCGCAGCGCCTTGCTTACTATCCATTGCAACTCTGCCGGCGCTTCCGGCAGGTAATGTGTGAGCGGCGCGGGCTCTGTCTTTAGGATGGCCGCGATCACATCGCTTGGAGTCTCGCCTTCAAACGGAGGCCGGCCCGCCAGCATCTCATACGTCACCACGCCGAAGCTGAATATATCTGTTCGCTCGTCAACCGCTTGCCCCCGGGCCTGCTCAGGGGACATGTAATGCGCCGTCCCCATCACGGTCCCCGGATCAGTGTCCACCTTCGCTATCGTCGGCGCATCGGTCGAACTCATTGCCGCTTGTCTTTCCGTCAGCTTCGCAAGCCCGAAGTCCAGCACCTTCGCAATACCATCCATCCGCAGCATTATGTTCTCGGGCTTTATGTCTCGATGCACGATCCCCGACTGATGCGCTACCGCGAGGGCGCTGGCTATTTGCACCGCCACGTCAAGCGCCTCGTTCAAACTGAACTTGCGGCTTGCCATCCTCTGGCGGAGCGTTTCTCCTTCTACGAACTCGGTGGCGATGTAATGACGGCCATCGGCCTCGCCGATATCGTGAATGGTTATGAGGTTCGGGTGATTGAGCGCAGATGCGGCGCGGGCCTCCTGCTGAAACCGGCGCACCCGCTGCTCGTCTCTCGTGAAATAATCGGGCAACAGTTTCAAAGCGACTTTGCGTCCAAGTCGAGTGTCTTGAGCGAGGAATACTTCGCCCATTCCGCCCGCCCCAATTTGAGAGAGAATCCGGTACGGACCGATTTGTTTTTGAAGCATTGAATCGGCTGGATCGCCGGCGATAAGACTTGGGTTGGCTTCGACGGCGGGCGAAGATATAAAGCTGCCAGCCTTGTCGTGAGAGTTGATGAGAGATTCGACCTCTCGTCTGATCGCTTCATCGCCTTTGCAGGCGTGGTCCAGGAACGCGTCGCGATCTGCGAGGTCCAGGGCGAGCGCCGCGTGAAAGAGTTTATCTACCTGTTGCCAGCGTCGAGCATTCACCGCGCCAATTATACTATCGCCAACCCGGACCTTGTAATAAGCCTATCTAAAAATTTCTCGATGGAGTGATGAGATTTGCTCGAAATCTGCGCGTTAATAGACGGGGCACTATGAAGAAATGAATAAGGCTGCGAACCAACATAGAGGGTTCGATAAGGAAGGAGAACGCTATGACTATTCAAAGCAGGTTTATCAAACTGCTCATTCAAGCCGCGATGGCGGCAATGAGTTACCAACTGCTTGTGGCATACGGTGCGGTTCGTCTCTCACGCACTTCCGCATCTACACCTCCCCGATCCACGACACGATGCTGGCGGAGCGGCGCCGCAGCGAGAAACGCCGCCTTCGGCACAAGGAAACAGATGCTGACTAGGTCATGATGCTGATCATTCTTCCCTCGTGGCCGCCCTCATCGCGAGGTGTCCATTCGCCGCCGCTGCTCGCTCTCCCGAATGATTTCGTTTATATCCGCAACCGGCCGTATCTCAACCGGTCCAAGTCCATACTTAAAGCCTGGAAGCTGTGAGACAAGCTGAACGGCATGATTGAGGTCTCGCGCCTCAAGGATCTGAAGTCCGCCGAGCTGTTCCTTGGTTTCCGCGTAGGGGCCGTCGGTCGTCGCGACTTTGCCGTTTTTCCAGTACAGGGTCACTGC
>DASRIZ010000197.1:0-6243 GCA_035649735.1 Blastocatellia bacterium | reverse complement strand
TTGCGGTGGTGCTGACGGGGGTGGCTCTGGGAGCCTGTTTGGTGCCTGCGCGCCGCGCAACAAAGGTTGATCCGATGATCGCGTTGAGGTACGAATAGATTCTGTTTCTTGTAGTCCAAATCCCACCAACCGCGTAGCGGTGTCCTCTCGGTAGCTTGCGTGGAGTGGGCGATACCCCTGGGCCGCGTAGCGGTTACCTCTGGGCGTCAAAATCGATTTCTAGTCAAAATAGGTAACCGCTACGCGGCCCAGGGTATCGCCCACTCCACGCAAGCTACCGAGAGGACACCGCTACGCGGTTACGCCAACGCAGTTTGTCGACGAGAGACTAAAGTTTTGTCCAACCACCAACTGAAGTTGGTGCTATTCAGTCCCAGTTTTAATCACACGCGGCTGTAAGTTATTTTCTGGAAGCACTGCCGCTATTGACAGTATCGCCCCTGTTTCCAAGCGCTAGAATCAGCAGTGACGAAGCTTGAATTTGCAGACTTGACTCAGTAGACGCCTTGAGGTTGAGCAGATCGTTGGTGGCCGAGCGGTTGAATTCCGGGCAGACGGAGAGCCGAAATGAAGAAGAGAGCTAAGTACGGCAATCTTCGCAGAATCAATCCTCAGTTCTTTGCCTATTCTTCATACCAGCGAAATAGAGGGTGGTTGCCGCGGATACACTCGTGGCTGTCCGAACGAGCATTGGTGGTTTTCGTTTCAATGCTGTTGTGCCTGCTTTTGATGTCGATTGCCTGCGACCGAGTCCTGGGGTCGGCGGACTCGGCTGTTTCAGGCGCCGGCTCTGGAGTGAGATCGAAAGTAGCTACTGCTTCAACAGACCGCAATTAAGTCATTCAGGCGTCCGATTGAGCATCGAGGCGAAGAATATGAGTGCAAGAACGGTTTCAAATCGCAGATACGGCGGCCGGGCTCGCGGCGGAACCTCGAGGGGTTATGGCTTTGCGCCGTCAACCGCTGTGGTTCCATCTACATCGTCCAGGGGGACCTACGCAATAGTCGCGGGTCTTATTACCGTAGGAGTGCTCATTTCTTATCTTGCTTACTGGAACGATGGATCTTCTTCCGAGGCAACTGCGGCCGAGCTTGCCTCTGACCGAGGTACCCGGCTCGCCGAGTTCCAACCAATCGAAACAAAGTCGTTCAAGGGTCACTTGGCATGGATTACCAGCGTGGCAGCTTCATCGGACGGGAAGTATGCGCTTTCCGGAAGCTCTGATGACTCCGCAAAGTTGTGGGATGTCGAGACCGGACAAGTGTTGCGCACCTTTGCCGGACACACGAGTCCGGTCACCGGGGTGTGTTTCTCGCCGAATGGCCGGTTTGTTGTCACCGGCAGCTCTGACAAGACCGTCAGGCTATGGAGCGTTTCAGGCCGTGAAGTCAGACGCTTCGAAGGTCATCGCCAGTCGGTTACCAGTGTTGCGTTCTCTCGGGATGGCCTGCGCGTAGTCTCGGGAAGCCGCGACAAGACGGTTCGACTCTGGGATCTTCAAACCGGAAAAGAATTGATGCGCTTCGAAGGTCACACCGAGACTGTCACCGGCGTAGCTTGTTCTCCAGTGGATGACTTCGTCGTTTCCTCAAGCAAGGATGGCTCGGTTCGGCTATGGGACACTCGCAGCGGATCAGAGTTGCAGCGATTTCAGAATCACCAACAGTCGGTTACCTGCGTTGCCATTTCTTTCGATGGCCGCCTCATTGTCTCCGGCGGTTTCGACGGGACGGTCCGAGTCCTGGACATTGAAACAGGTGACGAGCTCAAGCATTGGCGTGTGAGGCAAGGCCTCAGTCTCGTTCGAGCTGTTGCTTTTTCTCCGGACGCTCGGCGCGTTCTGGCGGCAAGTTTTGACCAGATACTCAGGCTCTGGGATGTCAATACTGGAGACGAGTTAAGTCAATTCAACGCCAAGACCCCTTGGATTACCAGTGTAGCGTTTCTTCCGGACGGCCAGGCGCTGTCGGGGGGCGGTGACAAAATAATAAGAGTTTGGAAGCTGCCCCGCTGAATCCTCTTCGAACCGCGCTCAATCCCCAAGGGCCTTCGACCTGTCGATTGACGCATAATCTTCGTTCTTCACCCTTCTTTGTGCCAGCGGGACTCGGGCGACGATCTGCGTCCCGCGTGATGGTCGCGAAACGATCGAGATTCTTCCGCCGACCAGGCGGAGGCGTTCTCGCATGCTCATCAACCCGAGCCCGTTCTTAAATCTTGGGGATTCAATGTCAAATCCGACTCCCGAATCAGAGACGCTAAGCGTGAGCTCCCCGTCGGTGCCGATAAGCTGAATACGAGCGCTTTGCGCGTCGCTATGTTTGACTACATTGTTTAGACACTCCTGCACAGTTCGATAGATGCAGAGCGAGATGTCTCGCGCCAGATCATTCGGGACTTGATAGTGAGTGAAGTCGATCTTTACTTGATGATGTTGACGAAGTTCTTCACAAAGCCCTTCAAGCGCGGAAACCAGACCGAGGTGAGTCAGCTTCGCCGGATGCAAGTCGTAGGACATCCGGTGGATCTCTTTTGATGTTTCCTTGATCTGACGCAGCACTGACAGGAGTGTTCGTCCTAGTGTCTCAGGAGTGACAGGGAAGCTCTGGATAATCTGCTCGATCTCCACCGAAACAAGCGCCATCCTTTGATTGAGGTCATCGTGCAACTCCCTGGCAATACGCGCACACTCATCTTCCCGTGCCTGGATTAGTTGCCCGCTAAGGTTCGCCAGCGCTTGTTCAGCCTCTTTGCGTTCGGTGATGTCGATGCATGAGCCTATATACCCAAGGAACGATCCACTCGGGGACCAGCGAGGTGTTCCCGAATTCAGAAACCAGCGGAAATTCCCGTCTGCCCGCCGAAGCCTGAATTCCATCGTGAATGCCTCGCGCATGTCATTAGCGAATGTGTAGATCGCGAGGCATCGCTGCACATCCTCGGGGTGGACTCCGTCGGTCCATCCAGTGCCGAGTTCTTCTTCGACTGTGCGTCCGGCGAAATTTATCCACTGCTGGTTGAAGTAGGTGCAAAGCCCGTCGGTGCCGGAGAGCCAGATCATCACGGGCGCGGTATCGGCCATGTTTCTGAATCGCTCTTCACTCTCGCGCACCGCCTCCCTTGCCTGGTAGCGCTCGGTGATGTCGCGCACTATCCCTTGAAACCGCCCGTCCGCCAACTGGCGCGCGGTAAGCTCGCCAATGAACTCTGACCCGTCCTTGCGGCGGAACCGCCATTCGCTGTAATGAACCTTGCCATCCGCAAGCAAGGCCACTGCATCAGGGATGCGGTGTTCTTCTCCAGGAGCGATTATATCGAACCACGTTCTGCTCAGCACCTCCTCGCGCGTCATCCCGAGCATCTGGCAGCCGACAGGACTAACATCCAGATAGTGTCCGTCTGGAGCGGCGATGAAAATGCCGTCTATGTTCTGTTCAAAGAGTTGGCGATAAACCTCTTCGCTCTGACGCAATGCGTGGAGTGCCTGACGACGCGCGGTGACGTCGCGCAGCATCACCGTGTAGAACTTCTGCCCCTGCAATTCGACTTGAGAGACCGAACCTTCAATCGGAAACTCCTCGCCGCCGGCGCGGCGCCAGTGTCTCTCGCCACGTAATCCTATAGACCTTGCCGTCCCGGTTGTCACATTGAAGCCGAAAATCTCCTGCTGAAGTGACTGTTGGTACCGCTCCGGTATGAAGAGGTCAACGCGTTCTCCTATGACCTCACTCTCGGCGCACCCAAACATTTTCTCGGCAGCGGGATTAACGAGCACGATGCGCCGGCTATCGTTGACGAAGATGATCGCGTCCATCGCCGAGCCGACTATTCCGGCCATCATTGCGTCATTGTCTACCAACGCCAGTTCGGCAAGCTTGCGATCGGTGATATCACGTACGATGCTCAGAATCTTGTCACCTTGCGTACTCACCATGCGCGCCTCAAACCATTGCTCTTCACCGTTTAGTTGCAGCGAATACTCAAGCGTCTGCGGCTCAGACGTTTCATGCGCGCGTCTGAAACACCTGGAAACCTTTTCAGCAAGTTCAACCGGCAGCACATCCCGCATGTTCTTTCCCAGAAAGTCTGCGGGAGAAACAAGCAAGTCATCTGGGGATTTCGCGTGGTAATCAAGATAGATGCCGTCAGTGGTTTGAACAAACATCAGATCGGGAATGGCGCGCAGGATGGCGCGGTTTCTTTCTTCACTGCGGTGAAACGATTCGTCGGAAAGCTTGCGGTCGGTGATGTCTATCGTCACCCCGCGCAGGCCGATGATCTTCCCTGTGTCATCACGCATGGGCGCTCGGTGAGACTCTACCCATAACTCCCGCCCGTCTTTGGCTACAAATCGGAATTGAAGGACGCAACCCTTGCCGGTCTCGAGAATCGTTTGGGTTTCGCGAGCGACTCTTTCGCGATCTTCTTCGTGAATAACCGACTGCGGAAAATTTGGCTTCGATAACCACTCCTCAACAGTGTAACCCAGCAGCTTCTCAACATACTGGTTCACGAAATCAACTTTCCGGTCGCTAGTGTCAGGTTGGACGCGAGATTCCCACGCGATGCCGGGCACGTTGGATATAAACTCGTCGAGGTGCCGCCGCTCGGCTTCCGCCAGCGAGGCGAAGCGTTCGCGTTCGACTTCCGCGCGTCTACGCCGGGACCGAGTTATCAACATTCCGCTGATAAGCGCCGATTGGAGGATGAGCAAAGAGACGAAACCGATGAATTGCCACTTGTACTCGTCCCAAAATGAAGGCACGCGAAACCGCACTATGTTGCCGGACGGAAGACTACTCTCGCTGATACCCCAACGCTCGAGCTGCCGCCAATCGAACATAGGTACAACCGGCGTGGTCTCGAGCGGTATGTCCTTTGCTGACTGACCGTGCACTATCCGCAGGGCTATTTCAGCCGCTCTGGTCCCGTTAGCATCTACTATTCGAACAATACCGCCAACAATCCCTTGCCCGACTTGCCGATTGGATAGTCCGTATATTGGGACTCGAGCGACCCTGGCAATCGATTCCAGGTTCTCCTGGGACTCCACGATTTTGCCTTGTTCATTCTGTGACTGCTGAAACATGTAAAGGATAATCGACCGTTCCGGCAATTGCTGCGTCTTTAGAATCAATTCGTCGGGAGCGAGGTCAGTGAGATAAGTGATTGATACCCTGGTTCCATAATCCGGCAGGTCTTCGCGACACATCAGCTCGAACCTTTTGTCATGATTGAGAGTCCCGCTTACGATAAACACCTCACGGCTTTCTGGATGTAACCTCAATGCAAGATCGAGAGTGCTTTTGAACTGACCGCCCTGCAGGATTCCCGTGAGTCCGGGCCCCGCGTTGAGTTGCTCGGGCGTGGGACGCCTGGACGTGATGAACACAATCGGAGTATTTGGGAAGAGGTCTTCTCGATATCTGAGAAGAAAGTCGAGCGGTTCTTCGGTAACGGCGACCGCTACATCGATTCGGTGATCCGCATACTTCTGTCGTAAAAAATCACGCAGCGCTAAAGATTGGCTTTCGCCCGGAAAACGATTTGACTCAAGGTATTCGGAGAAGTACTCAACGCTCCCGGCCGGCTCCGAATCCAGAACTTGTTGAAAGTTTTTGTCGAAGATGACGTTGCCCGGCCAGTCCCGATTGTACCAGTAGAGCACCAGAATCTGTTTCGGGGCCGTCGGTTGCTGGCCGCGCGAAATCGAAGGGAACAGGAATATAAGAAGCCCGACAAACCACACCGCGGCTCCGATTTGTTGGATTCTGAATCTTTGCGTACTTCTGCCTGGCTTCATGAACTACACCCCGGGACAAAGTCCCGTACCGCATCCCACAATTCCGTTTAAAGTTTAGAGCCAGCCCTGGCTCAAAGCTCTTTCACATGGGTCCACTCTAAATAACAAGTTTCACTGCAAACTGTATCTGCCGCGACGAGCCCGATTCACCTGTTGGAAAACGCGTGTTGGTGATACGCCCAAACGCCGGAGTGCCAACGACGTTACCCGGCTGGCCGAAGTTCGGATGGTTGAAGAGATCGAAGATCTCGGCGCGAAACTGCCCGCGCACCTTTTCGCACACTTTGAAGTTCTTGATGACCGAAAAATCGACGTTGTTGAATCCGGGCCCGATCACCAGATTTCGTCCCAGGTTTCCGAAGCGCCCGACCGCGGCAAATGATGAGGTGTCAAACCAACGCTCGACGCTGCCGATGATGTCGATTGGGCCGGTCACATC
>DASRIZ010000196.1:0-2742 GCA_035649735.1 Blastocatellia bacterium | reverse complement strand
CTCCCAATTGAAATCACTTTTAATGGATTCGCATTATCAAGAAGATATTTCGCTGTTAATAGACCAAACGAGCCGCCTCCACCCAGGACACAATAAGTCTTCTGCATCTAAAGTCCTCTCACCACGCGACTACATTTAGCAATCAACGTCTGATTTCTTCCTTGATGTCATCGCCCGTTTACTCAAAATCACCTCTGTTGTCCACAAAGCCGTCGTATCGCTGAGTTCGAGCGGCGAACTCACGAAGTAGTCATCAAACTACGTTTCCATGATAGGCTCGCGCGCAATCCGTCGTTCAGTGATGTAAATCGAATATCGGGGAAAGCCGCTAACATTTCTGCGATGTCAAATTGCCTGTGCGTCACAGGTGATTTACGCGGTGATAATTTGATACTTACCGACGTGCACTTTGCCGCGATTAATTCAGCTACTTTCCTGAAACTAGTGCAGTTGCCGCTCGCAACGTTAAGCAGCCCCGTAGAGCCGTAAGCGATGACCCTTCGTATAACTTCGACCGCATCGTCAATATAAAGATGATCTCGGGTCTCCTCACCGTTCCCAATGAGCGATATTTTTTTTTCATTGAGAGCTTGAGAAATGAAACGATTTGGTCCGTACGAATTGTGCGTATCGGTGCCCCCGTAAATAGCTGTGAAGCGGAGTATTCCGAGAGGGATTGAACGCTCTGTCGAGAGCAAGAGTTCCCGTGCTCTATGCATCGCTCCATATAGATCGACTGGGGCAGCGAAACTTTTTTCCGTTAAGACCACCTGGGTAAACGGATACACAGCATCAGAACTCGCATAGATTAAGTGTTTCGGTCTCACGATCGTTGTGGCAGCACATACAGCCTGAGCCATTTTCATGTTGGTCATAAATGCCGCGCCATTTCTTCCCTTGGCTCCTGAGATTGCTGATAAGAAAACAAGCGTGTCGGTCGGAAGCAAAAATTCCGACAATTTTGTGTCAGCACCTTGGGTTGATAAATCAATATTTTGGGTACTCAGCGGAAGTACGAGGACTCCTTCCTCGAAAAGTCTATTCGTAAGTTTAGTACCTAGAAAACCTGTCGCGCCTAGTATGACAACGCGAGACGGCGCACCTGCGACCGCAGTGCTATGCGTCAACATTTAACGGACCCTTTGAAGCAGGCTAGTTTGTTGCCGTGGCAATCCGGCGCACGGTCGTTCGACGCCGACTATTTTGTTGCTACAGCCATCGCGCGAGCGGCAAGCGAGCGTCGGCTGTGGCTTTTGATTAGATTGTTTAGCCAGGCACGTGCCAAGGCGGAAAATCCAAATGGATACAGCCGCCAGGTCAGCCACACGAGAATAGCCGCCCGACAGGTTCTTTTTTTCGTGCCAAGAATGGAAATCAGCCAGTTGTCAAAATCGCCGAGTGCAACAAGATCCGAAATCGCTTTTGCATCTGCGCCTGGAGCCAAGAGAGCAAGTCGCGCCATGTTGAATCGAAGGCGGCGAGCGAATATTTCCGGATATTCGGTATTGAGCGGGGTAGGAAACGAGTCCCGGATCCAGCTTTTTGCCTTTTCGATCAAAGGGATATTCTCAGATTGAGAGGTCGCTGTTCGTGCCGAATAACTGTCTGGTCGCACTTGCCACGCGGCAACGAGCTTATCAGAAAAGTAAAATCCATTGCGAAGGGCAAGCAGGCGATATGTCATGCCATCGCATAATGATCCAAGAGACTCATCGAAGCCGCCAATGTCGAGCAGTAGCTGGCGCCGATAGACAGCGCTGGGGCCCGCGGCCCAATTGTCAATTTTGTGGATGAGACGCTGGGATTCACCGGGCGATATGTACGCGTTGCCACGGGAGGGCGGCAACAAGGGTCGAAAATCAACAATCGCTCCATGTCGATTGATGAGAACAACTTGCGCGCAGAAATAGGCTGCATCAGGACAGGCCTTAAGCGATGCGAGTGCCGCGGAAAAGAAACCAGGCAATACGAAATCATCGGCAGCGGCAAAGTAGACGAACTCCTCTTTTGTAATTGCCAGCCCCGTATTCAGGGCCGCCGGCGCGCCGAGATTGGTGGGGTGACGAACAAGCCGGATAGTCGAGTGATCGCGCCCAAAGTTCTCGATCACGTGGATGCTGGCGTCTGTGGAAGCATCGTCGACGACGATGATTTCATCGGGCGGCGGTTCTTGGCGCAGCAGCGCGCGAAGCGAGCGCGGGAGTTCGTCGGCATGATTGAAATTCGGTATTACAACGGAAATTCCCATTGGCGTATCACGCTTTACAAAGTCGGAGGCTCTAGCGTGGGCTTCGCGTTACGTGCGCTGCCCCTCTATGCTTCGAGAATCGTCCAATAGTAGTCCCCGGAATAGCCAGCCTGTTGAAACAGGCCGATCCATTCGGCTGGACGTAGGTGCGTAACCGCAGTCAGGCACCAACTTTCGAAGAGAGCCTTCTCATCGTCGGATCGATAGGCGTCAACCTGCACAAAGCAACAAACAGGATTTCGCACGACGCGACGCATTTCCTGAAGCGCACGGATGCAGCCTTGCGTATCGAGGTTGTGAATCGTGTTTATACTTAGAACGGCATCGAAAACTGCATCGGGGAAGGGGAGCCGTTCCGCAGTGCCCAGATGCAAACGCCCGACGCTCTCGGGCTCGCAGTGCATCAGCGCATATGACGAGATGTCGAGACCGAATGCCTCTAGACCCGGAGCCTCTTGCATAAGGTCTTTGACGAGAAATCCCTTGGCGCAGCC
>DASRIZ010000195.1:0-6265 GCA_035649735.1 Blastocatellia bacterium | reverse complement strand
AGCAGAAGGCAGAAAGCAGAAGGCGGAAGGCAGAAGGCACTTAATCGCTGAGCCAACTTTTGCTAAGGCGTTTTACGGACGCATAAGAGAACACCTTTCATGAAGACTGTGAGAATCGCGAACGGGCAGGGATTCTGGGGCGACTCGTTGCAAGCTCCTATCGAGCAGGTCCGTCGCGGTCCGATCGACTACTTGACTCTCGATTACCTTGCCGAGATCACGATGTCGATCATGCAGAAACAGCGAGCCCGCGACCCCAACACCGGCTACGCTCGCGACTTCGTTTCGATGATCGAAGAGATCCTGCCTGATCTTGTTGAACGCAATATAAAAGTCGTCGCCAACGCCGGGGGAGTGAATCCCGAAGCCTGCCGCGACGCGGTGATCGAAGCCGCCCGACGCCGGGGCTTCGGCGGCAAGATCAAGATCGGAATCGTCGCTGGAGACGACATAATGTCGCGGCTCGACGATTTCATCAGACGCGGCGTTGAGCTGAAAAATCAGGAAACCGGCGAACCGCTCGCCGCCGTTCGATCGAGAGTTCAAAGCGCCAACGTTTACTTTGGCGGCCGGGACGTCGCCGATGCCCTCGACAAGGGTGGTCAGATCATCATCGCCGGGCGAGTGACCGACACCGGCCTCTCGCTTGGTCCAATGATTCACGAATTCGGGTGGGGGCGAGACGATTGGGATAGGCTGTCGGCCGGCACCATCGCCGGACACACCGTTGAATGTGGCGCCCAATGCACCGGCGGAAATTGTTTTATCGATTGGGAGACAATCCCGAATATGGCGGACATCGGGTATCCAATCATCGAGGCTCAACCCGACGGCACATTCAGCATCACAAAGCATAAGGGCACCGGGGGACGCATCACCGTCGCGTCGATCAAAGAACAGCTTCTTTACGAGATGGGCGACCCGCGCGAATACATAACACCGGATTGCGTTGCGGACTTCACGACTATTCAACTCGAGCAACAGGGAACTGATCGCGTAGGCTTCTCGGGGATAAAAGGACGCCCGGCGACCGATCTATACAAAGTCAGCATCAGCTATTCGGCCGGTTGGAAGGCGGTCGGCTCGCTGGTCTACGGCTGGCCCGACGCTTACAAGAAAGCTCAAGCAGCGGATCGCGTCGTTAGAGAACGACTCGATAGACTCGGATTAAAGTTTGACTCGGTGCTCACAGAATTCGTCGGAGTCAACGCTTGTTACGGCGCGCTTTCCGGAGAGCCATCGCCGGATATAGCCGAAGTCATGTTTCGCATTGGTGTTCGCTCGGAAAACAAACGAGCAGTAGAGCGATTTACGCGGGAAGTTGCGCCGCTGGTGCTCAACGGTCCGCCGACGGTTACCGGGTTTGCCTCCGGGCGCCCGAAGCTGGAGGAGATAATAGCCTACTGGCCCGCGCTTATACCGAAGAGCGAGGTCAAATCCGAAATCTCAGTAATCGAGGCTTGAAATGGCAAGAGTGAAACTGCTGCAGCTCGCACACGCGCGATCGGGTGATAAGGGCGACACGGCGAACGTCGGGCTGATTGCTTTAAAGCCCGAATACTATCCGATACTCGTTGAGCTGGTGACCGCCGAACGAGTCAAGGAACACTTCAAGGGAATCTGCCTCGGCGATGTAGAGCGCTTCGAAGTGCCCAACCTGCACGCACTGAATTTCCTGCTCCACGAGAGCCTCGACGGCGGCGGTACGCTCTCGCTCAAGACTGATGCTCAGGGAAAAACCTACAGCGCGGCGCTGCTTCGGATGGAGATTGACGTCGACGACTCGCTGACCAGCGAGCTGTCCAACTGAATCCGCGATCGACGGCCGACAAGATTCCTTGCAGGATCCCTCACGAACCTTCGTTCTACTTCATGGTAGTACCCCTCCCCCTCCGCGCTTAGTGTTCGGTTTCCGAACGCCTGAAGGCGGGGGAACTCCAAGTGCGAACAACAATTCTTCTTCTCACCGTAGCCCTGGTGGTGTCTGCAATTCCTTGCCATTCACAGATCGCAGTCGACCGAAAGTCCGACGAAAAGTCCGACGAATCGATAAGACTGAGCACCGAGCTGGTTGCTCTGGACGTTCAGATCGTCGATCGGAAAACACAGCGCGTCGTAAACAGCCTAAGCCGGAACGATTTCGAGATCTATGAGGACGGGGTCAAGCAGCAGATTGACCAGTTTAGTCAGGACACCCTCCCGCTTTCGGTCGTGTTGCTTCTTGACGCCAGCGCCAGCATGTGGACTCTGCTCGAGAGCCTTCGGGCCAACGCACTCCGTGCCCTGGGGTCGCTGAAGCCCGAGGACGAAGTCGCTCTCGTCGTCACAGCCGACGAGACGGTGCTGGTGAGGGATTTCACGAAAGAAAAATTCCTGATCGCCGACGACTTGAGAGAACTCGATTTCACAAAGTTTGGCGACGACGGTATCCTGCTTCACGACTCTATCTATCGTGCTGCAAGTCATCTGCTGAAGGCTGCCAACCCAGCTAATCGGCGCGTGATCATAGCGGTCACTGACAATGAGACGATCCCCACCGAACATTGGAAAGCTTTCCAAAAGGATGAGGGCGTCTCGTTGGTGCTTGAAACAGGGGCGGTGGTTTGTGGGCTGGTTTTAAAGCGTCACGTGGCCATGCGAACAGCTAGCAAGCTCCTCGGTTTCTCGCCCTGGCAAGGAGGCGGCGATATCCGTAACTATGCTGAGATAAGCGGTGGCGAGGTTTTGGTTTCCAATAATGAGACCGTGGCGGAAAAGCTGATCAAGTTGATTGAGAATCTACGCGCTCGATATAGTCTCGCGTTTGTGCCATCCAACTCGAAACGCGACGGTAAGTTTCGCCGCCTCAAAGTCAGGTTGGCATCTGAGTTGGAACAGCAGCTTCGTAACGCCGGAACAAGTCTGGTGATCAGCACCAGGTCAGGTTACTACGCGGCTAAGAAGTGACCTGGATGCGCGTTTAGAAGTGCAACAACAGATCTCGAATCGCTTCAATGTGAATGTCGGGTTGTTCGTCGAGCAAACGTTTGCTCGAGGGATAGGCGCTCGGAACCGCGACGGTGAACACAAAAGCGTTCTTGCCCATCTGCACATCTTCGGGAGCGTCGCCGATGTACGAACTTTCATTTGCGCGAGTAGCCAGAAGCCGCATCGCTTTCTCGAGTCCTTCGGGATGAGGCTTTTTGTTTACGATGTGTTCGTTGCAAATCACGGCTTCGAACTTTGCGGTGAGGCCTAGCAGGTTGATCTCGCGAACCACTCTTCGCTCCGTGCCGCTAGTTACAATACCGAGTCGATAGCCTCTGGAGTGAAGCTCCAGAATCGTCTCTCCTGCACCGTCTACAAGCTTCGGCGGCTCCTCGCCGTAATGCTCGAGCCATAACTCATCGGCGATCTTCCATCTATCCTTCGACAGATTTAACGCTTCGTACATCGCGTACCAGTTTGGAGAATAGCGGGCTTCATAGAACTCCTGAGTAAAAGCGATTCCCAGATCGTCGAAGGTTTTCTGGAATGCGATCCTTCCGGCCCGCGCCGAGTCGAATAACGTACCGTCCCAATCGAACAGCAGGGTTTTGATCGAGCTAATGCGTGTTTTCACCGGCGATCCTCGGTTGGTTTCAGCTAATCGCCAACGGCCAAAGTCGCTCAAGCTGGTAGTCGAGCTGCAAGGGTAGAGTACTCAAACGTCGAGCCCAACACAATCGTAGCGCGCGATGCGCGTTAGCAGCTCATCACCCGGGTCGTGCTCCGCCGGAGCAAAAAAAACGCCCGCCTCCTAATTTTTTAGTTGACACGCGTCGCCGGTTCCGAATATACTCCTAAAACGTTAGGAGGTAGCTGATGACACGGAAGAAATCGGAGCATTTGACGCCGCTCGAGTTGGAGATCATGAAGGTGCTTTGGGAGTCTGGGCCCGCCGGCGTGCAAGCCGTTCAAGAGCGCCTCGAAGGCTCGCGCGCTTACACCACTGTTCAAACGATGCTCAACGTGCTGCATCGCAAGGGCAAAGTCACCCGCGTGCTCCAGGAAAAGGCCTATGTCTACAAACCGGCGGTCACCCGCAGTCAGGCAATTGGAAACGCGGTTGGTGATCTCGTCGATCGCATGTTCGGTGGTTCTGCCGAGAGTCTGGTTATGAGTCTTGTTGAAACGAAGCGGTTGACCCCAGCAAAACTCGCAAAGCTTCAAAAGCTTCTCGAGAAGGAGACGGCCGATGAGCAGGATAAGTGAGTTTGCATTGCACGGTCTTGGTAACGCGGCCTGGCAGATCGCGGCCGTTGTTGCCGTCGCTTCGATCTGCGCGCGTCTGTTGCGGAACGCCGCGCCCCGCTACCGGCACGCGTTGTGGGTGGCCGCACTATTTCTTAGTCTCGCGCTGCCGCTGTGGACCCTTTCACAACTCGAACCAGCTTCGCCGCAGCTCAGCCGCGACGAACGTCCACCTGCCTCAATTCCGTCGAACGAGAATCTTGGTTCGTCACCAACAACCGCTTCGCTGTCCTCGCCAGTCACCGCCAAACCCGAACCCAGTAGCCGTAGTCTCGATGGCTTGCTTGAAACGCTGAGACAGCCGGTAGTTGCCTCATCCAGTCTGGCGCTGTGCCTGGCCCTAGCCTACGCGCTCTTTCTAGTCTGCCGATTGGTCTCGTTGGGTCGTGCCTGGTTACGCGCACAAGCGTTCCGGCGATCGGCCCACAACCGCGAGCTTCCCCGGTTTCTTGTCACCGTAAGTGCGCGCTGCCAGGCGGCGTTTGGCCTGAAAGATATCTCGCTGCTGTTCTCAGCGTCGGCTTGTTCGCCTGCAACAGTCGGCGCGTGGAAGCCGGTGATCGTTCTTCCTGAGAGTTTCTATGAAGCGGCCTCTGAGGAAACGCTCGCGACTATGGTTGGTCACGAGATGGCGCACATCAAGCGCCGAGATTATGCACTGAATCTGCTTTATCAGTTCTTGTTGCTGCCGATCTCATTCCACCCGCTCGCAGTTTTGGTCATGCGTCAGATCGGCAGGACAAGAGAGTTGGCCTGCGACGATTTGGTGACAGAGAGATTGCTTGAGCCACGGGCGTACGCGCGATCTCTGTTACAGGTCGCGGGCGCGTCGGTGTTTCCTGCCGGTCAGCCACTCACGATGGGTGTGTTCGATGCGGACATTCTGGAGGAACGTATTATGAAGCTTACACAAGCCAGGCCGCCAATCGGGACGCGTGCTGGCCGGTTACTCGCAGTTGGTGCGTTTTCGTTGCTATGTCTGACGTGCATCGCTGCTTCCACGTTTTCGTTCGATCTACGAACGGACAGCACGGACGAGAAACGGCAGATTGGCCTCGCCATTGCGCTGACTAACGAGACCCAACACGAGGGTCAGGCCGCCGGTAAACCTGAATCCTCTTCGCAAAATCCAGCGAAGACCCCGGAAGAGCGCGTAGAGATATTACAGCGTTTGAAATCCGCTGACCCTGAAGTTCGCGCCGAGGCGGCGTGTCAGATTGGGAAGAGCCACTTGGTGGAAGCAATCCCGTTGCTCGTCGCAATGCTCGGAGACGATGCGCCGACGCAATCCATCAGATGCTGGGATCAAGGCCGCTGGAATCCAGCGCTTGACAGCTTCAAACATCCTTCACCGGGAGAGCAGGCGGCAATCGCGCTGGCCTCGATGGGCACGCCTGCGTTTGAACCTCTAACAACTGCGCTAACAGACTCAAACTCGAGCGTGCGCCGCAACGCAGCGTGGGCGATCGGTGAGTTGACCAACATGCGCGGGCGAGACCGCGCCAGCGCGGTTCCGGCGCTGATAGCGCTCCTCGACGATTCGGACGAGTGGGTGAGACGAGCGGCCGCTCGCTCATTGGGTGAGGTTCGAGACGAGCGCGCCACGGACGGCTTGATCGCACACCTGTCGGATCGCGCGTGGCGGGTCAGAGATACCGCGGCGTGGTCACTGGGCGAGATGAAAGAGAACCGCGCTGTCGAGGCTCTGTGCCGCCTGATTCAGTCTGATTCGCAGTTTGAGGTTCGAAAAACTACCGCGTGGGCGCTCGCCGAGATTCAAGACAAGCGAGCGGTCGAGACGTTGTGCAACGTCCTTCAGGCCGATACGCATGCCGAGGTTCGTGCGAATACAGCGTGGGCGCTTGGTGAAACGAAGGACAAGCGGGCGATTGACTCATTGAGCAACGCGCTCTTAACCGACGGGGAAGTGGAGGTTCGCAAGACGGCAGCGTGGGCTTTAGGCGAAATTCAAAGCCGCAAAGCGCTCGCAGTG
>DASRIZ010000194.1:0-4584 GCA_035649735.1 Blastocatellia bacterium | reverse complement strand
GGTTGCCCACCTCGATGACCGGCTGCAGAGCCGTCAACGCCAGGACCTTATCGGCCACCGCCACTGCGGCAACCGTCCCGGCGGTGACTTTTAAAAACTGTCTGCGTGACAGAAACATTGGTGACACCTCCTAAGTTGAGGGCTCAGCAAGCCCCACGTTCCTTCACCAAAAAACCATCGCCCATCTCTCACCTCCCTTCGCCGAACATTCGAAAAATGCGAGATAAACATCCAAAACAATCGCCGACACACACCCGGAAACGTAGGAGCGTGTCTACAAGCGTTGTGCCACTCGCCCGATGTGTATGCTGAGGATCCGCGGAGGGAAGACGTCTCTAACAATTCAACGACTTGCGCTGAAATGGCAGGTTCATAAGGAAAGGAATCGGCGCAGTGCGGGGAAAGTTCTGTCAGTCAACACTGACGGCGTCACAGCTGATGCTGCACTAACAGGTTGAAATCACGTATGATTTTAATGTCAGCAAAACATGACGCATGGCAGTGGCCCCGAAAAACATCTGGAAAAGCCGCTTGTTACCGTCTGAATGGCTGATTTGCTGTCAGGAAAGAAAGACAATCCGAGCGCTATCGTTCGTCCTTGAGGTATCGCCGCATAATCTCATGAAAGTAAGGCCGCGGGAGACCGGCTTCTTGCGCGGCGTGCGTAACGTTGCCCTGATGGAGGTCGAGCTTATTTTTGATATACCGACGACTAAATTCCTCCACGACCTTCTCTTTGGCCTTCGCGTAGGGCAAGGTCAGATAATCGTCCGCCGCATTGCGTCGAGCGTGGTCGTTGAACTGCAGCAACCCGATGACGTCGTGAGGGCTGATGCGATCGCCTTTGGCCAACATCACAGCACGTTCCATGACGTTGCGGAGCTCCCGCACATTGCCCGGCCAGGGATAGGCCACCAGTTCCGTCGCGGCCGAGGGATGGAGATCTTTGACGTACTTGCTGAATTCTTTACTGTACCGGTCAATGAAATGACGCGCCAGGAGAGGAATGTCTTCGGTCCGCTCGCGCAGGGGAGGAACCTTGATCGCCATCACATTGAGACGGAAGAACAGGTCTTTTCGAAATTCATTCCGCTTCACTTTCTCCGTCAACTCCTGATTCGTCGCGGCGATGAAACGCGCGCTAACTTTTTTCATCTGCACGCTACCGACCGCCCGCATCTCGCCTTCTTCCAACACGCGCAACAACTTGGCTTGAAGAGGCAGCGGCAGATCGCCGATCTCATCAAGAAACAAGGTCCCGCCGGTCCCCCCCTCGATGAGACCGAGCTTGTCGCCGACTGCACCGGTGAATGCACCGCGCACATGCCCGAACAATTCGCTCTCAACCGTGCCTTCGGAAAACGTGGTGCAGTCCACCACTTGAAACGGTCCGCTCCGCTCAGCGCTCAAGTCGTGGATCGCCCTCGCAATGAGTTCCTTGCCGGTACCGGTTTCTCCAATGATTAGCGTCGTAGATTGGACCCGAGCCGCGGCGGCAATGAGGGCCGTCACATTCCGGAAAGCAGGACTGACGCCCACCAGTTCTTTGAACTGAACACTTTCGGATTGTTGCGGCGGCTCGTACCGAAAGAGAATTTCAGAGATCCGCATCGCGCGATGGATACGCGCCGTCAGATCGAGCTTTTCGAACGGCTTGGTGACATAATCGAAGGCACCACAACGCATGGCCTCGACCGCCGTATCGACCGTGTTAACCCAACTGATGATGATCACAGGAATCCGACGGTCCCTGGCTTGAATCCGTCGAAGCAGCTCGATGCCGCTCATCCCCGGCAGCCGAACGTCTGTGATGACAAGATCAACACGCCGTTCGTCCAGGATGGCAAGGGCTCCTTCCGCGCGTGCGGCGATGACCAAGTCGACTTGTTCGTCCTCCTCGCGCGGCAACTCTTCTTCAACGGTCCGGAGGAACATCTCCACGTCACCACCGTTGTCATCGACGAGAAGAATCGTGAAGACTTTTTGAGCTGTGCTATTCATGTGGTGCTCTCCTCTGAACCAACGAGCATGCCTCGCCCGTCCGCCGTGTGTTCTACGCCTCCTTCACATCCGACGGCCTGCGCGCTCGGCATCTGCTCGGATGATTGGGAAAGAACCGGCAGCAAGACAGAAAACGTGCTCCCCGCACCGGGTGAAGACTTTACACTCACCGACCCTTTGTACTGCTCGACGACCGTCTTGACGATGGAAAGCCCGATACCGGAACCCGCCACCTCCTCACTGCCCAAGCGGACGAATGGAAGGAAAATTCGGTCCAGCATGGACGGGTCGATGCCCACCCCGTTGTCGCGTACGAAGAGGTGTATCCCCTGCTCGTTCTTCATCCATCCAATTTCGACTTGTGGATGAGATTGCTGCTGGCCCATGTACTTCATCGCGTTCCCGACGAGATTTTCAAAGATCTGTTTGACATGGATCCGACGGCAAAGCAGCTTTGGGAGGTCCGGCGCAATGGTGACCCGAATGCCTCTGTTGCGGCCGTCCTGTTTCAACAGGGCAAGGATCTCGCGAATCACTGAGCCCACGTCGACGCTTTCCACGGGAGCTGGCTGATGATTGATCCGGACCCAGTCCAATGTGCGCTCTGCCAGCGTCGCAAGGTCTTTCCCCTCATTCTTGATCCAGGCGAGGTATCGTAGTCCTTTAGCGTCCAAGAGCCGGCCATAATCACGTTCGATCCAGGAAGCGAATTCAGCCACGCGACCGGCGGGCGCTTTTACCTCGTGCGTGAGTTCTGCGACATGCCGCTTCACCACATCTAATTGCTTTTGGAGGTCTTGCGATTCGGATTCCAGCGCGTCGAAGAGCCGCGCGTTCTCCATCGCGACCGCCGCGTGGGACGCGAACTGCTGCGCCATGCGGATGTCCCACTCCGTGAACATTCTCACCCGGACGGTGCTCAACAGTACCAAAACGCCCGGGCAATGGTGGGGACCCCGCAAGGGAACGCCCAGATAACTCTTTGCATGAAATTCATCTCGGAAGCGCATCGGCCCGTTGTAGGTCGATACGTCGGCAACCACGACAGGTTCTTTGGTATCAATCGCCTGATTGGAAAACGGTGCTTCTTCAAGCAACACAATCTGCTTGCGAATCTTATCGAACTCCTGGCCGGACGCGGCTTCTACCAGCCAGCATTCCATGGTGGGATGACGCACCATGACGACTGCTAAATCTGCTTCAAGCGACTCCGCCGCCCGGTCCGCAATGCGGCGCAGGACGTCCTCCAAGCCTCCCGACTCAAGCATAGTGATTTCCTGGCCAGTCGCGTGAAGACTGTTCAGCTCGCCGATGTGATGTCGGATAGTTTCTGCCATGCGCTGAAAGGTTCGAGCCAGCTGACCAAGCTCGTCGTCAGAGCGAACCCGGATCTCAGCGTTGAAGTCACCTGCGGCCAAACGGTCAGCGTCCGCGGTCAGCTGTTTGAGCGGGGCACGCACGAAGCGGTGAAGAAACACTACGGCCGCCGCCATGAAGCCAAGAAAAATAATCAGAAACCAGGCTTGTCGGTGACGTACTGTTTCCAGTCCTGCGGCGGCTTCACGTTCCATGAGTTGGACGAGGTGATCCCACCGGGCGACGAAATCGTCGGCCTGGTTCAAATAACTTTGTACAGCGGGTGACTGTCCCCCGTCTTTCAAGGCAAGTTCCAAAGCCGCCTTGAGTTGCATTGACCATCGAGCTTGTAATTGGTGAAGCTCGACCGGAAGAAGAGGATTACTTGTAAAGGTAATGTGGTGTGGTGCGTCGAAGTCCAAGCCTTCGACAACGCTCTCGAACCGAGCGATCTCTTCGCGGATCGCGGCCCTCTCGAGCTCCGACGATGACGGTGAGATTCGTTGAACCAAGGAGGCAAGCTTGTAGACACGCATCCGCTCGGTCCCTGCTTGCTCGATCGCTTTGCTCACTCCGGTCAGTCGACCAGTCAGAGTAGATGCGGTGATGAGATAGGTGCAGACTGTCAAGGAGAGTAGGACAAATAGCGCTCCAATCCTCAGGAGAATGGAGCGCTTCCAGCAGGAAAGCCAAGGCCAAGATGTCGATTGCATCGCCGCCATATTTGCAGCGACCCCAGCCAAAAATTGCCAGCGTATGCTGGACCAGCAAACGCATTTTGACTAGCCGAAGGATTAATGGCGGGTATAGTACGCGCTTCACCGCGGAGAATACTAGTAGGTGTTATTGACAAGCGGGGGAGGGATACAGCCATTCATTCGAGATCATATGCTGGGACTTACTACGGGAAGTAGCATAAATCCTGTTTAAATCAGCGCGATCTCTTGCCTTTCTACTTCCGCGTTACCCGCGTATAGAGTTTGTTACCTATCTGCGATTTGGACCGTTCTACTGAATCGCTGCCCCACCTCAGAACCCTCAAGACGAGGAATCAGCTGAAAAAAGTGGAGATTTGTCATGGTGAGTCTTGCGCGAAGTGATGTTCGCAAGAGGGCCGCGATGCTCGGTATGACAACCCAAACACTTCTGCTGTTGTCCAATGACATCCCGGTGAAAGGTTGCCGTTGAAGGTGTTGAGCCTGCCGCAAAGTATGCCTCTGAGTGGCA
>DASRIZ010000193.1:0-15641 GCA_035649735.1 Blastocatellia bacterium | reverse complement strand
CGCTGAGGTTGCAGCTCCACGTAGTAACGAATTCATTCGTTGATCTCTTCGCATCAACCGCATCTCCGCGCGGCTCCACGTAGTAACTACTTATTCGTTTGATCTCTTCGCAACCAGCACCTATTCGTCGCCGGTATCGCTTAGCGCAATCTGTACAATCTGCATTAGCGCAATCAACCGCATCTCTGCGCGGCTAAAACGTTCAGCCGCCGACCGCGCGCGATCGAGATCCTTGTTGGCGTAGCCACCAAGAACACGGCCGCATTCCTGGGCCATCATGTTGAGCGGGTTCCCTCCGGTGATAATAAACTCACCGGCGCGGAAGTAACCTTGAATATCGAACCCGTTTAGCACCAGCGCTGCGGCTACAAGTTCGTTGCACTGGTCGATTACCTTTTCGGTAATCGCGGTGCTCTTGCCTGCATCGAGTTCCTGATAACCTCTGGCGATTTGCACTTGGGCCTGAAGCTGGCCGTAACTTATGGCTCTGTCTGCAAGCAGGGATTGCGCTTCGCCCAAAAGCTGAAAGGCAGCAGGCTTATCACCCTGGGCTGCGGAAGAGGCCGCCAACTGCGTGAGCAAAATTGCCTGCTCTTCCATAGGGAGTTGAGGGAGCAAGGCCCGAGCTTCCGCGACTTTGTTCTGTTCTCTTGCGCGAGAAAAGGCGTGACGAGTCAATTGCTTCTTCATTTCTGCGCGCTGTTGTGGATTCCTGATCTCTTCGATCAACTGTCGAGCTCGCTCGTCATCGCCTTGATTTATCGCTTTCCACGAGGCCTGGTTTATCAGGCTGTCGGCCATCTCCGGAGGCGCGGTCTTTGCCGCTTCCATCAATGCTTCCGGTGTGCCGTTTTGCGCGAGCTCCTGATATTTTGCCCACGGTCCATTCTGAGCTTCATAAGATTTCTCGACTTCGACGATCCTCGAACGCAGGGCGGGCATTTGATCCGGCGCAAGTCTTTCGATGTCTGGCAGAATCGGCTTTAATTGCTGGATCATTCCGTAACTCATGCCGGGATACCAGGATGACGGACCGTCGATAGATCTTCGTCCGAAAACGACAGAAGTTCGTTCCGGCGAATCGCTCAGCAAAGCGCTGATTATCAGGTTGCTTAACTCGCGCGCGGTCTGCTCATTAAGGTTGCCCAGTGCTAGGCTGCTTGTGGTTCGGGGAGCAGCCGGGTCCTTGATCGCTCGATTGTTGTCAATCCAGGTGCGCAGCAGGGTCATTGCGACCGGAGTTGCCGCGCTGTTACCGATGCCATAACTTCTGATTGCGGTCAGGATGTCTTCCAGAAACCTCTCAGCGACGGGTTTCTGTTGCGTTTGCAGGTTGTATAGAAAACTGAGCGCCTCGTAGTCGAGTGCCTGCTTCAACGATTCCCGAGCGACAGCCAACCCTTCGTTTGGGTCTTTGGCGGCGATCTGAACAGCAAGCCTCATTTCGAGTTGAGCCTCGACATTCGTTAAACCGGAATTGCGAGGTTGTGAGGTCGAGGCAGTGCGGGTTGCGCGGAGAAAGTCGATGGCGAGCCTGGGGTCGTGAGTTGCGGCAATCTGGACCATCTCTTGCCTTAACTGCTGAGGCAAGTGAGTCTGGTGTTGGTAGTCAGGGTCTCCGTTATCGATGGCCGCGGCGATCTCGCTGAAGCTTGCAACTGCCTCTTTGAACAACAATCGCGCTCGCGTTGCATCCCGAGGCCAGAGTGCTCGAGCAAGTTCGATGCTGATCCGAATGCGATTCTCCGGCAGCTTTAGTGACTCCAGCTCTTTTGTGATCTCGTCTACCAACGCGAGCGTTTTTTTCTGGCGTTCGGCGCGTACCTTCTTTTGTTCGGCCGGCGAAGGTTCCGGTGATGTCGATTGCGCGTGCGCTGCCGGGATCACCAGCAGAAGAATCAGGAAGATTCGGGCAAGCTTACAAGTCATGATAATTCCCCCAACCGGTGTTTGCTTCGGAGTGGCGACAACTGGCGCAGCCGTAACGCCACGCAAGTCTCTGGATGATCCGCCCCGGGTAAACCTCAACTATTTCTGGGGTCAATCGCGTTCTGGCTGTCGCTTTAAGAACGCGTAGTCCAATCACGTTTGCGCTAATCTTCTACGAAGTCGGCGTTGGGCTTCGAGCCGGCTACAGGGGCGCGCCTCGGCAAAAAACAGTGACGCCCGTCTGAGATGTTAATCCCAGACGGGCGTATTCTAAAAATACTCGAACAGAAGTGGTTCACAAGGGCGCCGTTAACTAGCGCTCTTTACGCTTTCGCTTAGAGCTATTGCTACCGTCGTGTTGCGATGGCGTTAACCTTGTGCCGAGAATGACAGGTGGGGATTTCATAAGGTCTCTCTCGATAAAACCAGGAAGCCAGCGGGAACTTTGGTGCGCTCTGTCTTTTTGAGAGCTGGCTGTAATCGATATACTTCCCAGAATCCGGCTGCTATGCGGTAACGGAATTGCCATACAGAAGGCCCGCCGACACCATTCTGATGGCGATCGCAAGCTGCCCGCAGACCATGTCTTTTGCCAGATAGCCGGACGCGCCCAACCGCACAGCCTCGGCGGCATAGGATTCTTCAGGATACTGGCTAACGATGAGTACCGGCATTTCGGGCTTTTGACGCTTTATTCGCCGCAACACTTCGAACCCGCTGAGATCCGGTAAACCGATGTCCAGCAGGACTACGTTCCAGTCCTCCTGTTCAACCTTAACTAGTGCCTCCAAGCCATTTGTAGCCTCGTCGCCGATTTCAATATCCGCGGTCCTTTGTATTATCCGCTTCAGGGCAGTGCGCACTTCCGCACTGTCATCCACTACTAAGACTTTAATCATAGTGCCGCCGGCGAACGAACTTTCTTGTTGATCGCGTAACGGGCGAGAGCCTGGATGGCTTGAAGAAAACTAGGTCGCCTGGGACGCTACGTGCAGCGCAGAGCACTCAGCCCCAGGGAGACTCCGGATCATACACCCGATCCTCCCGAATACAATCAGAATTCCATCGAGTCTCAAATTAGGCAACCACTTTTGTTTGACACGCGCGCGTGAACTCTAGTTGCGTAGCAGCGGCGAGTGACCTAATAACTGTCCTGGGGTGGTTGCGTCGGCGAAGGATGCTGTAGTTGTTGAAGCGAAGAGATTCGGATTGCGGCGACTGAGGTTTAACTTGAGTTGTGAACACCGCGTTTGAGAGGAAACGGGCTTCAGATTGTCCCCTGCAATAATAAAGCCCTCCTCCGAAGAGCAGGGCCATACTTTGCGCCTTGATTGACATCTCTCTCGCTAAAGCCGTTTTACTGTCTCGGCCTGGGGTCCCTTCGGTCCATCGACTATCTGGAACTCAACGGTCTCCCCTTGTTTGAGTGATTTGTAACCTTCTTCTTGTATGGCCGAGTAGTGTACGAACACATCGGCTCCGTCCGGCTGCTCGATGAACCCGTAACCCTTTGCATTACTGAACCACTTGACCTTGCCTTGCGACATCGACATACATCCTCCTCGAACTCTCAAAGTTCTCGCGCGCGGCAGCGAATCGGGAGAAACCTACATTGAGGATTCCGCGCAGTACGTACGACAGCGGCGTCGGCTGACGCCACTGGTCGTGCGTCAGCTTGAAACAAAAAGCCGCAAAGCGACGCTCGCCAAACTTACGAGCATCCCTTTGCGGCTTCTTATCAAGCTTTCACTGCGTGCTGACCAAGACATTCAGTCGCTGTCGGTAGATATTCAAAAGCTGCGCGAAACGGGCCGCATACTAGCGCAACGACTAAACAGAGTCAAGAAAAAACCGGTCCATCGTATCAGACAGCCTTCGGTTGTCGGAGCTCGCTTGCTGCCTGGTAATCGCTCTGAGCTTGTCGGGACGATCACCTGCCCATAACGGTGACCAGTTCCTGCACAGCTGCTGCCGATCTATGAAGCGCCGCGCGTTCGTCGGTCGTCAGATTGATTTGGATTATGTCCTCGATGCCGCGCTCTCCAAGCTTCACCGGCACGCCGACAAACAGACCGTTGATTCCGTACTCTCCCTCCAGGTACGCGGCGCACGGCAGGATCTTCTTTTTATCCTTCAAGATCGCTTCGACCATCTCTACCGCCGCGGCTGAAGGCGCGTAATAGGCCGAGCCGGTTTTTAGCAGGCTTACGATCTCCGCGCCGCCATTTGCTGTTCGCGTAACGATCTGATCGATTTTCTCCTTGGGCAGCAGATCAGGCAAAGGTATACCGGCGACGGTCGAGTACCTCGGAAGCGGAACCATCGTGTCGCCATGGCCACCTAAAACAAACGCGGTTACGTTTTCAACCGACACGTTCAACGCTTCGGCTATGAAGCAGCGCATCCGCGCCGAGTCCAGGACCCCGGCCATCCCGATCACCCGTTGTTTAGGAAGCCCGGAATGCTTTATCGCTACGTGACACATCGCATCAAGCGGATTGGAGACGATAATCAGTATCGGGTTCTTTGAATACTTCATTATCTCGTCGGTTACCGACCCGACGATTCCGGCATTGGTCCGCAACAGATCGTCGCGGCTCATGCCTGGCTTTCGCGCAAGCCCCGACGTGATAACTACAACATCGGAGTCGGCGGTTTCTTTATATCCGTTGGTTCCCACCAGCCGGCAGTCGTAGCCCTCGATGGGCGCAGTCTCTGCGAGGTCAAGCGCTTTGCCTTGCGGCATGCCTTCGATAATGTCGACCAGCACTACGTCTCCGAGTTCCTTGTCGACCAGCCGCTGAGCCGCGGTGGCTCCAACATTTCCCGCCCCTACAACAGTGATCTTTTTTCTAGCCATTATTCCTCCGTGCAGGCGGTTCAATAATTCCGCCGGTTTTATTTCTACGCAATAGCATCGGTCGTTGCGCTCGAGCTTAGGCGCACACGTAACTGGCTCGGGCTTTCGCGAAGCCGAATTCTATCTCACCACTCTTGTAACGTCTATGAGATCGGATGTGAGATCTGCGACGGTTGTTAGGATTTACCGACGGAACGCGAGGGCCTAGCCGCCGACGTGAATCGCCGGGCGGCGTTCAGGGTCTGGTTCGGCTTGTCGCAGCACCTCGCGAGTCACCGGAGCCGTCTCGCCCTCACCAAAAAGCAAATACCTGAGCAGGTATCTTAGCGGGTTGCCTTCGCTCCAACCGAAGTAGGCGTGGGGTAGCTTGCCGGTAGTGTCCCGCAGATACAGAAGAAACGCTGCGATTGCGTTTGGCACAGCCGCGCTCTCTGCTCTCAGCACCCGGTACCCATTTACTTCGGTACCTCGGACACACATCGCATCGCTGAACTCCGACGCATCGCCGATGTCCACTTCCAGAAACAGGATTGGATCGCCGGGTGGAATGTGATTGTCTTCGCGCTGCTCTTTTTCTTTTTGGCAATACTCCTGCTCATCACCTGCTTGCCGGCGGTTCGCCACCAGGCGAATCTCGTCGCCGCGCGCGGCTTGCTCGATAAAAGCGCGTGCGGCGTCATCGAGCTCGATTTTCTCGACACGCAACTCGGTGCTGCGCATCACCCTCGAAACAAAAGAAGCAATGATGATCGAGGCAATAAAGACAGAAGCGATCTTTATCCCTTCGGGCCGTTCGATTATGTTGAGCACCGTCGTGTAGGCGAACACTAGCGCGACCAGCATGAAGGCAAAGCCGCGCTCACGACGGCGAAAGGCTGACAGAGTCACCGCGACGGCGGCCGAGCTCATCAGGACCAGCACGCCGGTAGCGTAAGCACCTCCTTGCGCTTCCACATCGGCTTTGAAAACCAGCGTTACGATGAATGCGATGGCGGTGTATACGAGCACCAGCGGTCTGACCGCGGCCGCCCACTTAGGCGCCATACCGTATTTCGGCAAATATCTGGGGACTACGTTTAGCAGCCCCGCCATCGCCGAGGCGCCCGCGAACGAGAGTATGAGGATGGTGCTCAGATCGTAAACCGTGCCAAATACATTGCCAAGGTATTCATGGGCAATGTAAGCAAGCGCTCGCCCGTTGGCCTGTCCGCCCTCGGCGAACTCACCGGCGGGTATCAGGGTCGTTGTAACGACGCTGCTGGCGATCAACATCGCGCTCATAATAAGGGCCGCCGCTCGAAGCAGCTTGCGGGTGTTTATGATTCTTCCCGCGGGATTCTTTTCGGTATCGGTTTCGTCTCCTTTGACCAGCGGCATCACCACTACACCGGTTTCGAACCCGGAGAGACCCAGGGCAAGCTTAGGAAAAACGATCAACGCCACGCCGATCATCGCAAGCGAACTGCCGTGCGCGGTCGTCAAAGCGGTTTTCCAATTTGATAGCGCCGCCGGGTGAGTTGCGAGTTCGTAAAATCCGACGCTCAGGACAATGCAGTTCAGCAGCAGATAGGTCCCGACCAGAAACACCGCTACGCCGATCGCCTCACGGAATCCCTTAAGAAAAATTGCGCCGAGAAGCGCAACTAAGAACAGCGTCGTTGCAACGCGATTGTGCATGAAACTCGGCGCAAAAGGATTTTCGACGATGTGAGCAGTTGCGTCGGCGGCCGAGAGCGTGATGGTGATTATGAAATCGGTTGCCACGAAGCCAAGCAGCACCAAAACAAACAGCTTGGCTTGCCAGCCAGGCAGCAAATGCTCAAGCATCGCGATCGAGCCGTTGCCGTGAGGACTCTCGGCCGCGACGCGATTATAGATCGGCAACGCGCCAAAGAGGGTGAGGAGGACCAGCACCAGCGTGGCTATGGGCGAGAGAGCGCCAGCCGCAAGAAAAGCGATGCCGGGCTGATATCCCAGCGTCGAAAAATAGTCGACGCCGGTCAAACACATCACTTGCCACCAGGGATGGTGGTGCGCGTGGGTTTTAGACGATGAGTCGGCGGGCTCGGTCATCCGGAGCCGCAGCAACCACCGCTTAAGTGGGCTATATGCCATAGACCGCAAGAAGAGCCTTGCCGGTAAAAGCGCCGGCGATTCCAGTGTCGTCGCCTTTCACAATCCCACAGGCATTAAGCGTAAAGGACACCGCCGAAGCTTAGACTGGCTATTGCTTGCGCCGAGACCTTGGTTTTTTTGAGCTGAGTTCATTAACAAAGTGAAGCAAATCGGCTCGCTCAGCAGTCGACAAACGCACGACCTCATGAAGGATCTCGGTAATCTCCGGGCTCAGTACTATCTTTTGAACGGTTTCCAGAATCTTCAACGAATCGGTTCCATTGTGTCCCTTACCGGCAACGTCGAGCGGTTGACCACAGGCCACATGGAACAGATCATTGGCGTCGACGCCCAACCCATCCGCTAGGGCGACAAGCTTGTCCACCGACAAATTTGAAGCCCTCCCGGTGGTAATGCTGGCGACGTAGCCGTCGGTTATTCGCTGCCCCGACATCCGCTGAACATCCTTTTGAGTAAGACCCTTTAGCTTCATGACCCGCTTTACGTATTCACCTAAACCATTTTTTGCCTCAGACATATTCGCATTCTCCATCGGCACACAGATATTTTCCGCTACATTCTAAAAATATTTGTTGACAACCGCAAGTGACATGCGTAAGATTTGCCCGAAAATATTCAGGGCAAGAAAAAAATATAAACACCAGCCCGAGCGTCTGCAGTGTGGGTTTGTACCACACGGGATAGGAGGGCTCAATAGGCTGGGTGAAGCACGGAGCGGCGAGTTCGAGACCGGCGCCGCGTTCAAGGATCCGGTCGCACGAGTCATGTTGCTTAAAGCGTCATCATCAAGCGCGCTTTCTTTCTTGCGATGGTCCTCCTTGTAGCGGCTATAGAGGGTTCGCGGGGCGGCGAAGTCTTAACCCAGGAGACGGAGCTACTCGGCGTTCCCTCTTTTTTTCCTGGTGTGACTATGAGTTCTATGCTGGTGATAGATGGTTCCGCGTGCCTTGCGAGACTGTTCGCCGAGATTTTTGAGAAACGAGGTTGGAATGTCGCTACCTGCTGCGATCACAAGGCTGCGATTAGCCGATTATCCGGACGCGACGCGTACGACGTTGTGCTACTAAGTTGCCAGGTAGCAGGGACTACGGGTCTTCAGCTTCTAAGTTTGATCAGGTCGTTCGAGCATCGAAAGATGACGGCTGTAATAATGTTGACACGCGGCGATGAGATTACCGATGAGGCTCTGGCAGCGGGCGCCGACGAGGTGCTGGTCAAGCCGATCAATCCCAATGCTCTGATCTGGGTTGTCGAGAAGCTAGTCTGCTAACACGCTGGCAACTCTCTTGGGAGCGCGCGGGACTCCGCTTACGTTCGCGCGCATCTCATACGGTCTTCAGGCGAAACGCTTGACGGGAACTACATCGCCACACCATAGCAACGCAAACGCAGCGGCCCAGGAATCGGAGTATTTCGCCGAGGTAGTCAATGAACCCCAAAATACGACGGATAGTGGATCAAATGAATTGTGAACTGCATATGAAGCGATCCCTGAATGATTGGGCCCGAATATCCAACCTCTCTCGCTCTCGGATGTGCCACCTATTCAAAACCCAGATGGGCGTTTCGCCGGGACAATATCTAAAGGGCCTGCGTCTGGAGGCGGCGCGTACGCTATTGGAAACAACTTCCCTCAGCGTCAAAGAAATACGAGCAAGAGTTGGGCTGGCAGATCAGAGTCACTTCGTCCGCGACTTCAACAATGCGTATGGACTTCCGCCGTCGCAGTATAGAGCGCAACGATCCTCCCCCGAGAGAGCGGTCGACGCATAAGCGAGCTCCAAGATACTAGGACGATTCGCCCTGGTTAGTAAGCTTGGCCACTTCTTTTTTCTTGCGTCGCAGAGTGGTTTGGAGGATAGTGGGCACCGAAATGAAAAGGCTAGAGAGAAGATTCACGATATTGTTCGCTATCGGTGTTGTGATGAAGTGTGGAGCATGCACGGAGACTCCTGAAGCAAAGAGCAGATTTCTCTCAAGCTTCCAGGCCCGAGACGTGATTGAGAAGAGTTATGTTTCACCCGCCGGCGCCGCGGACATAAAAATTTCAGGGGGAGAGACGTCAGTCCTGCTAGGCGAACGCCGGACTTACCATCGCGATGATCGTGCGGAACTAAGTATCAGCCAAAGTGACGCGCCGATGTTTCTCCAGAGGATCAGGGAACAGATAGAACAGCGGCTTCAGAGTTCGGGGTGCAAGATTACTGATGCTGGTTCTGGGGAAGATTCTCATTCAATCGGCTATACCGATGGGAAGATCCATGGCTGGATTGACATTTGGGGTCTGGGGGTGGGAGGCCGCTACAAACTGGTTATTGGGGTTACCGAAAATTAGACCAGCGGCCCGGCTGTGTCTATTGAGTGCTTACTGGCATCGCTGCGGTTGAAGTGAGCTTGACTGTTTATCCAGTCGGGCAAAGTTAAAACTTTGAAATTGCAAACAGGCAGCGGTCACCTTACAGCCTTTACCAATGAGCTAAGGAACGAACATTAGATTGGTTTTCAAACAGATGCCTCTGCCAATCCACTCAGACGCATTTGACGTCGGGCAAGCGTCGATGTGCGCCCGGTGAGCAGCAAAGGTTCTGGGAATATTACGACGTTCTGTTTAGTTCTAATAATCTATCCGGACAGGCCTTGCTCAATATGCGCCTGATTTGGGATTAAAACCGACTGAATTCAACACCTGCCTTTTGGTCCGAGGCTAGCGCGGCGATTGTCAGAAGGAACCGGGAGGGAGCGATGCGCCGGTGTTCAGGGAACTCCCACGTGCTTTGTCAACGGAAGAATAGTGAAGGGTATAAAAATCTAAAAACATTCAAAAACGTGATCGACCACGCACTGATGCAGAAGCAACGATACGCAAAGCAGGGCTCTACCCGATGAGGTGTTGAGCCACTCACGATAGTCAGAACCATCCAATCCGCAATGCCCTTCGATCCCACGACGGCGTAGGGCAAAACAAACGGCGGCGCGTCCTGGGTTCGCCCTCAATATCCAAAAGGAGCAACTATGAGCAACAGCGCACGAACCCTATCCCCGCTGATCTTTGTGATCTCGATGTTGGCATTTGCATCGTCGGGCCACTCTCAAACCGCGATCTCGCCACTCGACGTCAAACTTTCTACAACTAACGACGCTCGCGAGGTTCTTAGCGACAAGAATGTTCTGAACCGCGCCTACGGCAGACTGATGCTGTATGTAAAAGCAGGGCGCGGCTTCAATGCATTACAGAAAAAGCGTATGTACAGCCCGGAGGACGATCTCCGATTCGAGCTGCAAAACATACACACCGGTCCGATAGAAGAGATACTCGACAGGTCGTACGGCACCCTTGTGTCGAAGCCCATTGGGAATGTCGTAAGAATAATGCCGAATCAACGTCGCTTCGAGGCTGGTCCAGAACACATCCTCTATGAAGCCAGCTGGGTCCAAAGTGACTACAGACACACCTTTCTTGAAGACTGGGAAACAAGCAACGTGAGAGATATCTTACGCCTGATTGGGGATCAATCACTTGATGTCGATAAGTATACTTCTTACGAAGTAACAGTCAGACTAGATGGACAACAGCGAACCTACCATGCCATGGTCCTCTACCATAATGGATATCAATCCACTGGCGAGCTCAGAGCGGACTTCCTGGACAACATTGTTGGGCAGTCTGCGCTAGCCCAGGCATTTAACGAGACCCGTCCACCAGTGCGGTCCTCGTGGCTCTCGTATACAAAGACAGATAAATATCGGGAGTACGCGGATGCGAATGCGAGGACCGGGGTAGAGACCCTTCACACGTCGGAGCGGAAACGCAGAGCTTGGCCGGGTGATTGGCAACTAATAGCTAACGCGACGTCTTTGGCGAATGACTCCGGTACGGCGGTTCGAGCTCTCGTTTGTGATGGAGATCCTGGGATATGCGATCCCCTTTCTTGCGACTACCCTCGCTGTGCCGACAACCCCTCTATCGACGATGGGGAGGTTCATGCAAATAGCGGAAGCTGTCTGGAATACAGCAGTTGGGGAATCAAGAATTCGCGCTCCCGAACTAGCACTACCGGTCACTACCTTGGGAACCACAACGCTCGCGATGACATGCAGAAGTTTTGCACGTACGACTCCTCGTGCAATGTGCTCTGCCAGATAGACCTTCAAAACTTCATTCTTGAAGAAACCTGGGGTATCACCTCTAACGGGTGTCACGTGTTTGGAGGGGTAGTCGACCTTCGAGACGAAAGCAACGGCGGGAGTGCATCGCAAGGCGCAACATGCACCGGAGTTGCGGGTGCTGCGGTGAAGGCGTGTCTCTTCTGCCAGTGCGCGGTCGAAGTTCGGATTGTTGGTGTTGGTGTTTCCGCCACCGATGCGATATGGACCTACAGCCATGCTCATACCGATAGTTGTGTCCATCCAACCGACTGTGAGGCCAACCCATCTGCGTGCAACCCCGGGGACGACGAGCAGGCTGGGGCTTGCTTTGGTGTTATTTGTGGCGAATTTCAGGTGGGAGGAGAAATCGGCACCCTGTGCTGTCCATCGCCCATCTTGGTCGATGTCGCCGGAGATGGCTTTAGTCTGTCGGATGCAGCAGGTGGAGTGAACTTCGATCTCAATCGTAACGGCACGGCGGAACATCTCGCGTGGACATCACCTGGTTCCGATGATGCATTCCTCGTCCTTGATCGGAACGGCAATGGAACGATAGATGACGGAACGGAATTGTTTGGAAACTACACGCCTCAGCCTGCTTCACCAACCCCAAATGGGTTCCTCGCGCTAGCGGAGTACGATAAACCAGCGAGCGGCGGAAATGGCGACGGGCGTATTGACAGCCACGATTCTATCTTCTCGTCTCTGCGCTTGTGGCAGGATGCGAATCATAACGGCATCTCTGAGCCCGGCGAGCTCCACGCCTTGACCCAACTTGGAGTAACTGCGTTCGACCTTAATTACAAAGAATCGAAGCGAACAGACCAATACGGTAATGGCTTTCGCTATCGCGCAAAGGTCTATGACGTGAATGGTGCGAGTGCTGGCAGATGGGCTTGGGACGTATTCTTTGTCAAACAATAGAAAAGGCCTGTCTCAAATCGGGCTTGAACAAGAGCCGCCATAGAATCACGGAACCTTCCGTCGACTCGATGGCGGCATCTTTGCCCGCGCAAGAACAAGACTGCACGCTAGTGAAGGGCAGACAACTTGCGCGGTGCGAGTACCGCGTTCAACCCGCGTATGCGCCCCTCGTCGTCTACTTCAATATGGATCGTATATCGGGTTGCAGCGGTAGTGGGTGATCGGTAGTCCTGTACAAGGACCCCGGGTAAGCCATTCAACGAACAGATTTCGAAACGTGGTTCGGCGACGCTCTTCGCGGCGAGCCCAAGAATCAGCCGCAAGACTTTTTCCCGCCCACGGACCGGCTGACGCGCCGCCGCTACCTCGCCGCCGCCGTCCGACAGGCTGACGACATCTTCAGCAAGCAGCCGCTCGAGAGCCGCAGCGTCGCGATTACCGAGATAAAGCAGAAACTGTTCGAGCGCCCGGCGAGTCGCGTCCTGAAGAGCCAGACCGGGACTCAGCCGGCGCTTGTCGTACTCACTCATCTTGCGGCGTGCGCGCAGCAACACAACCTTGACGTTTGCCTGAGTCATATCGAGCGCCGTTGCCGTTTCGTTTGTCGAATAATCAAACACATCGCGCAACAACAACACCGCGCGCTGAGAAGGCGTCAGCGCCTCGAGCGCAAGCAAGAAAGCAAACGAGATGCTCTCCTTCAAATCATAGCGAGCGACGGGCGAGTCTTCACTGGGAGCGGGTGGCTCATACGAAGCCGGGCTGTCCTCATCGGTGTGAACAGGCGACGGGAGCCACGGACCGACATAACCCTGACGCCTTCTGCGGCGAAGCAAGTCGCGGCTGAGATTGACAGCAACACGTATCAACCAGGGACGCAGCGGTTCATCCATACGCCTCGGGGGCTTTTCTATCGCACGTACGAATGTCTCCTGAACCAGATCGTCCGCATCCGCGGCGTTGCCGGTCATTCGGTAGCACAAGCCCCACAGCAGCCTGCGATCGGTCTCTAGTGCTTCCATAGCGATAATCTCGAAAATAGGTCTTATATGTCCTATAGGTCCTATGTTGAGCCATCAGGTTACTGTCGCGGAAACGACCATCGGGTGCGACGCGCCAATCAACTCGGCAGCCTTCCTTGCGCTTGCGAGACTTGCATCAACTAGCAGCCCTTCATCACCAACCCAATCGCCGACAACGTACAATCCGGGCACGTCAGCCACTTCTGGACCGGGCCTCCCTCGAGTGCCGTCGTCGCGGGCCAGCGGCATCGCATTCATCACTATCATATCGGGCAAGAATCGCCGGTGCACAATAACTTCGCGCCATCCGGGCTGCACCAAATCCAGCAACTCCTCTAACTCTCGCTCGATCGTTTCTGTTGAGTCTTGATCGTCCGGAGGCAGATATTTTGCCGTCTGAATCAACGCACACCCTTCCGGTGCGAGCCGGGCCGCCGCCGAGTGTACCGACAAATAAAGAGGCCGATCGATTCCAAGGGCGAAAGTCGCCCCCTCCTTTGGCAAACGGCTGAGCGCCACATCCAGACACGCTGCCCTCACTGGAATTGCTCGATCAGCCCACCGCTTGATCGATGTTTGCTCGGCGTCTTCAACAAGCCCAACCGCAATCATCGGATTGGACGCGATCAGTACGGTTGATGTCCCTATCACGCGCCCGTCTGCCAGACGCACACCTTCGACAGCGCCTGCGACGCCGCGCGTGACACCTTGAACCTTTACTCCTGTTTCGATTATGACCCCCGCACCCAGCGCAGCCTCGCGCAATCCCTCAACAAGAGTCTGCCAGCCTCCATCTAGATATAGGACGCTTGTAGCAAAAGCTTTTTTCAACTGTTCGATCGCAGCACCGGCGCTCATTAGATCCGGGGCGTTTGTGTACGTAGCAACGCGGAACGCAGCAAGAACAAAATCCTTGACCTCGTTGTGCGAGAGTGTCTGATCGAGCCACTCACGCACACTGGTACCCATAAGCCGATTTCCATCGAGTCTGCCGATGGACGCCAAAAACCGCGCAGCTTCAAGTTTCGCCGACAGACCAAACAAGTTCGTGGTGAGCAGCGATAGCGCTCCTGCAGGAAAGGTGTGTTTCACGCCGTCCTTGACCGCGAACCCGCCCGAGACCGAGGGCACTCTACCGCGAGGCTCGACTCCCAACTCGCGCAGGACTTCGATACCGCGTCCGCCCCGATAAAGCGCGTGCGGGCCGAGATTCAGAAAGAAGCCTTCCTGTTGCTTTGTCTGCGCGCGCCCGCCGAGGGCGTGCGATTGTTCAAACAAGCGAACGCTCTTCGAACTCCTGGCAATAAGCGCCGCCGCCACAAGCCCTGCGATGCCGCCGCCGATAACCGCCACGTCGCTGTGATATTCATTTGATCTCATTGTGTTCGTCTCCTGTGTTCGTGTGCCGCGTTCGTCTCTCCCTGACATAAGCACGTTCGAGCACGGGAAAAGGTTACATCTTGGCTTCTGATCGACGCATTGACCTCTTTGCATTGTTCAAACAGTTGGTGGCGATGACAAGACGTTCGGGCATAGTTGAGCGGCTGGTGATTGGCGGCAGCTTTGTGACCTCGAAGTCTGAGCCAAATGACATCGACATAGTCATAGTTCTTTCCAACGACCTGGACTTTGATGCGCTTTACTCCAAGCCAGTACGCGGTTACTGATCGATCTGCATTGCGACGGGTCTTCAAGACTGACGCTCTGGACATAGTCACAGTGCGGAGCGGAACCGCTCAGATGGACCTTGTGCTTGAGTTCTTCCAAAGCAAGAGAGACAATAAGCAAGTTGGTGTTGTCGAGGTCAAGCCCTAATGGGCATTCTTAACCGAGAACAACTCGAACATACTCAGCGCCAGATCACAAAACTGGAATTAGCGCTTGAAGAAATGAAGCGCAATGAGTCTCCCCGCGCGTATCAGACCATGTCACAAGGGTTTGTTGCTCAGATCGATCAGATCCGTAGGGAGATTGATGAGTTTCTCGGCATCACGGCTCCCGCATTCGGCGGACAAGAAGTTGTAACTCGCTAGGTGAGTCTCGCGGATCCTGCAGTCTATAAATTACTCGTCGAAGCGGACCCTTTAACCTGTCCGGCGTTTCGGCTCACTCAGGAGCGAAGACAAGCGGGTCTACGTCATCGTGCCGGTGTTTCTTCGATTGATCGTATCATCTGGCGGCGAGGCTCCACCGGGCCGAAAAGGTAGTCCATTACAGGTTCCTAAATCCTCGCTACCTTCCCAAGAACCCTTTCCCGTACTTCTCTCTTGGGGTGCGCTGGATTTTCTTCGAGTCTCCGCTGACGTAAGGGTCAGGATCTACTATGCGCACGACTAGCATGGCCTTGAAATGACCGCCGATCAGTGATACACACTCGACTCTAAGACTCGGCAGCGTATGCGACGCTTTGTTGCCATCTAGCTTGTTGCTCACGCGAAGCACAACCTGATTCCGGAGCTATTAATGGACGATCAAGACATTTCGCGGCGGCTCTTCCTGATCAACTCCGGTGCAGGCTTGGGCTCCGCCTGGATTCTCTCACACTTACCCGAGATCGCCGCCGCTCAGCAACATGCCCGACACGTTGTTCAGTCGCCGGCCGATGACAAGTTTGAATTCTTTAC
>DASRIZ010000192.1:0-4017 GCA_035649735.1 Blastocatellia bacterium | reverse complement strand
CCTGAGGGGAGAGCCAAGGCGACCGCCGACGCAATTGCAGAGCAGCTAAAGATCAGATTTCGGGAGCACGGCTGGATAAGTTGAGAGTGGGCCTGCGCGATTGAGCGCCGCCACTTGCAGAGACTCTAAAACTTACAAACGGCGCCGCTCTCCGGTCGCGACGGCGTTGACGGATTGCTGGCTTACTGTAACGAGAAGCAAAAAGTCTGGCTATTGGGCTTTAGTCCAATGGGTATAGCGTGAGGGAGCAGCATAGCAGCGTGTCGCACTCACCGCTTTGCAGCGTAGTCAGGCCGCAGCCACATCTCCTTCGAGAGAACGTGGCGGAAAAACAGGTGACCTCATCGACTTTGCCACAACTTTGCCAGTACTATATGTCACTATATGTTCGAATCGGTAAAATGAATCAGTGCACCGGCGTTAAACGCTTGGATAGATACAAATAGTGACCGATAGAGACACATAGTCTCGGTACTGTATGAGAACTGAACATCCTCGTGTCGGCAGTTCGATTTTGCGCCTGGCCACACTTGATTTCGATAATTTACACAATCCGCAGGTACAGCTCGTGTCGACTGATGCCGGTTGGTATTGGCCCGATTGATAAGTGAGCTTTGCCCGCTGAGATTCTGCTCACCGCCCGAAATTCGGCAGTTTGTCGCACAAGGAACAGCACCCTATTAGAGTATCTAAAGATAGACCGTTTTTAGTGCTGACAGTCTCGCTTCCAAAGCGACGCTAGTCTCTACCTCCGAAGCTCGATTTTCATTTGATTCCGGCACTTTGGCCGCCAATACATTACATTGCTTGGGATTGGTTTGACGCGTCGTTCAATTCAATCCTACGTCGAATTTACCCTTTTTCCCCTCGAAGAATCTCGTTTCTATGATGCCGTAAATAGCACTTTTCTCGGCTGCTCTGTCCGTGCTAAATGATACCCTCACGAACGGAGGGGTGTGTCGAGAGACGAGGGACAAAGGAGCGCGATAACATAAGATGTCATCTGTGCAAGACAACCGGCGATCTCGCGGGATGAGCTTGTGAAACTCCGTAGCTACAAGCACACTATCCTCCTCGCAGCGATTTTCGGCGCGTCAATCGTCGAGTCCTTTGGTCATCGGCTGTTGCTGGGGCCGGTCGCTTCCGACGTTGCCATCTCAACGACAACGCTGCTTGTTTTCCTGATCGTCTTTGATCGGTGGGTGAACCGCCTGGTAGGATCCTTTGCATGGGCTGTCGCCGTTGCGAGCAACTGGGCTCACTATGTGCTGCCGCCGAACTACCCTGAAACACCGCTCCGGTTGATCTATCACAGTGCGCTGCTCGTGCTACTCGGCTTCGCAACGATCGTCATTCTGCGGAACATTTTCGAGAAGCGCGTCGTCCGTTCCGACGACGTCGTTGGCGCAGTGTGCGGCTATCTGCTCGCGGCTGCGGCGTGGTCCAATCTCTTCATCTTGATCGAGATTTTTGTGCCCGGGTCTTTCAGCGTGGGCCAGGGATTCGGCGCCGGGCTCGACAGCTGGCACGGGCGCATCGCCGTGCTGAACTATGTCAGTCTAGGTTCGCTGACGAGCATTGGCTCGGGTCAGGTAGTGCCGGTCCGCCCGCCCGCTACCATGTTGGTTACGCTCGAAGCGGTGTTCGGACAGTTCTACATTGCGATTGTGGTGGCGCAGCTGGTGGCTGCGCGGCTGTCCCAGGCGCCGGAGCGAAAGGGCTCGCCTCAACCCTAAACGCCCGTCAACGATTGAAACGAGAGGAGCATGAACAAGTATGGCGCAGAGTTCTTTGGGACATCCTGGCTGGTCCCTGGGCGGATTCCGGTGACGATTGCCTCCGTACACCCCGCGCGCAGCACAGGTTTTGGCGTGTTTGTTGGAGAGGGCTGTTGCGCAGTTATGGTTTTTCTGGATGGCCCCAATCGCTGGCGGTCTCCTTGGCGCTGCCATCTATCGGTTCATCGGCAGCACAGAGGGTTGATCAACATCATGCCCAACCGATTGCAGCGGGCGTTACGGCTGTAATTGAATTGAATTCTCCGTCGGACAAATCCTGTGAGATATGGCTGACGCGTCTTTCAATCTCAGGCTAGATCTGCTCTTCCCACTCGGCACAGCTTTGCGTGTTGGTATGCGCTTTATTGGCGAAAATCGGTGGGTTTGAAAAGAATGGTAAGCCCGTTCCGGAACTTGCGAGGGGAGAGAAAAGGGGACAGGCTACTTTTTCTCGTTGCGAGTTACAATAAAGGCTGGTAAAAGCCCTCTGTGCCGAGAATTCCTAGAGGACAACAAGGCGGCTACGCCTATCACGTTATTAACCGCGGTAACGGTCGCACCACGGTATTCCATAAACCTCAAGACTACGAAGCCTTTCTATCGCTTCTGAGTGAAGCCAAGACACGTCATGGGGTAAAGATTTTTGGTTTCTGTCTGATGCCGAACCATTTTCATGTTGTTCCGGAGCCGGCGCACCAAACCGCATTGAGCCAATTCATGCAGTGGCTATTGACGAGTCACGTGCGCCGTTATCATCAGCATTACGGAGGTAGTGGTCATGTCTGGCAAGGGCGGTTCAAGAGTTTTCCGGTTCAACGTGACGAACATTTGATAACCGTTTTGCGCTACATTTTACAGAACCCAGTTCGTGCCGGGTTGTCGAGTACACCACGGGAACGGCTCTGGTCTAGTTTGCGAAGGCCGCAGGTTGTGGACCCGTGGCCCGTTGGAGACGAGCGTCAGTGGTTGGAGCAATTAGATGAACCGATACGAACAGAGCAATTGGTTAACGTACGGGAGTGCCTAAACCGGCAGAGGCCTTATGGAAGGACGGAATGGCAAGTTAAGATGGCCTCGATGTTCGGACTCGGCAGCACGTTGCGCCCGCGCGGCCGGCCGAGAAACGAGAAGAAAAGTAGCCTGTCCCCTTTTTGAGTCCGCATCTCTTTAATAAATCAGCTCTCAAGATCCGCTTTTATCAAAGCAAGCGAGTTCTGCCATCCGCATGGCGATGACTCCTATCACATCTGAACCGGGTAGAGAACCGTGCTGGTCTTAGTTCTTTCTCGGTAGACCTTTGCGCGACCGGGGAGAGATGAAAACCACGAAAAATAGGTCTGGATCCTGCAAATATTCCCCGCTGACGGTAACCGAAAACTCTACGGTAGAAGTTCAAATTTCTTTCAAGTCGCTCAGTTTCGGATTATTGGGGAGTAGGTACGGTTGTGTCAATTTGTTTGATGGTTCTTGAGAAAGGAATCGTCTTTTAGGCAATGTCTACTCTATCTTGTAACGCTTGCGCTTGCGCCAAAGCGTGGAAGTATTGATGCCGAGTCTTGCCGCCGCATCTTCGAGGGTAGGCGTTTCCGCCAGGACCTGGATAATATGCTCTTTCTCTATCTCTTCCAGACTAGCCGTCGATGAAACAGTTGGGAAAGGCTCCGCTTGATTGCGGAATAATGTGTCCGGTAGGTAATCTGGGGTGATGACGTCGCCGGGGGTAAGTACGACTGCCCTTTCCAACGCGTTGCGCAGTTCGCGGACATTACCCGGCCACCTATAGCGCTTTATTGCCGAAGCAGCTTCGGGAGACAAATGAATTTGTTCCCGATGGTAACGCACCGCGGCTGCGGAGAGCAGGCGCTCGGCCAACGGCAGAATGTCGGCGCGTCGTTCGCGCAACGGCGGTACCTGGAACGTAATCACGTTGAGCCGATAGAAAAGATCCTCGCGAAAATGGTGAGCTGTCACTTCAGCCGTGAGATCGCGATTCGAGGCGGCGATGATGCGGGCATCGACTTGAATCGTGCGGTCACCACCGATTCGTTCAAAGCTCTGTTCATGGACGAAGCGCAGAAACTTGGTCTGGAGCGCCGGCGTGAGGTCTGCAATCTCGTCGAGAAACACAGTACCGCGGTCTGCCGCTTCGAGTCGACCTGGCTTATCCTTGAACGCCCCCGTAAAGGCTCCCCGCATATGGCCGAAAAGCTCGCTCTCAAGGAGGTGCTCCGAAAGGGTT
>DASRIZ010000191.1:0-5289 GCA_035649735.1 Blastocatellia bacterium | reverse complement strand
AGCCTTGCCCGTCCCGGTGGCAACGTCACCGGCCTTACTCTCCTTGCCACAGAACTCGATGGGAAGCGGTTGGAGCTGCTCAAAGAAGTCGTTCCCAAACTTGCCCATGTCGCGGTTCTCTACGATCCGGCCATTCCGGCCGCTGTACGCGAGGTAAAAGAGGATCTCCCAGCTGCGGCGCGTGCGCTGAAGTTGAATGTTCGATCTTGGGAGGTAGGAGATGCGGCCGAATTCGATAGGGTTTTTGCTGCGATGGGCAAGCAGCGCCCCGATGCAGTCTATGTGCTGGGCGGCGGGATAATGAATGCTCACCAAAAACGGACCATCGGCTTTGCCTTAAAGAGCCGGTTACCGTCCATGTACATCAGCAGTGAAGCCATAGATGCCGGCGGGCTCATGTACTACGGGGCAGACCAAGCGGAGAGCTACCGGCGCGTCGCATACTACGTGGACAGAATCCTGAAGGGAGCCAAGCCCGCCGACCTGCCGGTTGAGCAGCCGACGAAATTCGAGCTGGTGATAAACCTCAAGACGGCGAAGCAGATCGGGCTTACGATTCCGCCGGAGTTGCTCGCCCGAGCGAATAGACTGGTCAAGTAACCACGACACGATGCCAGGATTGAACTGATTTCTCCGACGAATCGATCCTACGCAATTTGCTTGAATTCTCCTTTCAAAGTTTGAGTATCCGTGTCAGCAAATCCGCCAAGCGGTAAGCCGCCAGAATCATGCGCCTATCAGCAATCAGGCTCGCGCTAACAATGTACCCCACGGGAAGCACCGGAGCCTCCCATACCGTCGTGCAGTCCTTATTTCCACCTCTCGGACTCCCAATCTGGCCTCCGTTACGGTAAGCAAACTTCGTTGCAATCTCGAAGCTCTCTTATGCCCACGACTCAAAGCCGGTGTTCCCAAGTTCTGTGAGCTGACTTTGCTGAAACTGCTGGCGGTTTCGTAGCACCGTGGCCTCCTTTCGTAGGCTGGTTAGGTTCGAGCTAGAGGTAATCACGCCGTCCCAAAACCTGTGCAGGTCCATCGGTTGACCCATCTGTGTCATCCGTACACAGATTTCATTTCCACCCCTATCACCGTTGAGATAGTCAACTGTAAATATTTGAGCAGCGTGTAGGGGCTGATGTATGTCGCCGACGAGATGGAAGAGCCACGCAAGCGCAATTGCCGTTCGCTCCGCATCATTCTGGCTCCTCACCGCGCTCTCATTCTCAGTTAATGTGGCTAGGATGTTTACCGGCTCAGGCTCTCTGATTTGTACGCTGTCCGGTTGGCCCTCATGGATCGTTCTCGTTCGTTACTATCTCGCTGGACGTGCAAAAAAGTCACAAAGTCCACACAAAAACGCCTCAGCGCGGGCGATTCATTCATGCCACACCAAGCATAAAAATTGGGTGAAGGAGCGGCAAACTACTTTGGCATTGCTTTTGTTATTCGCAACTACCGACCAGGTTTGAACGATATGAGTCTAATAGCGTCTCAGGTTCGCCGACTGGCTCGCCGGTGGCGATCGAGACGATGCTCGACTTTGCTTCACGGCACAATTTCGCGCCGCAGACCGAGCACTTCCCGATGAGCAATATCAACGAGGCCGCCTTCGCCCGACTTGAATCAGGCAAGGCCCGTTACCGCGTCGTGCTGGATGCAGATTTCTGATCCGCTTGACCATCGAATTTTTTCTAGTGACAAGACGTTTTCGAGGTCAAGCAATGATCCGACGTTAACCGAAAGGAAGGAAGAGAATAGGCAAGAAGGCGATCCAAAATTCAAATGATCGCATCACGCCGCTCTGATTTCGAACGAATTCCCTGAAACCCGACACCTGACACTTGGGACCCCATAAGAGAAAGGAGCCTTACAATGGCTAATCCATCTGCCAAACTCCAGCGCGATATTCTTCCCATCCCCGATCGGGAGTACGTCGGCCTGACGACATACGACGCCAAAGACCCGGATACCAAGTTCCCGCCTATCGAACCGCTGCGGCCGCCCAAAGGAGCGCCCGACGTCTTGATCATTCTGCTCGACGACGTGGGGTTTGCCGGCTCCAGCGCCTTTGGCGGTCCCATCAGTATGCCGACAGCAGAGCGGTTGGCCGCAGGCGGATTGAAATATAACCGCTTTCACACCACGGCGCTCTGCTCGCCTACACGCCAGGCGATGCTCACTGGCCGTAATCACCATTCCGTGAACATGGGCGGCGTCTGCGAGATCGCCACATCTGCGCCCGGCTACAACTCGATCCTGCCAAAAAACAAAGCGCCGCTCCCCGAGGTGCTCAAGCTCAACGGCTACTCGACCTCCCAGTTCGGCAAATGCCACGAAGTGCCGGTTTGGGAGACCAGTCCTATGGGTCCGTTCGACCAATGGCCAACGGGTGGTGGTGGGTTCGAATATTTCTACGGTTTCATCGGCGGCGAGACCAACCAGTACTACCCGGCTGTCTACGAAGGCACAACGCCCATCGAGGTCACCAAGACTCCGGAAGAGGGCTACCACTTCACCGAGGACATGACCGACAAAGCTATCAAGTGGGTGCGCCAGCAAAAAGCGCTGATGTCCGACAAGCCGTTTTTCATGTATTTTGCGCCCGGGGCTGCGCACGCGCCGCACCAAGTGCCCAAGGAGTGGATCGATAAGTATAAGGGGAAATTCGACCAGGGCTGGGACAAACTGCGCGAGGAAATTTTCGCGCGGCAAAAAGAAATGGGCGTAATACCGGCCAATGCCGAGCTCACCAAACGACATGATGAAATTCCGGCGTGGGAGAGCATGCCCGACACGCTCAAGCCGATCCTCGCCCGAGAGATGGAAGTTTTTGCCGGCTTTCTCGAGCACACCGACTATCACATCGGGCGATTGGTGGATGCGCTACAAGACCTCGGCGTCTTAGAGGACACGTTGATTTATTACATCATTGGGGACAACGGATCGTCGGCCGAAGGAACGCCGAATGGCTGTTTTAACGAAATGACGACACTCAACGGCATGACCAGTATTGAAACACCCGAGTTTCTCATCAGCAAGATCGACAGGTTCGGCGGCCCGGAAGCATACAACCACTACGCGGTAGGTTGGGCGCATGCGCTGTGCGCTCCGTATCAGTGGACCAAGCAGGTGGCGTCGCATTGGGGCGGTACCCGCAACGGGACGATTGTGCATTGGCCAAATGGCATTAAGGCCAAGGGCGAGATCCGGTCGCAGTTTCATCATGTGATCGATGTCGCGCCGACAATTTTGGAAGCGGCAGGACTACCTCAGCCGACAATCGTCAACAGCGTGCAGCAGTCTCCGCTGGAAGGCGTGAGCATGGTTTACTCGTTCAATGACGCCAAGGCTGCCGACCGACATGAGCTTCAGTATTTCGAGATGTTCTGCAATCGCGGCATTTATTACAAGGGGTGGACCGCCGTCACTCGACACAGCATTCCCTGGGTCATCGTCCCACTGCCACCCTTCGAGGATGACACCTGGGAGTTGTACGGTCCGGATGACTGGACCCAAGCCCGAAACATCGCGAAAGAAAACCCCAAGAAGCTTCAGGAACTGCAGCGGTTGTTTCTGATCGAAGCGGTCAAGTACAACGTTATTCCCTTGGACGACCGGAGGGTCGAGCGGTTCAACCCGGACCTGGCCGGCCGGCCACAACTCATTCGCGGCAACTCACAAATCCTTTTCTCCGGTATGGGTCGCTTGAGCGAGAACTCAGTTGTCAACATTAAGAACAAATCGCACGTCGTAACCGCCGAAGTTGTCGTGCCGGATTCGGGGGCGAGCGGTGTCATCATTGCCCAGGGCGGCCATGTCGGTGGTTGGACTCTCTACGCTCACCAGGGAAAGCTGAAGTATTGTTACAATTTCTTCGGGGTCAATTTTTTCTTTGCGGAAGCAACCTCACCGATTCCGGCGGGTAAACATCAAGTACGCATTCCGTTCAAATACGATGGCGGTGGGCTGGCGAAAGGCGGCGCGGTTTCGCTCTACGTGGATGGCGCCAAAGTCGGAGAGGGCCGCGTAGAAGTGACGCAGCCGATGGTGTTTTCGGCCGATGAGACCTGCAACGTCGGGAAGGACGCTGGCTCTCCGGTCTCCCCGGACTACGGCCCGCACGGCAACGAGTTCAGGGGCGAGGTGAACTGGGTGCAGATCGATTTAGAGAAAGACGATCACAATCACCTAATCGCTCCCGAGGAACGCTTCAAGGTAGCGATGGCGCGACAATAAAAGCGGTAACGAGGGGCAACAGCCTCAATTAGGAGGTTCGCTATGATCACTCGCAGCCGTACGATATCAATTTTTTTCGCCTTAGGCGTGCTTGCCGGATGCGCTTCGACGAACGTCACCCAGCAAACAGCCATGGTGAGCCCGGGGCTTGCCCGCCCCAATCAAATCTGGGTCTACGACTTCATCGCCGACCCGGCCAGGATCCCCGCCGATGCCTCTATAGGCGCCGGCCTGAGTGCGCCGAGCACACCGCCAACGGCCGAGGAACTGGAAACTGGGCGCAGGCTTAGTGCCATCATCACCCAAGGCGTGGTTACGGATATCCAGGCCATGGGTCTTCCCGCAGTGCAAGCCGGTCCGGGAGCGGCGCCGCAAGTTGGCGACGGCGTAATTCGCGGTTACTTAGTTTCGGTCCAGGCCGGCAGCGGAGTCACTCGTTTTGTGATTGGATTCAGCGCAGGGAGTTCGGAGATAGATACGGTAGTGGAAAGTTATGTGATGACGCCCCAGGGCTTACGCCAACTTGGATCAGGCACGCTTAGCTCTTCCGGAAACAAGACGCCCGGCATTATCGCGCCGTCCGCGGTCGCGATTGCGACTCGCAATCCGATAGGACTGATCATCGTTGGCGCGACGAGGATTTATGGCGAGGCGAGCGGCAGCAATACGCCTGAGGGGAGAGCCAAGGCGACCGCCGACGCAATTGCAGAGCAGCTAAAGATCAGATTTCGGGAGCACGGCTGGATCAATTGAGAGTCGGACTGCGCGATTGAGCCTCTCCGCTTGCAGGGACTCTCAAACTTACACGCGCCGCTCTCCAGTCGTGACAGCGAAAACGACAAGCAGATGCTAGGTAATCTTCCGCGTGCAAGATGAGGACCGATCGATTAGGCTGCGTTCTCGGCTATGCTCGTTTTGTGCCTGCACCTGGGCAGAGCAAGCACCTCCTATTGTCGAAGAAAAAGCCAAGCGGCCCGCGAAAATGGTTGGGATTTCTTGTTAATGTTCGGTTCTGGTCCGCGCTGACCTTGACTCTTAATCAGCGGGTCCGGA
>DASRIZ010000190.1:0-17307 GCA_035649735.1 Blastocatellia bacterium | reverse complement strand
AGAGCATCGCGTGTAACGTTTGTTGATCGAAGAACTGGGTGGATCGAAGCGAATACCTCCGTGGTTACCAAAGACGGTGGGAAGACGTGGTTAGCGATAAGCAACGATCAGGAACTAGATCGTTTACACAAATCCGCGATTCGGGGCGCCGAGAACAATAGGCTATGGCAAAACAAGAAATCTACGACGCGATAGTTGTCGGCTCCGGTGCAACCGGCGGCTGGGCGGCGAAGGAACTCTGCGAGAAAGGCATGCGAGTGATCGTGCTCGAAGCCGGCCGGAACCTCGATCCGGAAAAGGATTTCACAGAGCACTTGCTTCCCTACGAAGTCCGCGACCGCTACACCGCCGCAGGACGTGCGCGTCAAAAAGTGCAGTCGAAGTGCTATGCCTGCAATCCCTACGGATACCAGTTTTTTGTTGACGACCTCGATAACCCGTACACCACGCCGGATGGAAAGCCGTTTGATTGGATTCGCGGGCGCCAGGTCGGCGGACGCACGATCACCTGGGGCCGCCAGAGCTATCGATTGTCTGACTACGAATTCAAAGCCGCGAGCCGTGACGGCTACGGAGACGACTGGCCCATTTCATACGCCGAACTCGCGCCTTACTATGACAAGGTCGAGGAATTTGTCGGGGTGAGCGGCGCATACGAGAATATTCCAAATCTTCCCGATGGCAAATTTCTGCCGGCGATGAAGATGACCTGCGGCGAGCAGCTCTTGAAACGAGCGGTCGAGCGTAAATGGAAGGATCGCAAGGTCACAATCGGACGGGCGGCAATCCTGACGCAACGTCACAACGGCCGAGCCGCTTGTCACTACTGCGGACATTGTGATCGGGGTTGCTCGACTTATTCGTACTTCAGTAGTCCGGGTTCCACTCTCCCCGCCGCGGCAAAGACCAACCGGCTTACCCTGCGCACAAACGCCGTCGCCAGCCACGTCATCGTTGATGCCAAAACCGGAAAAGCAAAAGGTATCGCCTGCATCGATCAGGTGACGAGGAAAGGATTCGAGGTCTTTGGCAAAGTGGTGGTGCTCTGCGCCTCAACAATCGAATCGACCAGGCTGATGCTGAACAGCGCCACTCGCCAGCATCCAGCCGGGCTCGGAAACTCGTCCGGCGTGCTGGGTTCTTACTTGATGGATCATATTTTTCAGATCGGGGTAGGCGGTCTGGTGCCCGCGGTGTCCAGGTATCCGTACAACTATGACGATGGCCGCGCTAACGGCATCTACATTCCCAAGTTCCGAAACATCAACGAGCGACATCCGAAGTTCATCCGGGGCTACGGGATGCAGGGCAGTTCTCAGCGCGGGATGCTGCCGACCAACTTGAAGCAGATTCCGGGTTTCGGTTCGGAGTTCAAGAAGATTGTTCGAGAGGTCAAAGACGCCGCGCCGTTTTCGATAGGGATGTGGGGCGAGATGCTCCCGAGAAAAGAGAACCGAGTCACGATCAACAACAAGGTCAAAGACAAATGGGGTATTCCGGCTGCGCACATTACCTGTACGCACGGCGACAACGAACGAGCGATGGCCGCCGACGCGCTGGAGAGCATACAGGAGATGGCTCACGAAGCCGGATTCGAGGTGACGCGATTGAGTGAGAAGCTTGCGCCTCCCGGGTTGTGCATTCACGAAGTCGGCACAGCACGGATGGGCAACGACAAGAAAACGTCAGTGCTGAACAGGTTCAATCAGAGCTGGGATGTAAAGAACCTGTTCGTAACCGACGGCGCGTGTTTTGTGTCGATCGGATGTCAGAACCCTACGCTTACGATGATGGCGCTGACCGCTCGAGCTTGCGACTACATTGTTGAGGAGCACAAGAAGGGAAATCTGTAAGCGGAAAGAGAGGATACATTGAAAAGACAAACACTAATCGTGACGGTATTAACCGCGGTTCTTTCGCTTGCTGCGCTGGCGATGCCCCAAAAGCCTACCGGTGAATGGATCGATCTGTTCAACGGCAAAGACCTTTCGGGGTGGAAGCACGTGGGCAAGGGCAGCTTCATCGTAGAAAACGGAGTGCTCATGTCGCAGGCGGGAATGGGACTGCTCTATTACGAGATTCGACCCTTTAAGGACTACGTGCTCGAAGTTGAATGGAAGGTTACTGACAAATGCAATAACTCTGGGATTTTTGTCCGCTTTCCAGAGAAGAGCGACACACCGTGGCATGCGGTCAACTATGGTTACGAGATTCAGATTGATGACTGCGATAAGAACGGACTTAAGTTCCAAACCGGATCCGCTTACGACCAGTTTGCAGCCAGCAAGATTGCGTCAAAAGCCCCGGGCGAATGGAACAAGTACCAGATCACGATTGTTGGGCAGCATTACACCGTGGTGTTGAACGGCGAGAAGGTGAATGAGTTTGACGGCGTGCGCGGCAGCGAAGGCTATATTGGTTTGCAAAACCACGATCCGATCTCGCGGGTGTCATTCCGCAATCTTCGTGTCAGAGAAATCAAATAAGATGGTTCCGAGTTCCGAAATAGCAAATAGTAAATAGCAAATAATTTGCTATTTCGGCGCGGAGCCCTGACCCACACAATCAGGAGATTTCATGGACTCTAAAACCTATCTACGGCTCAGTCTGATGATGTTTCTGGCGTTCTTTGTTTGGGGGGCGTGGTTTGTGACGCTGGGCACGCACCTGGGGAGCATCGGATTCAGCGGCAGCCAGATCGGTAACGCATATCTGATGAACAACATTGCGGCGATTATTTCCCCGTTTTTTGTAGGGATGATTGCAGATCGCTATTTCGCCTCGCAAAAGGTTATGGGTTTCCTGTACTTGCTTGGGGGCGCGGTCATGCACTTCGCGTCAACCACTACTGCTGTGGGGCCGCTGATCCTGATGCTGTTGATCTACAATCTTACGTATATGCCCACGCTCGCGCTGATCAACGCGGTGTCGTTTCATCAAATGAAGAGCCCTGAGAAAGAATTTCCGCGGGTACGAGTGTGGGGAACAATCGGCTGGATCGTAGCGGGGTTAACCATCTGGTTTGTTCAGTCGCACTATCTTCCTGACGTTGAAAAGAGCGAGCTGCCGATGAAGATGGCGGGGATCGCTTCGGTGTTGCTCGGACTCTATTCGTTCACACTTCCGAGTACACCTCCGCAAAATGTCGGAAAGGAAATCACCTTTGGCGAAGTCCTCGGAGTGAAGGCTCTGAGACTGATGAAGGAGAGATCATTCCTGATCTTCGTCATCTGCTCGCTATTGATCTCGATACCGCTGGCGTTTTACTACAGCTTTGCGAACCCGTTTCTAAATGATCTCGGCATGGAAGGCGCGGCGGGCAAGCAGACATTGGGGCAAATGTCCGAGGTCGCGTTTATGGTGTTGATGCCGTGGTTTCTTGTGCGGCTTGGAGTAAAGAAGACGCTGCTGGTGGGTATGCTGGCGTGGGTGGTCCGATACGCGTTTTTCGCGAACGGTAATCTCGGCAGCGGAATGTGGATGCTCTATGCCGGCATTCTTCTTCACGGGATCTGTTACGACTTTTTCTTCGTGACCGGCCAGATCTACACCGACCGAAAAGCGCCAAAGGAGATTCGCGCGAGCGCCCAGGGATTCATCGCGTTGATAACCTACGGGGTGGGTCTTGGCATCGGGTCGGCGCTTAGCGGCAACATAGTTGACGCGTTCACGGTCAACGGTCTGAAGGATTGGCGGATGATCTGGTATATCCCCGCCGGGTTCGCCGCGCTTGTCGCTTTGTTGTTTGTGCTGCTGTTCAAGGATTCGAAATCGACCGAACCAGCGCCTGAACCGCGTCCGGCGATGGAGGAGGCCTAATGCGACTCGGATTGAACTTTGGCTACTGGGGTTCCGGCCCTTCGGACAACATCGCCATTGCTCGCGAAGCAGAGAAGCTGGGTTATCACTCGCTGTGGACGGCTGAAGCGTACGGATCGGACGCCGTGACTCCGCTTGTATGGCTCGCAGCGCATACCGAACGAATCAACGTCGGGACCGCGATTATGCAGATGCCCGCCCGCACTCCGGCGATGACCGCGATGACTGCTGCGACAATCGATCTGCTGACCGGCGGGCGGTTTATGCTGGGCCTCGGAGCCTCCGGGCCGCAGGTGGTCGAAGGCTGGCACGGCGTCGTGTACGGCAAGCTGCTCACAAGAACACGCGAGTATGTCGAAATAGTGCGGACGATCTTGAAACGCGAACAGCCTCTCGAGCATCACGGCGAGTACTATGACATACCGGTTCAGGGCGGAACGGGTCTGGGCAAGCCTCTCAAGCTGATCGTGCATCCGCTGCGCTCGAGCATCCCGATTTATGTTGCGGCGATCGGTCCGAAGAACGTCGCGCTTGCAGCCGAGGTTGCCGACGGCTGGCTCCCGGTTTTCTTTTCACCAAAGCGAGTGAGCGTGTTTCGAAAGTCGCTCGACGAGGGCTTTGCGCGGCGCTCGGATGGGAAGACGCTTGCGGATTTCGATATTGCGCCAACCGTCAGCGTTGTAGTCGGTGACGATGTCGACGCTTGCCGCATGCACGTAAAGCCGAATCTGGCTTTGTACATCGGCGGGATGGGAGCGCGAGGAAAAAACTTTTACAACGACCTGGCGTGCCGTTACGGTTACGAAGATGCTGCAAAGACCATCCAGGATTTTTATCTAGCCGGCAAAAAGAACGAAGCCATCGCCGCTGTCCCTGATGAGCTGGTCGATGAGATTGCGTTGTGCGGTCCGCGCGAGCGAATAAAAGATCAACTTGCGGTTTGGAAGGAAGCAGGCGTCACGACCCTCATTTGCGGAGCCAGCAACATTGAAGCAATTAGGACAATGGCGGAGGTGGTAGCTTAAGAGGCCACAGAGTTCGAGATGGTCTTTTAGCGCAGAGACGCAAAGGGCCGCAGAGACGCAAAGAATCCTAAGCGGTATCGGGCGCAAAACCCAGGCGCTGCAGCAGGTTGCTGAAGCGCGGGTCTCCTCGAAGCGGCTCCAGCCGCGGGTCGATGTTGGTATAAATCATCCATTCGACACCTTGATCGTGGGCACTTTCGAGGCAATTAAACGCTTCATCAGTTTCACCCAACGCCGCGTATATCAGCGCTATATCGTAAGGTGAGACATAACGCTTTTGGGACAGCGCGATCAACTGAGCAAGGATCTCCCGCGCGCCGGCGTTGTTGTCTGACATTGCATACGCGTGCCCAAGAGCGGCAAGAGCATCGATGCTCTCACCGGTGACCTGTCTGGCTTTTAGAAACTGTTCCTCGGCATCCCCGAACATCTCAAGCTGTTCATAGGCGCGGCCAAGATTGATCCTGCTCGCAAGAAAGTTGGGATCAAGCTCGAGGGTTTTGCGAAAATGCACGATAGCTTCGTCGTTGCGTCGCGCGAAGTACAAGAACTCCCCGATGCTGTCCGCTATGGGCAACGACAGAGGATCGAGTTGTTGAGCTATTTCGATCCTCCTCAGCGCATCGTCAAACCGACGGTGAAACGCCATAAAATAGGCGTACCAGTGATGAGCGCTCGCGTAGTTTGGATTGAGCTCGATCGCCCGTTTGAAGTCACGCTCCGCATCAGCCCATCGCAGCAGGTGCATGTCCAAATGCCCAAGTGACGCATGCACTTCGGGGAGCGTATTGTCGATCTCCAACGCTTTCAATGCCGCCTGGTGAGCCCGGGCAAAAGCTTCCCTGGATGTCATTGCGGTGACCCCTACGTCTCCAAGCTTGGTGTAACAGTCGGCGAGCCCGGCGTAAGACAGCACGTACTCGGGGTCGATCTCAAGGGCCTGATTAAAACACTCGACCGCTTTGTTCAGCGACTCCTCGGTTCTCTTGTTCCAGTAATAGCGACCATTCAAATAGAGACTGTAGGCTGCGGTGTTATCCGTATAACGTTTGGTCAGGCGCTCACGCTCGTCGCGGGTCAACCGTAACGCGAGCGCGGCTGCGACTTTTTCTGATATCGAATCTTCAACCGCAAATATGTCGGTGAAGTCTTCATCGAACTTGCCTGTCCAAAGCGAGCGGCCGTCCTCTACTCTCACAAGACGCGCGGTGATGCGAATCCGGTCGGCCAGCTTTTGTATGCAGCCTTCCAGCACCGATTCGACGGCCATTTCTCGTCCGATGATGACCGAGTCTTGCTCCAGATCCGTATACTTGCGGACCGAGCTTGTCGGTCTCACAACAATCTGCTTGATGTCGCTGAGTCTGGTTATCAATGCGTCGGCTATTCCAAGCTCAAGATATTCATCTCTATGCTGGGGATTGATGGGTCTGAACGGGAGTATCGCGATCCCCGCCGGAACTGGTTTAGCGATCTGAGTGTTCGCTTCGCTTTCGGTTTGCCTGACATTCGCCGGAGGCAACAGTCCGACGCGGCGTAGAAGATTGTCAAATCTCGGATCCGACCGAAGAACGTCGAACATCGGTTCGACTTTCAGGGTGAACAGGTCAACCGAATGTTTTTGAAACGCGAGTTCAAGCCAGTCGAAGGCACGATCCTGGTCTCCAAGGCCTGAGTAGGCTACGGCATAGTGGTACGGCGGAACGTGGGTTTGCTTTGCCTGCTGGTCCAATTGGGCGAGCACCCTTTGAGCATTCTCGCGGTTGCGCGCCGCGGCATAGGCGAATGCGAGAAATGCCAGCGCCTCGGTGTTGCCAACGGAAAGCCGGGTCGCAGTCTCCAGTTTGTCGATCGCTTCCGCGTGCATGCCTTTTTGGGTAAAGGATCTTCCGAGGTTGATATGCGAGAGCCAGAAGGTTGAATCAAGCTCGAGGGTTCGCGCTTCCTGCTCAATGACGCGATCGTACTCGCGAGCATAGTAGAAAGCTCGTCCCAGATCCGCGCTGATGACCAGGGAGAGCGGATCAAGCTCGGCGGCCAATTCCAATTCTTTTATGCTCTCGGCGCAGCGCCCCATCGCGGTGAGGTGTTCCGAATACCAGTGGTGCGCGGATGGATAGCCCGGATTAAGCTCGATGGCTCTCTTGAGCTCGCTTTCCCCTTCCTCCCACTCCCAGTTGTGAAGCATTGCGTGACCGAGCGATGCATGGGCCTCGGCCAGATCTTCGTCAATCTCCAAAGCCTTTCGCGCGGCCGCCTTCGCCTTCGAGTACCCGTCCTCGGGAGGCAGTGCTTCGCGAACCACAAGCAAGGTATGCGAATCCGAGAGGCCCGCGTAGGCTAACGCGAAACTCGGGTCTCGATCTATCGCCTGCTTAAAGTACTCGATTCCTCGTCTGAGCGATTCAACATCCCGCTTGTTCCAGAGATACCGTCCCTTCAGGTATGCGTGGTAGGCCTCGACGTCCGTGGTGTATTGTCGGGCGATCCGGGTCTTGTCCCTGCGGTTCAGCTTTAACCGAAGCTTCTCGGTAATTTCTTTGGCAATCTCTCGCTGGACTTCAAATATGTCCGACAGTTTGCGATTGTATTGTTCGCCCCAGAGTTGCGAATCGCTGCTCACGTCAGTCAGCTCCGCGGCTATGATCAGCCGGTCTTCAGTCTGGCGTATTCTGCCGGTCAGCACCGCTTGAACACCGAGCTGGCGGCCGACAAGTTGTGGGTCCGGGTCCTGGCCCTTGTATCGAAACACGCTGCCGCGCGCGGTGACTCGAATCTTTGGTAGCTGTGAAAGCTGGTTAATAATAGTCTCGGTGATACCATCGCTCAGGTATTCCATTTCGGGATCGCCGGAGACATTGGCAAGCGGCATGATAGCGAGAGATGTAATCGCCTTTCGATTGGGCTGGCTGTTCGAAGATCTCCCTGGGGTGCGGCGTCCGATCGCTTTCGCCCCGGCGCCGTCGAGCCCGATTTTGCGCACAAGCGTCTTAAAGCGGCGGTCGGGCCGGATCGGATCAAGGACCGGATCGTGCTTTAGCCATATCAACCAGGGATCGCGTTGCTCGAACGCGTATCCCAGCCATTCGAACGCCTTTCCCCGGTCTCCCAGACCCGCAAAAATTGCCGCCACTCGGTAGGCAGAAACATTTCTTTGGTTTGCGAAGTCGTGCAATTCATCAAGGACCGCTCTGGCCTCCTCGTTCCTCCCCGAAACTGCGTAAGCATGTCCGAGCAGCGCTAAGGGCAACGTGCTTTTGCCGTGGAGGCCGGCAGCCTCTTTGAATTCGACGGTAGCTTCCTCGTACATCTCCTTTTGTTCATACGCCAGTCCAAGCTGCCAATGCGCATAAGCAAAGTTCCGATCCATCTCCAGCGTCTTTTGATATTGAGTGATTGCCTCGTCGTAGCGGCGGTCCAGATACATCAGCAAACCCAGGTTGGCGCTAATCGTCAGGGAGAGCGGGTCAAGCTCACCGGCGCGTTTTTCTTCTGAGATAGCTTCATCGAGCAGTCCCTTTGCAACCAGATAGACAAACCCGTACCAGTGATGCCCGGTCGAATACCCCGGCTTTAGTTCGAAGCAAGTCTGAAACTCGCGATGCGCGGCGGGCCAGTCCCAATAATAAATTGCCAGACAATAGGCAAGCGATGCGTGAGCTTCCGCCAGAGCGCCGTCGATCTCCAGTGCTCGTGTCGCCGCTTCGCGCGCTTTTGGGCAAGCCTCGTCCGACGGCATCGTTGCTACGCCAAAGGACCCCAGAATAATGTAAGAGTCGGCGAGCCCCGCGTACGCCAGCGCGTAACCCGGGTCGCTCTCAATCGCCTGCTTGAAATACTCTATGCCTTGTCTTACGTCTTCATCTGTTCGCTTATTCCAAAAGTATCGACCCTTGAGATAGGCGTGATATGCGTCTGTATTTTCCGTAAAGCGTTTTGTAAGCCGCCTTCTCTCTTCGGTACTTAACCGGAGCAACAGCTTTTCGGAGATCTCCTTTGAGATTTCTTCTTCGACTCGAAAGATGTCGGCAGGCTCACAGCTATAGGATTCGGCCCACAAAAGAAAGCCGCTGCTCGCGTTTACCAATTCGGTCTTGATTACAAGTCGATCGCCTCGTTGAATGACTCGTCCGGTTAGCACCGCGTGCACACCAAGATCTCGCCCGACGCTCCGAGGATCAACCTGCCGGTTCTTGTAGCCGGATACGGTGCTCCAGGCCATAACCTGCAGATCGGACAACGCTGCCAGCGAGTTGATAATGCTTTCGGTGACTCCGTCGCTAAAGTAGTCCATGCCAGGATCGGCAAGAGTGTTAGCCAGAGGCAGAACAGCGAGAGAATAAATTATCGTTTGCGACTCACGAGAGCCCGAGTCTTTTTGCGTGACCGGAACAAATTCTGCCCTGCTCGTTGATCGTTCAAGCGCGTCTTCGAACTCAACCCTTTTCTTCAAGTCTTTGAGATCGTTAAGAAGCGTTCGCGCATCTTGATAGCGGTATTCGCGGTCCTTTCGAAGCGCGGTGCTGATTATCCGATCCAAAGCTTCGGGTGAGTTTGACGTGAGCATCGAGGGTGGAGGTGCTTCGTGAACCAGTATCGCCGCCAGTACGTCGGCGGATGTCGGGCCCCTGAACGGCGCAGTGCCGGCGACCATCTCATACAGCACTACCCCGAGGCTAAACAGATCCGAGCGCGCGTCTAATTCCTGACCCCGCGCCTGTTCCGGCGACATGTAACTTGTAGTCCCGAGTACGACCCCGGTCTCGGTGCTGATCGCAACGGCTGTATCTGCTTCAGGGCTGAGCGGTGGTGCGTATTGCTCGGTTAACTTGGCGATGCCGAAATCCAAAACCTTTACATAACCATCAGGACGGAGCATCAGGTTTTCGGGCTTGATGTCACGATGAACGATGCCCGCGTCGTGCGCCGCGGCAAGCGCGCTCGCGATTTGACAGGCGATGTCCAGCGCCCGCGATAAATCGAGAGGGCCCTGCGCGAGCCGGCGTCGCAGCGTTTCTCCTTGAATGTACTCGGTGGCAATGTAGTGCGCGCTGGGATCGTGCCCGATCTCGAAGATAGTAAGAATATTCGGATGATTGAGAGCCGATGCGGCGCGGGCTTCCTGTTCGAAGCGGCGCAAGCGGTCCTGGTCTCGAGTGAATTCGCTGGGCAGCACTTTAAGCGCGATCTGGCGGCCCAATCGCGTATCTTGCGCGAGATAAACCTCTCCCATTCCTCCCGCGCCTATCATTGAGAGAACCTGGTAGGGACCGAGGCTTTGCCCTACCGGCGAGTGAGTCTGATCTTTCAGCATCGTCGCTGCGACTTCAAACGCGGGAGACTCAATAAAGTTCTCCGCGCGAGATTCAAATGCTAGCAAAGAGTCCAGCTCGCTGCGCAGCTCCCCATCGTCCGAGCATACACGATCCAGAAATATCGCCCGCTCGCCGCCTTCAAGCGCTAGCGCCTCGTGGTAGAGTTTTTCGATCTCGCGCCAACGTTCAGGCCTCATCTCGGTCTTTCCCACTCATCTCACGCAACAACCAGACTTTTGCCATCTTCCAATCCCGCATAACCGTGTCTGAAGAAACCTCGAGGACGTGCGCTGTCTCTTCCACTGTCAGGCCCCCGAAAAATCTCAGTTCTACGACTTTTCTTTTTCGATCATCAACGATGGCAAGTGCGTTTAAGGCGTCATCAAGCAACACCAAATCGGCATCCTGTCTTGGAGATACCTCGAGCGCATCATCTAACGTTACCTTGCGCTTACCGCCGCCTCGCTTTTGATAGTTACGCGAACGCGCGAAGTCGACCAATATCCGCCGCATCAACTGGGCAGAAACGGCAAAAAAGTGCGCGCGATTCTGCCACTGCACCTTCCGCATATCGACCATGCGCAGGTAAGCCTCGTTTACCAGCGCCGTCGTCTGCAGGGTATTGGCGGCCTGCTCTCGAATCATGTATCGCCTGGCCATTTTGTGTAACTCGTCATAGACCAGAGGAATGAGCTCTTCGAGAGCAGAGCGGTCCCCCTGGCTCCAGGCTAGAAGTAGTTGGGTTACTTCATTTGGCGAAGGCATCAGGTCCTCGCTGCGCAACGTCAGGTCAATCGTGAGCGTGAGGATTATAACCTGATCCTATCGCCAAAGGAATTTCTCTCAGGGGATGCAAGTTTTCGCGGTCGGTTCCCGCTTTAAGCAAATGAAGGTCTGAAGCTCACAATGATTTCAATCTACCCCGGAGGTCTACCAATGAAACGAATAGTCGTTTTCTGCGCGGCAGTCTTGCTTGTGGCAGTTACCACGCGCATCCCCGCGCTTTCGAGAGAAACTGCCGTCAGCGAGGCTCCTTTCGAAGTGTGGATTCTTGATCAGTCAAATACCAGAGACGAAAACGGAAACGGAAGCATCATCGATAGCGTGGATAGCGGAGGCACTCTCTATATCTATCAAGGAAGCGATCTAAACGGGCAATCAGCGAGCCAGGCAACGCCTGAAGTAATCGATCTGGGAGCCGGGCCGCGCAACTTTTGTGTTGCTCAGACCGGGACGGCGCCCACCCGTCCTCACATGTTGTTCTTAAACGAGGCAAACACTCATGTCGTGGTTTCGTTCGTGGCTACGGGTCACGTGCTGTTCATCGACGCAGCCACGCGTACGCCGGTGGCTGCCGTAGATGTTGGCACTCAAGCACACGCCGCGGTTCCGTCGGAAGATGACACTTTCGTAATCGTTGCCGACCAGAACGGAAAGAAGCTGCATCGCATACTCACTGACTACTCGACCAACACATTCACCTATGATGCAGCGGGCACGCTCGAACTGGCAGTGGGCACTACCCCAAACGGCTTGCCGCGCGAGGATCCGGTGTTGAGACCGGATAACGCTCCAATCTGTCCCGACTTCGATGAGTCCGGACAATTTGCATTCGTAACGCTTCGAGGTGGTGGATTGTTTGTCGTGGACACATTCGCGACGCCAATGGCGATAGTGGCGGAGTATGACAGGGCGACTGTGCATCCGAACGGCTGCGGCGGTTTGCATACGAAGGGCAAGATGTACGTAGATGCGGGCGGCGGCACTCCAGCGAATCCGCTCGAGTCTGATTTGTATACTTTTCCTCTCTCCGGTTACTCGAGTACGCCGAATCCGCCAAACACGCCTGCTCCGACGGTTGTCTTCAGCCGCGATAGTCTGGGATTTGTGGATTCCCACGGAATTGCGTTGACCAAACACGAACAGTATCTGTGGGTCGCGGATCGCGCGGCAAATCGCATTGTAGTTGTTGAGACCGAGACTGACTCGGTGATCAATGAGATTAATCTGGTGGGGGAGGTGAGTGGCGATCCGGCCCCGGACTTGATGGAAATCTCACCGAGCGGCAACCGTGTCTTTATGGCGATGCGGGGATCTATCCCATTGACGGGCAACGCCGCGAGCGTAAACAACGCCGTCGGAGCGACTCCCGGTCTGGGTATTGTGCGAGTGGAGCAGGGTGGCCGCAGCGGGGTGCTTCAAGCGATCGCACCCATCAGCCATATAGTCAACGGTGTGGAGCGCGCCGATCCACACGGTATTGCGGTCAGAGTGAAATAGAGAGGTTGATATGAACAACTATGTGTTTATCGAATCGAGAGACCCGTTCGAGTCAAGCGACGCACGATTCGTCGTCGATACCGCAACAAACTTGAAGCGGAACGGGAACGACGTGACGGTGTTCCTCGTGCAGAATGGTGTCCTTGCCGCGCGCGCCAACGCGGTCGGTTCTCATCTGCCGGAGCTCGCCAGGCGTGGAGTCCGCTTGCTTGCAGACGACTTCTCTCTTAGCGAACGCGGTATTCAAGCGGTGGAGTTCAGCCCCGGCGTTCAAGTGTCGAGTATCGATGCTTTGGTCGATATGCTGGCTCGGACGGATACCAAAGTCATCTGGCACTAGATCATTGAAATGCCACAGACCTGCATGGACGGTCCTTCGTGATCGCCCCCGCTCTGCCGAAGCGCTGATCACGGAGGGCCGCCTGCAGACTAGCAGTAAAACTCACATTACATCTGGAGGCGAACATGGCTGAGAAGACTTTGACAATAGCCCTTATGAACCCGCCGTACGAATCAGCGAATTCGACCACGGCTTTTCGCATAATCGCGTCGGCGCTGAAGAAGGGAATTAATGTGAATGTATTTGCCTACGAAGGAGCAGTAAACCTTGCATTCAATGAGCAGGCTCCTCACGCAAACCCGGTCAAAGGGACGACGGTCGAAGAGGAAGACCATCCTACTACAAAGCGTTTTGTCACCGCGCTCCTGGAGATGGGCGCCGGCGACCCGCTGCTGAACTGGATCAATTGCGGGTTGTGTGTGGACGAACGAGGCGCCGGCAATGCGGTTTCAGGGGTGAAACGCGGCGGGCCCGGCGATTTTCTAAAAATGGCTCAGGAGTCTACAAACACGCTGGTGATCCCGACCAGATAAGGAGTCCGTAATACCACCAACTTCAGTTGGTGGTATTTCAGTCCCCGCGGTGCGCCCCAAAAGTGAGACCACGAGTTAAGTGGGTGATTAGATTGTCCAATTGGAGGGAATCATGAGGATCTTGAACATTGTTGAATCCGCTTATCGCGCCACGCTCGAGGAGCAGGATGACACTATACTTTGGTTAAGCGCCGCGCTGAGGAATGCAGGCGGCGACGTGTCCATACTGCTCAGGGCAAATGCGGTGAACTATATTGTGAATCAGGAATGTCCGGCGCTGGGGATCGGTACCGCCCGTATCAATCATCCGGCCAGGCCAACCGAAGACCTCGCCCGGCTAAAAGAAAAGGGAGTGAGTGTCTACGCGGTACAGGACGATTTGGAGCAGCGCGGAATCAACGCCCAGAACTGCATCGCAGCGGCCAGGCTTATTCGAAAAAGCGAGGTTGCGGGTTTAATGGAGGAACACGATCAGATCTGGCATTGGTGAACTGGTGACTCACAGTTCGAGCATTTGTTTGATCTGATCTTTACTCGCCGAGACGCGGACTGGCCGGTTTGCGAACGCTGGGTTGATCGGCTGTTGCCCGGATTCGTCCCCGAGGTTACCGGTGTGATAGCCGATCGTATAGCTGGGGTCCTTGAGCAAGTTTCCGGTCAGAACCGCGATGACGTTTGCAGATGACTCAATCACGCCTGCCGCTGCGAGTCGCTTGATCCCTGCCAGAGTGGCTGCGGAGGCAGGCTCGCAGCCGATTCCATCGGCGCCGATTATTGCTTTTGCATCGGCTATCTCCTGCTCTGTGACTATCTCGACAAGTCCGTTAGTACATTGCAAAGCTCGGAGAGCTTTTTTCCAGGACACCGGATTTCCGATCCGGATGGCGGTCGCCATTGTCTGAGGAGTAGCAACCGGCTGAAGTTGCGAGTGGTCGGCTGAAATAAACAGTTGATAAAACGGCGATGCCCCTTCGGCCTGGATTACGGCCAGCCGCGGCATTCGATCGATAAATCCGAGCGTCGTCATTTCGTGGAGGGCTTTGCCGAATGCCGAGGTGTTGCCGAGGTTTCCTCCTGGCAGAACTATCCAATCGGGAGCTTGCCATTCGCACTGCTCCATCATCTCGATGATGATGGTCTTCTGCCCTTCGAGACGAAACGGGTTGATTGAATTCAATAAGTAGAGATCGGTCTCGTCGGCCAACTCGCGGACCAATCGCATCGCGTCGTCGAAGTTGCCTTCGATTTCGACAACCTGTGAACCGTACTCAAGCGACTGCGACAGCTTGCCGTAAGAGATTTGATCGGCGGGTATAAAAACGAACGCCCGAAGCCCCGCTCTCGCGGCGTACGCGGCCATCGAGGCAGATGTGTTGCCGGTCGACGCGCAAGCTACTGCTGTCGCCCCGACCGCCACCGCTTGCGTGACACCGGTGGTCATCCCGTTGTCTTTGAATGAGCCGGTGGGGTTCATGCCCTGATGCTTGAACCGAAGCAGGTCGAGACCGGCGTATTTGGCCGACCGGATCGCGTCATAAATTGGAGTATTACCTTCGGCGAGGGAGACTACTTTCGACGGATCGTTTACGAAGGGAAGTAGCTCGCGGAATCTCCAGACGCCGCTTCGGTCGATCGGGGCTTGTGAGGTCTTGCGTAGACAAAAGTTCTGTTTATGGTTGGCGGCCGAAGACTCCGAGTTGAAAGTGTAAGAGACGTCCAACAATCCGCTACAACGCGGACAAGTGTAGACTCTTTCAGTGATCGCAAGATCAGTCAAACAGTCGGGCTCAATGCAACGAAGCCTGGCGTCTGGTTCGACTGAGGTCGTTTTGGATTTCTCGATAGACCCGGTCACGTCCAAGAGTCCTTTTGATTCTGGATTTTCTGACCTCTCTGTCAGGCAGGTTATACAGTCTGTCAAAAAAAGACCAGCCGATGCTTTCGCTCCCGCAATAAACCAACGGCAAAGCGTGTATCAGCACTTTTGAGTAGAGTTCCATTGCTTTGACTGGATTTGAATTGAGGTCGGAGTTCTCGCTTTGCCAGAGCTTTATCATTTGCTCGGCCTTGGCCAGTTCGTCGGCGGTGTCGCAGAGACCCTTTACGAGATGATTCGCAGGCCGAAAGCTGGCGCGCCTCTTGTCGTACTTAAAGGCGATCGCGAACCGAGGAGAGCAGGCTCGACAAAGGCCGTCGAGAAACTCAAAAGTGGTTAGTCCAAGCAGCAACTCTAGGGTGCCATCACCATCAAGGTCCTTAACTCCCATCTCGGCGGCGTCTAGAGGATAAGCAGAATTGGTGAAAAGAATCTGAAAATGCGGTTTGAGAGCAACCACCCAAGACACCCCGTCTCCCGGTCCGCTTTGTTCAACGATCAATTGCTTGTTGCCATCACCAAGCACCGACACTAATGCGATTTGCGTGTAGCCGCCCAAGGGATGCCGCACCGCATCGAACTCTCGGATAACCTTGCCGTTCTTCTTCAGCACGGCGACTTCACTCTCAGCGATGTCTTCCTCTACTCTGACCTGTTTTGGTTTGATCGTGATCACATAACCAGCGTACGAAAGTCTGTGTTTTGTATAGGGAATCTCAAACTCTTTTGATTCGGGGGCCGCGCTGGAAGTAGATTCGGGCTGTGCCGGGACTTGGGGAGTCGATGCGGCTGGTGTAGAAGTCTCAGCGACAGGCGCCTGCGGGGGATTCTGGCCGCACCCCGAGAGCAGCAGAACGATACCTAGCGATACCAAGTACGGGCTTCTCATGATGGGTAGCCGATCGCCAGGACGTCGAGAGGATAACAAAGGCGGTATTACTCCGGAGACGCGTGTTGCTGCCAGAGTTTTTCCCATCCCTCGTCCGGATCCACCAGTTTTAACCCCGCGCTACGTTGGCCGTCATCAGATGTCACCCACTCGACAAGCGCAGCGACCTCGACGTCGTGAGACGGGACGGACACTTTGAGCAACGCGCCGGACTCAATCTCGCGAGCGGTCTGCAGTCTTAGGCCGGATGGGCTGATTTCGACGACGTTCATCTCTTCGGAGAAGGGATCAAGGTGAGAAGTGTTTCCCTCGACCCGCGCCTTAAAGGCAACCTTCACGCGGGACTCCGAACGCCGATCCTCATCCTGCTCACCAACTTCGAGCGCTTCCTGCACGAGATCGTCATAGCATGGCGCGCATACTTGTCGATAACCCAGGTGAGCGACTGCGGCCACCTCCGGGAGATTAGCGATTTTGAGGATCTGATTTGTTTGTTCGTTACACCGGTCACAGAAGGCAGACATACGAAAAAGGCTCCTTCAGTTGCGAGAGGAACAAAGGGCACAGGAGAGATTTTTTTTCCAGGTTCATTGAAGCCGACCCGATTAGTATGGCGGCAGTATAAGCAGATTTGCTTTTTGACTCAACAGAATTCTGGCGTCCAAAACGTCACAGCGATGTCAACGCCAAATTGGCTATGATGCCAAATGGTTAGCAATCAGTTTCGCTTGCGACGGCGCCACAATAAGGCCAAGAAAATAATCGCAACAGCGGACCCGACCAGCACCGTAAGCCAGAGAGGAGCAGGACGCCAACGCCAATAGAAGTCGAAGTCCATAACTAAACAAGCTCAATTGCGATCGTCTTCCGTTCTCGTTTCATCAGCTTACTGAAAAGCCCGCCGATCTTCTTTAACAATCCGTACTTCTTATCCAGCAGCTTGTGTGCACGGTCTGACCCAGCGGCGTCCAGGATCCTAGCGCGTGCTTCAACCCACTCGCCTTTGGGTTTGCCCCGCATGTCGCATGGCATAACACGGACTCGCGGGTTGTTCCTGATCCGCTTAACCTTGCCTGCGTCGGCCAGCGAATAGACATACAGGATCCCATTGTCTTCCGCGAACCACACCGGCGTCGCGACACCAGCGCCGCTCTTTCGGAAGCTCTCAAGGTTGAGATACTTCTCGCCGTCGAATACCCGGATCTTATCCTGGCTCATTTGTTCTTCAAC
>DASRIZ010000189.1:0-6069 GCA_035649735.1 Blastocatellia bacterium | reverse complement strand
CTCCGGTGCTGTATCGTTTCGCCTGGTCGTTAAAGTGCTTCGATGAGGGATTCCCGCTCTGTCCGCCTGCCGTTATCGCCTTCGCCCGCACTGTCTTGCCGAACTCGACCACCGCCACAAAACTATTTCCGCTTGTCCCGTAGATCTTCTTCGATCCCTTGTACGGACGCGCTCCAAATGAAGCCAGCGAACCCCAGTTGCCAGACGTAAAACCAACGGGGATGCTCGGCCCAGCGTCGCTAAAAGGATGCACGATGTCTGGGGTGAGTCTCTGAAAACGATTGATATCACCCCAGGGCGTTTTCCAGGTCCCGAAATCGGCGGCAAGTTTGTCGGATGCTGCCAATAGCGCCTCGAGCAGATGCTCCGCCGGAGCCTTGCTGGCGATATATTCCGGAGCGGACATCGACGCCCGTCTCGGTTCCCCGCCGACCTTTCTTTGAATCTCATCGCCCCAGAACACCGCAAGCGACGTTGGAACCGATGTCACCGACCATCGAAGATCCCACGCGCGAAGCTGTGCAATCTGATCCGACAATTTCGACTTGAGAGGGTTTGTAGCGGGCGCCCCGTCCCACGCCTTGATCAGAGCAGAAATCGGCTTCTCAAACCACGTCAGATAGCTGTCGTAGGCGGCGGCGATAAGCGAGTCAACCGTGAAGTCTTTCTTTTTCTCCAGCACTCTGATCGCGTGAAGACCTCGAGCGTTCTCGCTCCCCGAATCGACATAGACCGGGTAGTCCGCCTTCTTTGGGCTGCTGGGACCAGCCGCCGACCACGGCGAGTTATTGCTGTTGTACAACCATCCGCTTGACGGGTTGAGTAACAGCGGCGCCTGATCCACCGACAAAAGGCCGTTCCATTCCGTTTCAGGATCACTGCCGTCCACCGGTTTGGTCCAATCAAACTTAGGATTACGCCTCGGTATAAAGTTGGCGTGGAAATATGCGATATTGCCGTCGGCATCTGCGTAGATAGTGTTGTTGGAAGAATTCGTGTGTAACTCCATCGTTTGCTTAAACGCTTTGTGGTTCTTCGCCTTGGTGCGCCCGTAGGATTGCATCAACGCCTTCACCGGTTCGTGCATTAGACGCGTGCTCAGCCACTTGTCCCTCACCGAGCCGACGATGGGACCGTGGTGGGACCGATAGACGGTGAACGCCTTTTCGGCCATACCGCCCTCGGTCTTGTATGGTACTTTGATTACCGACGTGGCGAACGGCCGTTCTTCAGCCCCGTACTTGTAATAGAAACGTTCCCCCTTCTTGATCACCGTTTCGAGATAGCCGTCAATCGCATCCACGGCGCTCGTCGTGTGCATCCAACCTGCACGCTCATTGAACCCCTGATAAATAAAGAACTGTCCCCAGGTCACCGCGCCATACGCGTTCAACCCTTCCTCGCTGGTCATCTGGAGCTCGGATCTGAAAAAGAAGGACGTGTGGGGATTTATCAGCAACAACGCTCGGCGTCCGACGGTGTTTGACGGCGATATCGCAATGCCGTTTGATCCGGTTGGCTCCGCGGGCAATTCGTTGTCGTTCTTTGGTATCGCCGCGACTCGATCCTTACCGTAGAACGCCTGCAGTTGCTCCAGACTAATCGTCTCGATATCGCCGCCAATGCTGCCTTCGGTGAAGGACAGCGCCATCCACGGTTCGAATCTCTTGATTACCCGCGGGGTGACTTTTGGGTTCTTCGCCAGGTAAAAGTTGAGACCATCGGCCCACGCATCCATTAGCGCTTTAAGCCAGGGAGGACTCGCCTGGTAGTGAGCTTTCAACGCGTTGGGATCGATGAACAGTTTCATTCGCAGGTCTCGCCATATCGCCGATTCACCTTCAGCCTCTGCAAGCCGCCCCATTGAGTTGAGATAGTTTGTTTCGACGCGATTGAAATCGTCTTCGGCTTGCGCGTAGATTGTGCCGAACACCGCATCTGCATCGGTCTTGCCGGATATGTGGGCGATACCCCAGTCGTCACGGGTGATGGTGACATTCCGGGCTCGTCGCTCCCAACGCTGGAGTTCCTGGTTTTGTACGCCCAGTGTAGGGGCCGACCCGAATGCAAAGGCGAATGCCAGAACAACAACAAGACCGAGCTTCTTCATTAACAGATCCTCCTGCGGAATTCCGGCTAGTAATAATCAAAGGGCTCACGAACGATCTCTCGTCCAAGCTTGAGAAACCGTTCGTCCTTTCTCAATGTCGTCAACCACAAGAATCAACTGGTGATCGTGATCGCTATAAAGCACTTCGATGTTGACACCGGCTTCAGCCATCCTGCGTGTGATCTTGCCGAGCTGTCCCGGTTCAGTTTGGTTCAATCGTTGAACCAGTACTTCTCGCTCTTCCAAAACCTGGATGCCTGCCGCTTCGAGCGCCCGGCGTGCCGCATCGCCATCCTCGAACAGAAAGTGGGCAACTCCCCGACCTTCGACCACAAACGCGCCACCACCCGCGATACTGACTTCCGCGCGTCCCAGAGCGTCGCCCATCTCGGCCAAGGCGCCTGGACGGTTCTCAAGCGAAATTGTCAAATCTTTCATCGGTTGTTCTCATTAGCCTCTTATGCACCCGATCGTCAGCTCTGCCGTTCACCAAGACAGTAACAAAGGCCATCCGGCGCAACGACAAAAAATACCTTGAACGATTTGTTCCCGTACTTATCTATCCTGTAACCCGGGTCTTCTTTGGCAAAGCCGTTGGATCTTAGTTCCGCGAACGCTGCTTCGGCGTTATCGACTTCGAAAAAACAACCCTCCTGAGAAGGGTCGCCTCCGTTCTCCGCAAGCGCAATTCGAATGTCATCCCTCGCAAGCACCGCCGATTTAACAGGCGAATCCTTGCGAGATTCAACTCTGAAACCCATTATCGTTTCATAGAAAGGGATCGCTGTTTCGACATCTGCAACTGGAAGATTCATTGCGTCGTCGGCGTACGGGTGGGCGGTCTTAAACACTGCTTTCATAGACGATCTCCTCGAGATGTAGGTCAGGATGCCTGGTGCTCTGAGAACTCTGTGTCTTCGGGAACATCGGTGTAACTCTCGAAGTCAATTCTGTAACCGTCGGGATCGGTCAAAGAAGTCACCCACATACCATTACCAACGAAGGGTTTTGAAGCCTCGATGCCCTTAGCGGTAACTCCCCGATAAATAGCAAGCGCGTCTTGACAGATAAAACAGATTGAAACGCCTTCGCCCAATTTGCCCCGACCGTTAACTTGATTTCCTTCCTTCCAGAACTCCTGAAGCATAATCGCTGCATTTCCAATTTCAAGCCAGCACCAACGCAGCTTGCCCTTGTCTATCCACTTCTTGGTCATCTCGAAGCCCAGTCCATCAACATAGTACTGGACTGACGCTTCGATGTTGGACACTCCAAAAAATGGCACGGCTTGTTTGACGTTTGTTGTTGAGCTTATTTCTACACCCATCGTTTAGCCTCCGTGCGCGCTGCCGAAGAATCAGAAGAGAGAGCCTTGTCTTGGCTTGTCGTCGAAAACCGAGCGGCCATCGAGCGAACGAGAGATTGCGTTTTCGTGGGCGATTACCTCGTCGAAGTTCGCCTCAGGCTCGGCCGCGGCTTCGATATTTCGAACGAAGCCTTCAAGACGCCTAAAGCCCTCCAGTTTGTCCTTGTCGCCCAGCTTCGCGCGATCGAGCGAGCTTCGCAGGAAGTCGAGAGACTCGTCGTACGTCTTCAAGGGCACCGGGAATGGATGACCATCCTTTCCACCGTGAGCGAAGGAAAACCGCGCCGGATCCGAGAATCGACTTGGCGCGCCGTGAACAACTTCGGCAACCAGCGCAAGAGATTGAAGGGTGCGCGGCCCGAGTTTCTCCAAAAGCAGAAGCTCAGCGAAATCGTGAAACTCACGGTCGTATGCAAGGGCGAGGACGGCTCCCAATCGTTTAAGATCGACGGACTGAGCCCGTACCCGGTGATCCACGGGCATTTTCAAATGCCGCGCCGCGTTTAGCGTAATCTCAGGTCTTTCATGGGCAATGTCGAGCAACGCTGTTTGAGCCGGTTTTGCTTGAGCATCGACAAGATTCATGATCGTGCCCTGGTTCTCCCCGAAAATCGCAGTATGCGGTTCGGACACAAAGTCGTCGACCGATGCCGAGTGCCAGTGATAACGGCGCGCCAGGCCGCTCTGATCATTGAGACCCTGCTGAACGACCGCCCACTCGCCGCTGGAAGTGACGACAAAACTGTGCAGGTAAATCTGGAATCCGTCGGCGATGGCATTGTTGTCGATTCGAGCTGTAAGCCGGCTGGTGCGGACCAGTTGTTCGGCATCAAATCCGCGGCGCTCGGCGAGCATTCGCAATTCTTGCGGGGTGTTCCGGGAGAACCTTCCGCGCCCGCCGCACACGTAAATTCCCAGCTCATCCGCTCGTGACGCGAGGCCTCGTTTCAGCGCACCCATGACGGACGTTGTAATACCCGACGAGTGCCAGTCCATCCCCATCACCGACCCAAACGCCTGAAACCAGAACGGGTCGCTTAGACGCGAAAGGAAAGCTGAAGTGCCATAATCATGAATGATCGTCTCGGTGACCGCGGCGCCGAGTTCGGTCATCCGTTCGGCGAGCCATTGCGGAACGCGGCCGCCATGTAGGGGAAGGTCTGCAACGCCTGAGCGTTTCACAAAGTGATTCTAAGATAAGTGCTGATTACTTTCCATCCGTTGTGAAGTCGTGGGTGGGCTTTGGTTTTGCGCATACCCACCTCGTCACGAGGTGGGTTCTTGGAATGTGGACATTTCGCTCGCCAATTTTAGCAAGACAACAAAGGATAACCGCGTAGCGGTGTCCGAGAGGACACCGCTACGCGGTTACCGCTCTGTTTGCTGTAGCAATCGTTCCATTTCCCTTTTCATCAAATCAAGCGTCGTCCGTGAGCGCGGAAGGTTGATCACGTTTGTCATCTCATAGGGATCAGTCTTGAGATCATACAGTTCATCCATTCCTTCCAGCTCGAGATAGTGAATGTACTTCCATCGTTGAGTGCGAGCCGCCTTGTAGCCCATCTTCAAGACCCGCGGAAAGACCGTGTCGGAGTAGTATTCGATCAGGAATGATTTGCGCCACGTTGCCCTTGCGTCTTTCAGCAACGGAGCCAGCGAACGCCCCTGCACCTCTTTTGGCACTATCACGCCCGCCAATTCAAGCAGCGTCGGAGCCAGGTCAATGTTCAACGCAAACTCGTTGCGCACCGTGCCGGGTTTTATCGCTTTCGGATATCGAATCAACAGCGGCATTCGGATGGACTCTTCGTAGGCGAGCCGTCGTTCGACACTCAAACCGTGTTCACCGTAAAAGTAACCGTTGTCGCTGGTGAAAACGATAATCGTGTTGTCGAGCTGCCCAGTCTCTTTTAGTGCTTTGAGGATTTCGCCCACCCCGTCTTCGATCGCCATCAACGAACGTTGTCGTCCGAGGATCGATTCATCGCGAGTAGCGGTAGCGGGCCCAAGCGGCGGGAGGCCGCCGATCAAACGTTGCAGCGCAGGTTTGCCTTCCGGCGGGCGCCCGTAGTTCGGTCTGCGCGGGATTGTTTTGCGAGCATAAAAATTCAAATGCCGGTCGGCGGGAATAAATCGCTCCGCGGCGGAAAGGTCAACGCTGCCATCATTGTTCTGGGCCACCTCGGGATGAATCGCCTTGTGCGCAAGATAGACCAGAAACGGTTTGTCGTGCCGACGCTTGATAAACTCCACCGCATATCCGTTAAGTATGTCGGTAATGTAGCCGCCTGGCTTTACCGGCTTCCCGTCTTCGTTGATGTCCGGATCGCGATAAGTTCCCTGACCTTTAAAGCTTATCCACCGATCAAAGCCGGGACGCGGCCGGTCATCGTTACCCATATGCCACTTCCCCACAAAAGCGGTTTCGTAGCCCGATTGATGAAGCAGAAGGGGAAAGGTCACCAGCTTATGGCTGGCAACCGAACGATCAATGTTGTCGGTTATGCCGTGAGTGTGCGCGTATTGCCCGGTGAGAAAACTGGCGCGCGAAGGCGAGCACAGTGGTGTGGTCATGAAGGCGTTGCGAAACATC
>DASRIZ010000188.1:0-6301 GCA_035649735.1 Blastocatellia bacterium | reverse complement strand
TCCGAGGCGCCAAGAACGTCTTGTTCTTGCTTTCGCAGAACTTCATCAAGAAGAATTGCTGTCGAACTGGCGGACGTTACAACAGGGCCACGGAAACATGATGTGGCCGACTCGGAAGAAATGAAAGCGCTACTGCTGGGTGCTGCAGCGATGCATTCGGAGCCGTTGTCTTTCCTCTTGCCGGTAAGGCAAGCAAAACTCTTCCGCTGGTGTTTGAGCGAAGATTTCCGGGCAATTATACCGATGACGCTCATGGCGATGGGCAAGTATCAGGATCCCGACGACTGCTACTTCCCATCTATCCTCTACTAACGGTTTCAGACTTGCACTTTGTAGGTTTCAGGCCTAACTTCGCACTTCAGACCGATCGTTAAAAGCGACGGCGGAGCTAAACGTTAGACGGCGACAGACGTACGGGGTGTGTATGGCTAAGATTTTTGTAGCGTTGCTCGCTATTTTTATTTTTCACGCAGCCCAGGCGGCGGAAAAGATCAGGATTGGCTTTCCCGACCTCGTTGTCCCCTTTGTTTCTCTGCCTTTAGGAGAGAAACGAGGCCACTTTCGAGAAGAAGGACTTCAAGCCGAGTTCATCAGGATAAATCCCACTGTCGCGTTGGCGGCATTAGTTAGCGGGGAGATAGATTATTACACTGTGATTGCACCTGCGGTCGCCGCAGCGATCCGGGGATTGCCCGTTAAGGTCGTGGCCTGCTACATGCCGAGTTCTCCCACTGCGCTCATTGCCAGGCCTGAATTCAAATCGGTTCAAGAGCTTAGGGGTAAAACAATTGGGCTGAATATCCTGGGCGGGGCCCTTGAGGTGACAGCAAAATTGATATTTAAGCATTTTGGTATTGACCCAGATCGGGAGATAAAGTTTTTGGCCAATGGCCCGCTCGAGTCTCGGTTTGCCGCCGTGCGCCAAGGGTTGACCGCTGGCACGTTGGGCTCTCCTCCAACGGATTTTCTCGGCAAGAAGATGGGGTTTGTGGTCCTTGCGAGAGCCCACGAACTTTTCAGTTACCCTGTGAGCGGCATAGTGGCAAGTGTAAGGAAGATCAAAGAAAGGCCGGATGAGATTAAGCGAATCATTAAGGCCGGGATCAAGGCCAATGGCTACATTCTTCAGAATCGCGAGAACACCATTCAAATAATGATAGGGTGGCTGAAAATCGATAAAGAGATGGCCACAGCCACTTATGAATCCTCCTTGAAGGTCTTTAATGAGGATGGAGGTCTGCCTGAGAACGGGCTCCGCCTTCTGATTGATGAGGCAAAGAAGCAAGCTAAGGTGGAGCGTGAGATTTCTCCGAGCGAAGTGGCGGATCTCTCAATTCTCAGAGAGGCTCAAAGAGAGCTTGGGATCAAGGGAAAGTAGTTGCCTAACCATTGGGTTGAGACGGACGCGGCGGACCGCGCCTCTCACCCAGAACGTTAGGCGCAACCAAGTATGAGTAAACGGGAGATAGATGAAAGTCTCACCCGTGAGATATTAAAAGGAGCAACTCAAAACTTATGAAAGCGGCATGGTATGAAAAACAAGGCGCTGCGCGGGATGTTTTGACCGTCGGTGAGATGGACGAGCCACAGCCTCTCGCCGGTGAAGTTCGTATTCGCGTTGCCGCTTCAGGCGTGAATCCGGGCGATGTGAAAAAGCGTCAAAATGCGTTCGGAGTTGGAATGCCATATCCGCGTGTCATTCCGCACAGCGATGGCGCGGGGACGGTTGATTCGGTGGGCGAAGGAGTATCAGAGGAGTGGACCGGACGGCGTGTTTGGTGTTATGGGGCTCAATCTTACCGCCCTTTTGGCACCGCCGCCGAATACATGGTGGTCCCTTTGGAGCAGGCGGTCCCGCTGCCCGAAACCGTGCCGGTGGGCCAGGGTGCCTGTCTTGGTATTCCAGGCATAACAGCTCACCGGGCCGTTGATGTGGCGGGTCCGGTCAAAGGAAACACCGTGTTGGTGCAAGGCGGTGCGGGCGCGGTCGGGGCTTGCGCCGTTCAACTCGCGCATCGAGCGGGGGCGCGAGTCATCGCCACTTGCCGTTCTGAAAGCGATAAGGAAATCGCTTCGCGTGCGGGTGCGGATGAGGTCTTGTTAACTGATGAAAAGTTAGTGGAACGTATCCGAGGATTAGCTCCCGACGGCGTTAATCACATTGTTGAAGTGGCTTTCGCCGCGAACATTAAAACGGACGTTGAGGTATTAGCGCAAGGTGGTTCTATCGCAACTTACGCCACAAATGCTCCCACGCCGGAAATTCCATTCTGGCAACTTGTCTTTATCAATGCCAGAATTTTCTTTATCGGCAGTGACGATATACCGACTGAGGCAAAGATTGAAGCCGCTCGCGCGATTAATCAGGCACTTGAGGCAGGGTGGCAGGGGCTTGAGATTGCCGAAAGGTTTCCGTTAGATGAGATTGCACAGGCACACGAGTTCGTCGAACATCCGACGAAGTCCGGGCGTGTGATTGTCACGATTTGACACTCACCGAAAGCAGAGTGTAAACAACGCAGCGCCTAACAAGCGGCTCAAGCGGACGCGCATCCAGCGTGCCTCCTATTCTCAAGGTTGAAGGCGCGCCGCTGAGCCGCATGGCGTTAGAGGATTTGCAATACAGCAACCGATGTCCCTGTTTCATCGTCTCCTTACTGCGTTTGTTGGATTGTTTGTCGGTGGACTGTTAGGGATGCTCGCTTTGTATGTCGTCATGCTTCTGGTTGGCTCGGACTTCGGATTAGACAATGTTCGTCCCGGTGCTGTCTTCGGTGCAGTCTTGGGCTTTTTCTTAGGCCTATGGTTTCCTCGGCGCTGGTCTTGGTTAGACTTTTTAGACTAGAAAGCGTGTGTGATAGTGAAAGATGGGAAACTGGGGTTGTCCTCTAACCAGACCGCTTGAGCGCATCGCTGGTTACTTCCACGTTAGGTGGGCACTGGGGTCCTGGAATACGCGCAGAAAAGGGGCAATCATGGCAAAGATCCAAGCAAGCGGCGAGATGCGAATAACTCGGCGGTCAGTGCTCTGTGGCGCCCTGGTGACCGCGGCGGTAACGGCGGCAAGAACGGTGCTAGCCCAACAGATGCAGACGCACCTGCCGCCGCGCGTAGTGGCAAAGGCGAAGGGTCCGCTCGTCTTTCTCGACTACGACAAGGACGAGATCGACTTTGCCTACGACCAGGCGCCGTGGGCCCCTAACGCAGGAGAAGTCGCCAAACGCAACGCGCAGAAGAGCGCTGCCGCGTTGGCCCGCCTCGGCCCGCCGCGTCGCGTCGCCTACGGCTCGGCCGACATCGAGAAGCTCGACATCTATATAACCAAGCAGCCCAACGCGCCGATCAACGTCTTTATCCATGGCGGCGCTTGGCGCACCGGTAATGCAAAGGGCGCGGCCTACATGTCCGAGACTTTCGTCGATGCCGGCGCGCATTTCGTTTCGCTCGATTTCAATAATGTCACCGACGTCGATGGCAACCTGATAATCATGGCCGAGCAAGTGCGGCGCGCCATCGCGTGGGTCCACAAGAACGCGGCGAGCTTCGGCGGCGATGCCAATCGGCTCTACGTCTCGGGGACCTCGTCCGGCGGTCACCTCGCCGCCGTTGCGCTCACGACCGACTGGCAGAAGGATTTCAGACTGCCGGCCGATACGCTGAAGGGCGGGCTCTGCTGCAGCGGCATGTATGATCTCTATCCGGTCAGTCTGTCGGCGCGCGCGGGTTACGTGAAATTTACCCCTGAGATGATCGAGAAGCTCTCACCGCAGCGTCATCTGGACAAGCTGGTGGCGCCCGTCATAGTCGCTCACGGCACACTGGAAACACCCGAGTTCCAGCGCCAGAACCGCGAATTCGCCGCGGCGGTAAAGGGGGCGGGCAAGCCCGCAACGCTCCTGATCGGCCAGGGCTACAACCACTTCGAAATGTTCGAGACGCTGGGCAATCCCTACGGTCTGCTCGGCCGCGCGATGCTGGAACAGATGAAGCTAAAGACGGGCTAGTCGCAAGCTCGAAGGAAGGGCCGCTTAACCTCGCGATGGAGCCGGCAGCGCCGGCGGTGATTTCGGTCGCGCTGCGGCTCAGCGGCATAGCGTTAGCCGTCCCACGATTTGCTTCCTGTTCGATACCGGGATGTGCGCCTTATCCGTCTTGCATTGACCGGCTTCATCGAAAGTTTGTATATAGTCACGAGACTGAATGTCCGTTTGGAGGTTTGATATGAAAGTGACCAGCGATCGGTTACGCGATAATTTATTTGTCGCTTTTGTCCTCGTCTCTTTCCTGTTCGCCTTTTCGGGTTCAGCTGCAGATTATCCTGCCCCAAATCAAGGTGAGTGGATAGTCCGGGACTTCCGCTTTCACACCGGAGAGGTGTTGCCCGAGCTGCGGTTGCATTACACGACGGTCGGCGCGCCTTCCGGGGAGCCGGTGCTGATCCTGCATGGATCGACGGGAGCGGGAACAAATATGCTAAACCCTAACTTCGCCGGCGAACTGTTCGGACCGGGACAGCCGCTTGATACAAGTCGCTATTTCATCATATTGCCGGACGCACTCGGCGCGGGAAAATCATCCAAGCCGTCCGATGGCCTGCGGACGCGATTCCCGAAGTACAACTACGACGACATCGTGCAGGCGCAATATCGATTGGTCACCGAGCACCTAGGCGTGCGTCGTCTGCGCCTGGTTTTGGGAACTTCCGCTGGCGGGATGCAAACCTGGGTCTGGGGCGTGACGTATCCGGACTTCATGGACGCGCTAGTGCCGCTCGCGTCCCAGCCGGTCGAAGTTGCAGGACGGAACTGGATAACGCGCCGCATGCTCATCGATTCGATCCGTAATGACCCCGAGTGGAACGGCGGCAACTACACGAAACAACCGCGCAGCCTGCAGACTGCCCAGGTGTACTTCAGTATGGCGACCAGTGGCGGCACGCAGGCGCTCTACAAGGCGGCACCAACGCAAGATAAGGCCGATCAACTCGTCAATGAACGCCTTGCGCAACGAAGCTCCGCCGACGCCAATGACGTGATCTATCAATATGAGGCGTCCCGCGGCTACAATCCCGCACCCAAGATGGAGAGCATCAAAGCTCGGCTTCTCGCCATCAATTCAGCAGACGACGAACGGAATCCGCCCGAGCTGGGAATCCTGGAGCGTGAAATCAAGCGGGTTAAAAATGGCCGTTACGTGCTTATCCCCGGGAGCGAAGAAACGCGCGGCCATGGAACGACCGGCATGGCAAAGTTGTGGAAGCAGCATCTGGCAGAGCTGCTGCAGCCCGCGGTGCAAGCGGCTAAGTAATCTCGTTGTCATGTTTCCCACGCGGAGACCGGCAAGACCTGAGGAGCTACTCGCAAGACTCGCGGGCCTCGCCTCAGCGTTAGCGGTTAGACAAGGGCACCTGGATTGGCGATGTCCGGCGTGGCGTCTGAGCGCAAATAAGGGGTCATTGCTTGACTTTACGCAGCCTAACCATCGAGTTGAGCAGGACGCGGCAGACCGCGCCCCTCACCCAAACCGGCTAGAGCGTACCATTTGAAAGGCTCAGTATTTCTGGCTATAATCTGGCCAGAATGCGTTTTGAGATCGTTCTGGCCCCGGAAGCAATCGAAGATTTTCGAGCGTTGAAGGCTAACGTTCGGTCGACCGTCTGGGATGCCCTCGAAACGCATATTCGTCACGAACCCATGAAAACAAGCCGGAGCCGGATCAAGCGATTGCGAGGCCTGTCGCGACCGCAATATCGACTTCGTGTCGGCGAGGTTCGAGTATTCTACGACGTATCAGGCGAGACTGTTGAGGTCTTGGCTATTGTCCCCAAATCGGAGGCTGCAATATGGCTGGAACAGTTCGGAAAACCCGAATAAAGGAAGTCCCTTTGTCTGAGATCAAAGATGATCTTTCACGATTTCTGCGTCAGGCAGAGAAGCAAGAGATTGTCATAACGCGGCACGGAAAGCCCGCGGGTGTCCTAATCGGATTCGAGTCAGAGGATGACTGGTTTGATTACAAGCTTGAGAACGACCCTCGTTTCCTTGAGCGCGTCGACCAGGCGCGCAAAAGTTTAAGAGCCGGTCGGGGTATCCGGTTAGAAGACGTGCCGAAGTAAGCCGGTTGGTCTAACAATGCGTTTGAGTCGGACGCTTTTCGCGCGCCTCTCACCCACCGCCTTAAACCGCTATCGGGTCCACTTTAGGAGGAACATGATCGCCTTCGATGTATTCCTAAACCGTAAGAAGCTTGCTCGGGCTGGCGTGGGCTCTGACGGTGTACTCACAGCTCTGACCACGTGGGT
>DASRIZ010000187.1:0-7816 GCA_035649735.1 Blastocatellia bacterium | reverse complement strand
CCGCGGAGAACCAGGTTCCTCTAAACATCAACTTCATTTGGGAGCTTGAAGAGGAAATCGGCAGTCCGAACTTCGAACATTTCATCGAGAGTAACACCAGCCGTCTTAAGACCGATTCGATTCTGGTCAGCGACACAATCTGGATTTCGCGCAGCCGGCCCGCGATTCCCTACGGGCTGCGCGGCGCGATGATGCTGACGATGACCCTCGAGACCGGTGCGAAAGACGTTCACTCAGGTCTTACTGGTGGTCCTGCGCGCAACCCGATCGGTGAGCTATGCAAGGTAGTGTCGAAGTGCTACGACGCCGACACCGGCCGGGTAAAGATCAAGGGCTTTTATGACGATGTAAAGAAGGCGACTAAGAAAGAAGTGAAGAGTTTTCTTGATTCAGGGTTTACCACCAAGAAGTTCAAAGCCGCACACGAACTGAAGAAGCTGCGTTTTAACAACGCCGAGCGGGTGTTAAAGGCGATAATGGCCGAACCGACATTTGAGGTCCACGGGATAACCGGGGGTTATCAGGGACCGGGCGTAAAGACCATCGTGCCGTATCGCGCCCAGGCGAAGATCAGTTGCAGGCTTGTACCCAATCAGAATCCCAAACGCGTATTCAAGCTCGTTCGTGACTTTGTGAAGAAACACAATCGCGATGTGGTGGTTGAATTCGAGTCGGCGCTTGGTCCATACACCGGCGAGTTCACGGGACAGTACGCGGACGCAGCAACCGAGGCGATGAAGTATGCATTCGGGCGCGAACCGGCGTTCACTCGTGAAGGCGGCTCGATCGGCGCTGTGGTCACCATGAAAAAGCACCTGAAATCGCCGATTATATTTCTCGGGTTGTCGCTTCCAGAACACGGTTATCACGCCAAGAACGAGAATTTTGATTGGGGAATGGCGTCCGGCGGCATAAAGATGTTCGTAAGATACTTCGATCAGATCAGCAAGCTTTCAGGGATTACGGCTTGAGTGAACAAAGCTTTGAGCTTCAGCGTTAGTTTGTTCGCTGCAATGCTGGGTCTGGTCTTTTGCTGAATTGATGCGAAGAATAGTACTCGCGGTTCTGATCCTGGTTCTCCCCACCACAACGGCCATCGTTGTCTATCTGGTGGCCAGCAAAACCACACCAACCAACCGTCAGGCCCTTGGTCTTGTAACTACGATTGCCGGGTCGGGCGCGCCGGGCATCGACGACGGGCCCGCGCTGTCGGCCACTTTCAGCGACCCATTCGGACTGGCCGTCGATAAACGCGGCAATGTGATCGTTGCCGACGGCGGGCAGAGCAATCGAATCCGGCGAGTTACAACCGAAGGCAAAGTCCAAACGATTGCCGGCTCCAGCGAAGGCTTTGCCGACGGCGATGCACTCCAGGCCCAGTTCAATACGCCGTCAGGCATCGCAATTGACAGAGCAGGGAACATCATTATCGCCGACACCTCCAACAACCGCATCCGAAAGCTCTCAACGGACGGCACCAGGGTCAGCACGATTGCCGGCACCGGTGTCGCCGGGTTTACCGACGGCCGTACCGACCAGGCCCAGTTCGATGGACCAATTGGGATCGCCGTAGACAAAAGCGGAAATCTGTTTATCGCCGACACCTACAACGACAGCATAAGAAAGATTACAACCGAAGGCGTGGTTACCACTGTCGCGGGCACGGGCTCGCCGGGCTACAGCGATGGTTTCGCAAACAGCGCGATGTTCGATACGCCGAGCGGCGTGGCTGTAGACAAGGAGGGAACCTTGTTCATCGCCGACACAGGCAATCACGCGATCCGCAAGATCAGCCCGCTCGGTGAGGTCACGACGGTCGCCGGCAGGGATGCCGGTTCGCAGGGAGGGGAAGTCAGGTTGAATCACCCCGTCGGTATAACCGTGACACCTGACGGCTTTCTCTTTATTTCAGACGATGACCGGGGACGAATCATTCGAATCACTCCTGAAGGAGCAGCCACGACGTACGCTGGGAGCATAGCCGGCTTTGCGAACGGCGCCGGCGAGTCAGCGCGGTTCAACGGGCCTTCTGCCGTTGCGGTTGACCGCCAGGGGATTCTCTATGTAGCGGATTCGCAGAACTACCTTATTCGGGAGATCGTGCCGAGCGTGATTGACCCTGCGGCCCCTATTGCGCATGAGAATATTCCTTCCGGGCTCTTTATCCAACCGCCTGAGCAAGGATGGGCGACAAAGTCGGAAGAAGTACTCCCGCTCATCGACGCCACGGCGCTGGGGGTTGGACAGACGTTTCCCTGGCCTCTTAGCCCGCAGGGAAGCTGGCATGAGATAGCGGGAGTTGTCGGCGAAGCACGCGGAGCTGCCGGCGGTGTCGCGCTCGATCACTTTCACGCGGGGTTGGACATACGCGGCGCTCGAGGCGACTCGGTTTTCTCGGTGATGGATGAAAAGGTTAGCAGTACGATCTCGCAGTGTGGATTTCACGAATCGGGCGAAGGCATTCGCCTGGGCCTTATGAGCTACATTCATCTCTACGTTGGACGGACCGTCGATGGCGCGGGCCGCGAAATGACCAGGCTTGCGGCATCGGAGAGATTCAAGCCGCGGCTCGACGAACGTGGAGTCCTGGCTGGCGTTAGAGTTCGGCGAGGCACGCGCTTCAGGGTAGGTGACTTTATAGGTTCGCTTAATTGGTTAAACCATGTACACCTGAATCTGGGGCCGTGGAACGCTCAAGCGAATCCGCTCATACTCCCGTTCCTCGAGATGAAGGATACAGTTGCCCCGACTATCGAAAGCGTTGAAGTCATAAGCACAGACGCGCTCGCCACAAGCCAACCTGCAAAACCAACGGGCAAGCCATCGAAACCCGCGAGCATAGGCCCTGTCGTAGTCTCCGGCGATGTTGCGGTGGTGGTGACTGCTTATGATCGAGTCGATGGAAACGGGACAAATCGAAAGCTTGGGCTGTTCCGGGTTGGCTACCAGTTGCTTCACACTGACCGCACACCCGTAAACGGATACGAACAAGCGTTGATGAACATCGAGTTTAGCCGCTTGCCGGCTGAGGACGCGGCAGTTTTTAAGGCTTATGCGCCAGGCAGCGGCATAAGCGCTTACGGTACGCCCACGCTATTCCGATACATCGTGACAAATCGAGTTCGCGGAGGCGAAGCTTTGGATGGAGTGCTTCGCACCTCAAGCTTTCCGTCTGGTGACTACATCCTCAAGATTACCGCTGAGGACTTCGCCGGGAATCGTACCACCGGTCCGTCGACCGAACTTGCGATCATCGTCAAGAACTAGCGGACTGACCTTCTTGAATTCCTAACTTCAGTTGAGGGACTCGACAACTTAGTAGTCGTCGACAAAATACATCGGTGGTAACCGCGTAGCAGTGTCCTCTCGGTAGCTCGCGTGGGTTGGCGGCACGCCTGGGCCGCGTAGCGGTTACCTATCGACTAAAAATCGATTTTGACGCACACAGGTAACCGCTATGCGGCCCAGGCGTGCCGCCAACCCACGCCGGCTACCGAGAGGTCTTGTATCTACGCGGTTACCCGCTGTTGCGTTGTTGAATGTGGCAATCAAATGTCCAAATTCCAGCCTTCTTAGACACGCGATTTCTGTACCCGCCAGATCACCAGGTCTCCAACGTTTTTGAATCGACCCCTCGGTAGGCTACGTCATATACTAGGACAAATCTGATGAAATCGAGGGTGGAGGCATGAGAGTTAGACGCTGGATTGGAATCACGTTCCTGGTTCTTCTCGCCGTATTCGTGCTCGTGCTGATCTTTGAGAAAAAGTATCCGGCTGAAGAGTGGAACACCTACAATGCTCTTCAACAGAGAGCTCCTCGCGCTTACCTTCCGGTCTACGAAGGTAAAGAGATTCCTTCTGAGGAACACATCAAATGGGTTTACTGGGGCGAAGAATGGTTTCGTAACGAAACATTTGGGAATGAGAGAGTGTGGACTGACGCGGTTGGGCTTCTGAATGGAAACATGGATATTCCAGCCGGGAACGGGGGTGCTGCAACCCGAAGTAAGCTCGACATTTTTAAGAGCGAGCCTTTCTTCAAGTATCTCCTGCAGTCGATCGACGCACTTGACGGGGTAAGGGGAAATCTTTACACCGGCAACGGCGACGGATACACAAGCGATCTGGTTATCCAGTTTCCGCCTGGAACTCTGCTGGATCAGACATTCCCTGTGCCGGAGCAGCTTCATACCGGACTTGACGTCGAGGCCGGATCGCCATGGCCGTTGGGCATCGTCCCGGTCCGCGCGCCGGCTCAAGATGCCGCGCTCACGTACCTGCTTGACCCCGGTTTGTACTCTAGCGGCCCCGAGGGTGTCGGGCCGTTACCCGATGGAGGAAAGTTTCGAATCGGGTTGAGCTGCGCTTTGTGTCACTACTCACTGGACGTCGATTGGGACGGTAAGCCCGACCTCAAGTGGGCGAAACCGAATCAGACGACGCCCGGCAGTCCATACAAACCGGAACACGCGTGGGCGATTGGAAACCAGGATATTGCGCTTGGATGGATCTTTGCGTCTTCGCAAAACACAATAGCCGGTTTTGAAAACTCCGGCCCGGGCGGCGATGCCTCGCCGGACGATGCGCGAGCGTGGGCGAGATGGGTTCGCGATAACTACGAGACGCAGCCCGCCGATATCAAACGCGAAATCGATCGAGGACTGCTGCTTTTTCCGAGAGGCTTCGCGGATGACACGCCCGATGGAATGCACAACCCTGTCCAGTTTCCATCTCTGTTCACAAACAGAAACTGGCCGTACAACTACGACGGCGTGATGCTCAACGCTTCAGATCGTAACAACAACGTTTGGACCGGTGGAATTGATCCCAGCCAGCTGGTTGCGCTGTGCAAGGACCGGGCGGGAAAGACCGCCGATCTGGTTTTCTGGGAAAAGAAGGGTCTTTATACGGAACTCACCGCGAAGGAGTACGCCGAGATATTTGTGCGCTACTCACCTGCTGGCCGGGACGACATTGCTCGGCGAGAGATGCTTCGAGACGATATAACCGGAGACTCTGATGGAGTGCCTGGTCTCCTTAACAATGACGCGGTTGTTCTGCTTAAAGGCGTTCCGAACATTATTCCGAAAGACTTCTTTGAAAGAGCCGAGAATAAGGATCGGATTCGCGAAGCTCGTCAGTTCGGACGAGACGGCGACAAACGGGGAGCGCTCATCGCTTTGCTCGGAACAAGGGTAATCACACCCCCAGCGATTCGCGACAAGTACAACGTTGCCGAACTCGCGAGCAAGTACGGCTTGAACGCTGATGAGTTTGTTACCGACGCCGTCAGCATGATGTTGGACTGGGTTGAGCCGCCGCCAAATCTGTCACCGCTGCTCGGCAACGCCCGGCAAGCCGGTCTGGTCGCAAAGGGTTCCCAAATATTCAAGGACGAGGGATGCGCGAAGTGTCACGCGGGACCTTTCTTTACCAACAACACCATCATTCCGCTCAAGGACATCGGCACCGATGTTTCGCGCGCTGCGGCTACTCGTCCGCTGCAAACTTTTTTTGCGCCGAAATATGATCCGAAGACAGGGCTCGCAGTTTCCAGCGGACTGGCGGGGTTCCTCGCGAAGTTTTTTGGCGGCGAACGAACCGGCTACAAAGTGGTTACTTTGAGATATTTGTGGGGATCGGCGCCTTATCTTCATGATGGCGGTGTTGCAGTAACGCTGAGGAATGACAGCCAACCTGCCGGGATTGATCTCCAAGGTCTGCTGCGTCGTCCTGAGAGTGACAAGATCTACGGAGTCGCGCAAATCCTCGCTGCGCGCGATGCGAATCCGGTTCAATATTCACGCGCTAATGCCGCACTGAGTCTACAGGCTATGTTGCTAAAGCCGGAGCGGGAAAAAGTGATCGCGGCAAACAAGGAACGCGTCCATCCCATTGCGGCGAGCTCAGGGCGGGTATCGATGGCCTCGATTCATGTGCAGGGTGTTGGTCACGAATATTGGGTAAGAGACGAGGTTGGCGGCGACCGGATCACTGCTTTGGTGGCGTTTTTGTTGTCGCTTGATGATGACCCGGAGCAGTAGATCGAAAATCAAAAAACTGCTCGACAAATTAAAGGGGCACGGCTACCATAGTTTCGTTTTGTAGCGGCGGCAACTGTAGTCCGCCGCAATGTATGGTTCAGGAGCGCGTCTTCTCTGTTCGGAAAGTGTTTGCCAGCTCTACTGCTCGACTTTCTGCCGGATAGCAAAAACGAGTTCCTTCTAACAAGAGTTTCGTTAGAAACCCAGGAGAGACAATGAGAATATTCGTAGGGAATCTGTCTTACCAAACGACAGAAGATCAGCTCACCGATCTGTTTTCAGAGGCGGGTCAAGTCGAGTCGGCTACCATCGTGACCGACCGGGATACAGGCCGTTCACGAGGCTTTGCCTTCATCGAGATGGACAAGGACGCGGCGGCCGTGGCAATTGAAAAGTTCAATGGCGTTGAGCTAAACGGCAGAACGATCAACGTCAATGAAGCCCGGCCGAGGCCCGAGCGCAGCTTTGGCGGCGGGGGTCGTGGAGGTGGAGGTGGCGGCGGCTACGGCGGAGGCCGGGGCCAGCGTCGAGAGCCACGCTGGTAATCGCGGCCAAAACAAATTAGAAAGAAAAGGCCGGGCTGAGTCCCGGCCTTTTCTTTGTCCCCAAACGAAGTTGCTGAACGTTCACTCATGATTGGGTGGTGCAACCAACAGCGCCGCATCAGGCTGTCGGCTACCAGAGCGGCACGCTGCCGGCAAAAACGAATGTCGGTGGCTTGACTTCTGGTGCTGACACTTCTGGGTGTGGCACATTGACTTGCTCCTCGCGGCTGCATTAAGCTTAGCCCGTATCTCTTCAACCTGCATATTCCGAGAAGCAGCGACACATTCCTCACCTCTCTTTTTCGTTGGGAAGCCGGTTAGCGGGCGGCTGAAACACTTTTAACATCTGCGCTCCGCAGCAAAGTAAAGGGGACTGTCGTGCTCCCTTGATGTGAGCCAGACCGGGCGGGTTCACCTGATCGAAACGGCGGATGGATCGCCATTCATTTGCCTTAACTTACCTGAAAGGAGAAAAAGATGAAGAAAGGAATCCTACTCACGGCGGGCCTTTCGCTGGCCCTCCTGCTCAGCCTGTCGTGGACCTACACAGGGGCTACTGCGCAGCCCCCCTCCACCGGGCAAAAGCTGGTCGGCACGTGGGAGGTCACCTTGCGGTTGCCTGACTGCACCTTTGCATGTCAATGTCCGCCGGGCGTAGGGCCAGACACCCTCCTCCCGGCTTTGCACACGTATTCAAGTGACGGGACGATGGAGGAGGTGTATGGGGGCTCCCTCTTACTCGTCCGCAGCGACGCGCTCGGGTCGTGGTAGAACGTTGGCAATCAGGGGTATTCGGCCCGTTATAAGTTCTTCATATTCAACCCGGACACCAGCGAGCGCTTGTTTACGGATGTGGTCACAAGCCACATTGAACTCCAGGGGCGTGACGCCTTTGTGGCGACGGCGACGTTCAACCGCTTTGCGGCCGACGGGGTGACCCTGGTCCGGTCGGGCTGCCCGATCGAGATCACCGGGAGGCGGTTCTGATCAGGTGGCGCAGACTTTAGACACCAATTCCGAGGTGGAGGTCTTCACCGGCAGCGATTACATATCCACAAAGCGCATCATCGCTTCCGGGTATCGCATCCCCGCCGCAACTCCTCTTGGGGCAAGCTCATTTAAACTCGCGAGATCCTCGGCTGACAGTTCAATCTCAGACGCGGCAACGTTTTCCTCCAGAAAGCCGCGACGTTTTGTTCCCGGTATCGGAACGATATCTTCGCCC
>DASRIZ010000186.1:0-7901 GCA_035649735.1 Blastocatellia bacterium | reverse complement strand
GCAGGCCGCGATGTGAATAACAGATACTGATCATAAATCAACGGGCCCCATACCGATTGAGATCGCTGATCAACACTACGTCGTGCTTCCAGGCGCCGCGAATGACGGCGAAGAATTGGCCATCAATCGAATAGCCGAAATCAAATAGCTCGTCTTGATCAAAGCTCATGATCTCTTCAGGCGGGCCGCTGTCCAAAGATTGTTGGTTAATGGTGATCGCCCCGCCCGCCAGTTCAGCCGCGTAGACTAAAGCCTTGCCGTCCGCCGTCCACTGCATCCGAGATCCCGACAAGCCCCCTCTGGTGAATTCAATTCTCTTCAAGCGGTACCCGCCTTCAGATCCGAGGATCAAGATCGAGAGTCCAACCTTCGGTTCATTTCTTTCCAGGCACGCAATCATTTTTCCGTCCGGGGAAACGGAAGGGTAAGACGCAGGATAATCCGTAAGGCGCATAGGCTCGCCGCCTTCAATCGGAACTCTCCACAAGTGCCAGTCGTCAGTCGTGTTGTAAATAACCCATTTCCCATCCGGCGAAACCGCAGGATAATCGTTGCTCCCTCGGTTTGTGAGCGGGACCTGGTTGCTCCCGTCGATGTTCATTCGCCAGATTTGTAACGCTCCAGTGCGATTCGATACGAATACAATGTATCGGTTGTCGGGGGTGACTACAGGTCTGAAATCGGCGGCAGTGCCAACAGTCAGTTGTCTCTGATCGGTACCGTCCGCGCGCATTATCCAAAGGTCTCCATTACCACTTGCGTCTGAACCGTAGATAAGCCGTCCGTTTGGCGTCCAACAGAGCTTATCCGTCGCCTGCGTGATCTTTTTGAGGTTTCGTGGTTCTTGGCTTGACCCGACCCAGACATCAGAGTTGCGAATCGATTGAGTTGCAACGGCCTTGTCTCCCTTAGCGGCGATGCTCAGGTCCAGGTAGGTAGACAATCCTTCCGTGATTTGCAGCGTCTCCATGCTTGGATACGAGACCCGCCAAAGCTCCGTGATGTCTTCGAAGTTTTTCCTTCCGGACATAATCAGTCCGCTTCTGTCCGGCAGCCAAGCCAGCTTTGTAACGTGAAAGAAACTCTCGGAAGACAGTTCCTTTTTCATTCCATCGGCAACGCTGACTTCAATGATCCTCTCGTTTTGAGTGCCTCCCTGGGAGTTGCCGTATGAGCAGATGATCGCTCGATCGTCGGGAGACCAAACTGGAACATTCAGCACGTGTGGATAGGTTCCTACAAACAAAACGCGCTCGCCCGTACCGTCCGCGTTGACAATTATTAAGTGATGCTCTCGTAGTCCGTCAGGATGTGTGACCTGACGTATAAAAGCGATCTGACTGTCATCAAATGAAACTGAGAAGTCGCCTTCCGGCTTTTCAACTATTTTGGTCGGCACACCGCCAAATAACGAAACACGATACAGTGCGGTCCTGGGAGCGCCCCGGACGAAATAGAGATATTCACCGCTGTTGGCGAATGCCAGGCCATAGATAACCTCACCTGGCGGGACGATTTCCACATTTGTGTTCGTGGCAAGCTGTCTGAGCCAGATGCTCGACTGTTTCTCGATGTGACGCGTATACGCAATGTGCTTACCGTCGGGTGAGATTGCTACGCGCCTGCTCTGGCCTGTTCCCGTCAGCTTTTCGAGTTTGAGCGGTATCGCCCCCGAAAACTTGCCGTCAGTTCGATTACCTAATCTCCTGTCGGGGTCATTTGAGGATCTCCAAAAAACCAGTCCCGCGCCGGCCAGGACTATTACTGCTGCAGCTGCGAGAGCGATAAACATCTTTCTAACACTTGTTGAAGCCTCATCAGAGGCGGGTATCACGCCGATTTTCTCTTGAGGTGTAGAGGCTTGATTCTCGTTTGCCGAATTGAGCGCGGGCCCGGACTCCTGTGCTTCTATTTGGCTGATGAGTGTATTTCCAGCATCTGGTGAGACGTCATCGGAAGACTCCAAACGCCCTGCGCTTTGGCCGACGGCGGGGCTCTTGTCGCTCAAGACTGCTTCCACGTCTGCAATGAAGCGATAACCGCGACGCGTTACGGTTCCAATGAAACGGGGGTCGCGAGCGTTGTCGCTGAGGAACTTTCTCAGTTGTTGAATGTTGAAAGTTAGATTTGCTTCTTCAACGAAAGTGTCGGGCCACAGCCGCCTCATTAACTCTTCCTTCTCAACAATCTGGCCGCTGTTCTCGATCAGGATCAGGAGCGTGTCAAAGACCTTCGGTGTGAGAGCGAGTGGCTTGCCATCGCGTAACAGGACTCGTTGCTCAGTATCAAGAGTGAAATCTCCAAACCGATAAAAGCGGTTGATGAGCAAGGACATAATTGCTCTTAGAACTTTCTTAGAACCTTCTTATAGGTTTTAAAGGACTTTTCGACGCCTCTTTGTGTAGTTTGGCCGCGTGCCTGGCTACACAGACCAGGGGCGCAGTTTAGCAGCCGTCTTCAGTTGGCGGCAATCAAATTGTGCGTTTGTAGTATTGACCTCCGTTTCGGTAGTCAATTTTGAAATTCAAACATAAGGAGTCAGTTTATGCGCTATGCGAAAATCAATCGTTTCATCGGACATGTCCTTCTGCTAATCGTCTTTGGGGTTGCGCTCGCGTCCGTTTCGGCTGCACGGGCGGGCGACACACGACCACCGGACTTGCCTCCCTCTGTCTGCAACGACTTGCAGATACCCGCGGGAAATAAGGTGGCTTTCCGGGCGTATGCGCGGGGCGTGCAAATCTACAGATGGAACGGCGCCAAGTGGGTATTTGTGGCGCCAGTGGCGATGTTGTTCGCCGACGCCAACTATAACGGGCAAATCGGGATTCACTATGCCGGCCCCACATGGGAGAGCAACAGTGGCAGCAGCGTAAAAGCCGCGCGTCTGATCGGCTGCTCTCCTGATGCGACGGCCATCGATTGGTTGAAGCTCCAGGCGAACGTGACCAATGGCCCCGGCATTTTCAGCTCGGTCACCTATATCCAACGCGTGAACACCACTGGCGGTTTACCTCCTACTGCTAACGGCACATTCATGGATGAGGCCGTAGAGGTGCCCTACACCGCAGAGTATTACTTCTATCGCGCGGAGGACTGAGTCGTTCGCACCATGATCTTTCGGCAGTCAATTTTGACTGCCGGCTCGATGAATAGGATTTTCAAATATAAGGAGAAAGTTATGCGCTATATGAAAATGAAACGCGTCATCGCGCTTGTCGTTCTGCTCACCGTCGTTGGGGTCGTCGGCTTCGGACGCGCCGATAATTCTCCCTCAAATGAGGACATCGCGTTTGCGCAGGGGACAAGCAATCTCTTGCACAATGAGCTTTTCGCTGCGCTGATCCAGGAGTTCAACGAGACCACCGCAGAGAACGCAGATCAGGGCAAGCAGGCGATCTCGCTGATATTCAACAATTCGAACAGGGATATTCGACTCATCGGCGTCTTTCCCCCGCTGCTTGGTGGTTTGAACGACATTCCCAGCGACTCGTTCGAGCGGAGATCGATGGCTCTAGCCCTCCAGGGCCAGTCGAACACGTCCGTCGAGCGCATGGGCGATCGCTGGTACTATCGACGCTCGGCTCCCCTCAGCAATACGTTCCACCAGAATTGCGTGGTCTGCCATACGACCTTCACCAACCAGTTCTTCACTCAGACAAATAACGAAGGGCAGTGGGTGGGCGCGCTCACCATGCGAGTGCCGATCGAGAGGGACTAATTGCTTATGACTCACAAGGAATCCAAGACGCTTGCGATACTCGCTTGGGTAGGGGCTATGTGTCTCCTGAGCGCTCCCGCTCTGGCTCAATTAGTAGACAAGACCAAGGCGCCCAACGTAGCCAATGAAGGAATAAACAAGTCGCTGGTAGAACAGATCGGCGCGGGGCGCGGAGATTGGATGACACCCGACTCTTCCTCGTTCATCATCGCTCGCGATCCTTTTCGCTCGATTCGACGTGGGCGACAACTCTTTCAACGCAAGTTCACCCGTGCCGACGGTCACGGCCCGAACATAGACGACGGCACGGGTGACCTCAACAACAGGCTCGCTATCGGAGCGGGTCTTTCAGATAGTTGCGCCAGTTGTCACGGGAGGCCTCGCGGCTCGGCGGGCGTAGGTGGTGACGTTGTGACCAGACCCGATAGCCGCGATGCGCCGCATCTGTTCGGTCTCGGCTTAAAGGAGATGCTCGCTGACGAGATAACCTCTGACCTTCGAGCGATTCGCGCGCAAGCCGTCGACCAGGCACGGACGAGTCACGCTGCGGTGACAAAGCAACTAACCAGCAAAGGAATCGACTACGGGTCGATCACCGCAAATCCCGATGGCTCGCTCGACACGTCACACACTCAGGGTGTCGACTCCGATCTTCGGATCCGTCCTTTCTTTCACCACGGGGGAACGATCTCGATTCGTGAGTTCGTGGCGGGAGCACTTCAGAACGAGATGGGCCTTCAAGCGGTGGACCCTGACCTTGCCGCAGCGGCCACGGGTGCAAGGATAACGACACCCGGCGGGATGGTCCTGGACGGATCGCTTGACGCTATTGAAGCTCCTCCGACAAACGATCCGGCCGCGGACCCTGATGACGATGGTGTAGTGAACGAGGGACCGGCAAGCCTTGTCGATCACCTTGAATTCTATCTGCTTAACTATTTCAAACCTGCGACCTACGAGCAGACGGACGTCACCCGGCAAGGCCGCAAACTCTTCGAGAAAATCGGGTGCGCGTCCTGTCATATGCCTGACCTTCAGATCAAGCGTGACCGCCGCGTGGCCGACGTGGAGACCGTCTTCGATCCAGCAAACGGTATCTTCAACAAACTGTTCGCGACCGCTACTCCGCTCATCGACTCAGTGCCCGACGGCAGCGGGTTTCCGACTTTGAAGCTACCAAAGCTTCAGCCATTCCTGGTTGGTGGCATCTTCACCGACTTCAAGCGCCACGATATTGGTCCGAATTTCTACGAGCGCAACTACGACGGCACGATGCAGAAGCAGTTCCTGACCACGCCTTTGTGGGGAGTTGGCACGACCGCGCCTTATGGTCACGACGGACGGAGCATAAACCTTACCGAGGTGATTTTGCGTCACGGCGGCGAGGCTCAAGCGGCTCGCGACCGGTTCGAAAACCTATCATTGGATCGGCGAGCCGCCGTGATCGAGTTCCTGCAATCACTGATTCTGTTCCCGCCGGACGACACAGCTTCGAACCTGGATCGCGGAAACCGGAAAGCGGTCAACTTCCCGCAGGTCGGACACGGCAGCATCAGACTAACGGTGCTTTTCAACAATCCGCTCGACATCGAATAAATGCGTTCCGATCCTCCCCTGGAATATCACCGAGGATACCAGGGGAGGGCAGTAATCGTTCACCGCCCGATTGCGCCCATCTGCTTAGCCGCAAATGGAACTCGAGAACCATCAATCTGCGGCGCGCGTCTGAGGGCGAGAATCGGCCGATATAAGGTTTCGCGCTCCGGGCAGTTAGCCGGCGACCCGTACTCCGCCGTTGAAGCCTCCGAAGGGTTGGATTGTTATCTTCTCCTCCTTAGCGGGTGGGCCAATAATTGTGACGACGCCGGATCCGGCCTTTGTCTGTTCGGCCTGCTCGCTGCCCAACGGCAGATCGGTCAATATGGCTGTCTGGCTGTCGCCCTCAGTGGATTGTTTCTGATTCATCGCTGTTTTCTCCTCAATCGTAAATTCTATTCTTCTTGGAGCTGCATCACTCGCTCATAAGCTAAGGCGCAAAGAAGTGACAATAACTATCATCCAAAAAACAAATCCGAGGCGATTATCGAATCCCTATCTGGCTCCTTCTGTCATTATCTTCTTCCTTTCTTCGTGTTGAATTGTTCTGTGCGCTGCCCGAACCCGTACTTTGAGCTCAAACGACTCGATGCCTAATCACCGGCCAGCCACTTCAGCGGCGACCAACCAGTGCCGGGATCGCTGTCGAGTTACCAACAGGATTCCGTAACTGCATTGACTTTCGATCGACGTACCTGGCGATCGCCTCACCCTCGAAGTCGCTGATGTCGACCGTGCTCGGGTAGTGCATACCGCCCCAGACCCGGGCGTTGTTACCGTCCGAGCGCGCTTGTGTGATGCTGGTGTATGTACGGCTCGGCTGTCCCGCGGTGGTCAGTGTAAACGTCTGGCGGCGTCGGAAATGGCGGAGGAGGACCGTGGCAGCCGCGCCGTTGAGGCTGGGGTGGCCGGCAGGGTATTCCGGGTGCGATGGCGTGTTGATCAGGGGCTCCCAGTCCGGATCAGGAGATGTGTCCGGATTGCCGTCGGCGTCGGCCAGCGGAATCGAGCTCACCGGCCGCCAGGTCACCTGGTCCGCCATTTCGCCGTAGGATCGCTTGCTCTTCCACGTGGTGAAAACCGTGTCGGCCATCGCAATGTTCAAGACTGCGAGAAGTCTGTTGCTGTCGGACATAGACAGGTTCTTGGCGCGCGCAATCTGGTTCGCTGCCTGATTCCAATGGACGCTGGCATTGCCCTCCCAGAACGCCGCGAGCGCCGTCTGGTCCTCAGTACGCGTCGATCCGGTCTTACGACCAAGCGCTTTGACTGCGTTGAAATCGTCGGTGTAGGTGCGGCTGGTTAGACTTCGCGGTGGTTCAGGCGCGAACTGGGTGTTGCTGTCTAAGACGAACATCGCAGTGAATGCCAACCCTTGGGCGCTCATCGGCCCGAAGGCCGGCGGTGTTCGCCGCCACTGGCCGAACGCGGTCCCACCGGTGAACGAAGGGTAGCTCCCGCTGAACCCATCGGTCGCGCGCCAGGCGAGCACCGCCTGCGCGACCTCGGTTCCCCAGGCGGTGCCGCGCTCTATACGCGTCGCGCACGAGTACTTGCCGCTCTGCTCGCATTCGTCTCTCACCGCCGCAAGCGAAGTCGCATAGCTGGCCTCGAGCGCAGATTGTCTGGATGGGAAGAGGCCGACCAGCGCAGTGTACGCTGCGGCGATCACAGCGGCCTGGCTCGACGATTTTTTGGGAGCCCTGTCCTGAACGAAAATCGGGGTGTACTGCCGCTCGATGCCGTTGTAAGCATCGAAGATGGCCGTATGAACGATCGCCCCAAGCCGTGGACTGGACGAGTTCGCCGTATTCGTGGCAATCAGCGTATCGATGAAGATCTGGTTCCACTCCAGCACCTGATTAACAGGAGCGGGATCCGATTGCGGGAACGATGCCAGCGTGACCGCTTGCTGAGTCCATTCCGTGACTTCATAACTGGACTGTGGCTGCAGCGGCATCGAACTCCCGCTGGCCACCGCTCCAGGATTGGAGATCAGCAGAGGGTCCGCGGCAATTGCTTCGCTGACCGAAGGGTAGGCGGGGACACCCGAGAGGGCGGCGCCAAGGGCGACTACGATCACGACTCTTTTCCATGAAGTGTTGGTTTTCATGTTCGATCTCCCTTTTTCATATTTCCGGTGCTGTCGAAAGACAACCTCCATCGACTAATGCGCCAACCTCACGAAAAACCCGACACCCGGTCCGAATCCTTTTAGAGATTTATGAACTTCCGACAATGTGAAGCAGTCGCCCATCCCGACAGCGTCCGAACTGATGTCGCCGGCAGCAGCGGGTATAATTCTTCTTGCTGCCCGATGCGGAGGATCACAAAGCGGTCAATCAACGACGTCGACACCAGGCTGCCAAACTCGGTTGGGGATTAGCCGTGACTCGGGTGGCCCAATTGGAATGGAAGCTAATGCTCTTTTTCGGAACTTCCGGACGGTCCGCTCAATGCTTACCACTTCGATGAACCGCGATCTTCGCACCATCGGCCCGCAGTCTCGGGGGACTTCTGTTGCATGCTTTGCGAAACCACACCGGGCACAGCGGACACGATCAGGACGCGATCATTCGACGTC
>DASRIZ010000185.1:0-31505 GCA_035649735.1 Blastocatellia bacterium | reverse complement strand
AACGGAATGCCGTTACCCGGAGTTGTCGGCAGATAGCCAGGGAACCTGAAGAAATCACCGAATGCGGAAAGCACACCCGCATCCGTAAAATACAGCGTCGGCAACAGCGGCTGCTCGCCGAGCGGCTGATCCCCATTCCGCAAACGATTGAAAACAATCTTTGTCTGGGAAACAAGGTTCGAGGACAACGAATGGGTTACATTAAACAGGTAGTTCTGGTCTCCGGTTGTGTTCCCGGTGTTAAAGCCCTGATAGGGACTAAAGCTGATCGTGCCATCGGGGTTCTTCCCTTGCTCGTAGACCCCGCGGAGGTACATTTGCGTCTTGTCGCTCCAGTTGTAATCGAGGCGATTGACTGTAATCCAGTCGTTAACCGGGAGACCTGCTCCAAAATCTGCCGAACGGGTCGCCCTTACCTGGCCGAAAGCGGGAAGGTTACCGGGAAGGGTGCCGAACGCGCCAGTTGCAGGCAAGTTGAAATTCGCCAACACCTGGGACACGGTAAAGACATCCCCGTTGATCGGCGCCACCAGCTGGAACGCATTGAAGTAGTTCTGAGTGTTTGCGTTCGTTCTGGCGAGCAGCTGTGGTGTCGGAACCAGACTGATCACTTCACCGCTGCTGCGTACGCGCGTCCACTCGGTGCTGCTAAAGAAGAACAATTTGTCCTTGATTACCCGTCCGCCAACTGAATAGCCGAACTGGTTGCGGGTAAAGACGCTCTTCTCCAGACCATCGGCGTTTCTGGCAAAGCCGTTCGACGCCAACGCCGAAACGCGATTGAACTCGTAGAGCGATCCGTGGAAGCTGTTCGATCCCGCTTTGGTTGCAACGTTGACGATGCCGCCCGAGGCGCGACCATATTCAGCAGAAAAGTTGCTCGTAATGACGCGGAACTCTTGAACCGCATCCAGCGGAACGCTTTGACCGACTGCGGCGGTGAACAAGTCGACGTTCTCCCCGCCGTCAAGCAGAATGTTGGTGCTCGACGCTCGCTGACCATTGATCGCGAAGTTTGTTCCGCGGCCCGAATTCGATTGCTCTTCGGTGACGTTGCCTGATATTCCCACCAGATCATACGGATTTCGCGTGAGTGTTGGCAGGTTGGTGACCTGCTTTCCTGACACAACATCGGAAAGCTCTTGAGTTTGGGTGTTGATTTCAACGCCCCCTTCACCGGCAACCACCGTGACGACTTCTCCCCGAGCCGTTACTGACATAACGGCATCGAGGGTGATCCTACCGCCAACGCTGATGTTTGCTTGTTGTTTGAACGGAGCAAAGCCGGTTCCTCCCGTCACAGTAACATCGTAAATACCGGGATTCAGGTTAGTGATCGTTGCGATGCCTTCCTCATTGGTTGTTGCTTTTCGTTCAGCGCCCGTGGTCGTGGACTTCACTGAGACCTCTGCGCCGGCGATCACTGCGCCTTTTTCATCGACTGCTTTGACGGTGATTTGGCCCGTCTCGGTCTGAGCTAATCCAGAAGCCACACCGAGAGACAAGAGTAGAAATACTGCAAGAAGGCTTGCGGCGCCCTTCCTTACTCTCTTTGTAACTTTCATTTATCTTCCTCCTGGGAATTTAAAGCGACCAACACCAGCACAAACCACACGGGTGGGTTTTCTGCTTTGGTCGCCGACAATGCCGGTCAAGTGCCGACCGGCTAACGATGCAGACACTTTGAACAGAACACCAGACACAACCCCTGGCCAAAATTTGAGAGTGATAACGCGATGCTTTATCATTCAGGATGATTTCCTTGGCAAAACCGGATGGAAAGTGAGATAGGATAAAACGATTGGACCACTGTAAACCTTCCTACTGCCGGTCGGCCCTGCGCTCCACAATCACGGGCTTTGACACCTTGAACTGGTTGTTCGCCCTGGATAGCCACGAAGGGGTTCGCGGCGTTCCTGGCTCTTAGTGCAAACCGCCTCGAGCCATCAAGTTAGAGGCAAGTAATATACCCAAGGTTTTGAACTTCAATAATTTGTCGTAACAGGCTGGAAGGTACAGAGTTAGTGAGGCTCAAGTTACCCGGATGGGGATGGCGCGTCGTTGGGTAGCTTCAAATTTTTGGATAAAATCCATTCCTTCGGATGGGCAAACGTATCCTGATCTGATCGCCTATCTGTTAGAAACACGTAGGTGATCCAGTTTTCGCCGTTGCGTCACTTGCTTGCTGCTAAACCCCCGAGTTGTTTCTTGATAATCTCGCGAATCTTTTTGGCATCGCCGGCACCCGGCACTAGCCTCAAGTAAATTTCTAGCTCGCCCGCCGCTCTCTGAGGCTCACCTGTTTCGATATAAACAGCGCCTAGATACCGATGTGCCTCCACTGACTCGCTTCCGCCGATCGTTATCGCTTGACGCAGCTCCACTCCCGCTGCGGCATAGTTCCCAAGCCCAACCAGCGACTTGCCGAGGTAAAGTCGAGCGGCAGCCGAAGATGGTTGTGCCTCCACAGCGCGCTGCAATTCAGCTTGAGCTGTCTTGTAATTCCCCTTCTGTAGAAGCACGATGCCGTGATTGAGCCGCGGCTCGAAGGCTTCCGGCGCAACTTCGAGCGCACGCGTTAACGCTGCCTGGGCCTCGTCCAGATTCTTTAACCTTATATGTTGTACCCCAAGTTCGTTGAGCGCAGACATGTAAGCGGGGTAAATCTTCAACGCTGCATTTAGAAACTTGATCGCTTGTTTTCTATCACCCGATTGAGAGGAGTCGAGCGCTTGCTTGTATAACTTGCGCGCTTCATCTGGAGTGTCGGCTGATCTCGCGTCCACCGTGCCAACCGGTATCGGCGAATGCATCCGCGGTTGAAGCTTGAGTGAAATAGTGTAAACCTGACCAGACGCATTTTTTTGGGAGGCCGGCTCGATAATGTCAACCCTCTCAGAAGCTGATTCGAAATCCGTGCCTGTTTCAACCAGCACCGTGTAGGCGCCACCCTTGAGACGGCGGAAGCTGAACGCACCACTCTCATCGCACATCGTGAATTGATCGATATGGATGCTTCGCAGCCTGAGTTTGACTCTCCGGTCCACGCGGCGCCCGTCGATGTAATAAAGACTTCCCTGAATTGTGTTTTTGCCGCCAGTGCCCGGGTCGCCGGGGTCCGTGTCAACTCCGCCCATCTGGGCGTGACCCGCCGAAGCCAGTAGCGTCATCGTGAAAAACAGACTCAATACAGCCAGAGGTACGCGCTTACACCGCCGCCAACGGAGCAGACATACTGAAGAGCTGGGCATCCTCAACCTCGTCGCTTCTAATTCTTTGTTTGATGAATGAAACCTGACGGACGGTCAGACCGGCGCGATGATATCACAAATCGTGCGACGAGCAAGAGGCAAAGGCAAAAAAGGTAGGGGGCGAACGATCGAGGGCACGTCAGCGATTAGCAAGCGATCCTCAGTTGCGTTGCTAAATCTTTGCGCCACAGGCTATCAAACCTCAGTACCCAAAAAAAGGGGAGCCCGAAGGCTCCCCGCAAAGAAAGATTCATTCCTGATCAGTTAGAAAATCACCTTCAGCGCAAGCTGGACGTTACGGCGTCCAAACCGCGAACCTGTTACAAACTCATTTGAAGAGAGATCAGCAGTCTCGCTTCTGACGAACAAGTTTGCGTGATTGAACATATTAAACATCTCGGCACGCAATTGGAGCTGGGTTTTTTCAGTGAATCGGAAGTTCTTGGATAACCCGGCGCTAAAGTCCCAGGCTCCCGGACCACGGAAAGTGTTGCGGCCGATCATTCCCGGAGCGAAGTTGAAGTCTGAGATGCCAAGCTCCGATACAAATGGCGCGGGCACGACCTGGCCTCTCAGATCAACCAGAACAAAGCTATTCGGGGCGTTCGGGCTCGGATTTTGAATTGGGTTGCCCGGCGTAGCTTGTTCCAGCGGCGAACTTGGCAATATTCGGGGACACGCCTCGAACGCGTTGGTGCAATCGACGATCGAGAACGGCGTCCCTGTCCTGGCGACGTAGATGCCGGTCATGGTCCATCCACCGAATATCCGGTTCATAAACCCGTTTTGGATCGGGTGATTCCCGAAGATCGTCCAGTTGAAACTGCCAACGAACCGATGTCGCACGTCGAACTCGGCCGATCCGTAATCGAGATCCGGATTGAACGGATCCAGCAGCCCAAGCGTGAACGCGTTGTTTGACTCGCTGAACGTCGTGCTCAGGTTGTCCAAAGCGTGGGCCCAGGTGTATCGGGCGGTGAACTGAACGCCCAACTTTGCCAGATTGGTGCTGTTCATCTCTACGATCAACGCATTGTAGTTTGATCGTCCCCGGTTGCTTCTGGTGTTTAATGGGTAGTACTGGTTGTTGAGCAGCGAGTTTGGATTGAGCGGGTCACAGGTTCCGCCTAGACCCAGGCAACCCAGCCCCGGTCCGCCGAAGAACCTAAACCCATAACCTGCCCGGTTATCGTTTGTCAGGTCGTAGAGATTCCGGCCCGCGGATCCGGAGTACTCAATCTGCGCGATTAGCCGCTCATTGACCTGGTAGTCGATTGCCGCACTCCAAAAATGCGAGTAGGCGTTTCGTATGTTCTCGTCCACGTGACGAATGTTGAGCAGTCCCGGGAGGGCGGCTGTTCCGGTCCCGCCGAGTGGGCCGAGATTATTGGTGGTTGCCGGGATCGTTGGGAATCCCGGTGCACCCGGCTCAACGGTGAGCACAGCGTAGGCCGGAGGGTTTTGAATGACGTTGAACGTAACGTTGCCGAAATTACGTTCATAAGACATTCCGTAACCGCCTCGCAGGCTCCCCTTGCCGTTGCCGAATACATCCCAGGCAAAGCCGAGCCTCGGCGCAAAGTTGTTCTTGTCCGGATTCCATAGCTGCCCGATCGGGCTGTCTAGTGCGCGCTGCGCGCTGCCGTTGGCGATCTGCTCTGGAATCGTCGAGCCCGCTCCCAGATAGAAATTCGAATCGAGCTCCTGTCGGGCGTTGTGTTGAACTCCGAAGTACTCATAGCGCAAGCCGAGGTTCAGTGTCAGACCTGGTCGAAAGCGCCACGAGTCCTGACCATATATCGCCCATTCGTGATACCGATTGCTGCGGCTGAAGTTTGGTTGATCAACCGGCAAAGTAACTAGTGAGCCGGGCGTTGTTTGGCCCTGAGGATCGATCGCAACCTGGAATCTTCTGACGTTGCCGTCAACAAAATTGTTCAAGCCGGTCGTTGTATTGGTTGTGCCAAAGCCTTCGACAGCGTTCTGGTATGCACCAAACGTCCGGTTGTCGCGAATGTGGATGTACAGACCGCCAAACCGCAACTGGTGATTTCCATTCGACCAGTTCGCGTCTTGATAGAACTGCAGGAAGTTCTGCGGGCCTCCGAAGGGGATTGCGCTTCCCGGTGAGAACGGCAGATAGCCCGGAAGCGCGACGTTTGTGCCATCAATCGAGAGCACTACGTTGGTGCGGAAGAAGAACGTCGGCGTCGGAGGCTGATCCGGATTTAGCGGCTGATCGTTATTCAGACGATTGAAGACAAGCTTGCTCTGGGTGGTGAAATTCTGCGCCCATGAGTGGGTGAGGTTTACCAGGAAGTTGTTGTTGAAGTTTGTCAGTCCTGTATCAAACCCCGCGAATGGGCTGAACGCATTTGTACCGGCAAACTGATCCAGGTCGTCAATCGCATGCCGGACATAAAGCTGCGTCCGGTCGTTCACGTTCCAATCCATCCGAATGACTGTTTGCCAGGCATTCTGCGGAATCCCGCCGCCTGTGTCAGCGGGTCTCGTAAAGCGGACCTCACGAAACGCCGGAAGCCCCGCGGGCAGATTTGCAAATGAGCCCGGGCCCACGCCGAGTGAGTTCACAACATCCCCAACCGTAAGGGTGTTGCCGAAGGCCGCATCCCCTCGCAGCGGAAACAGCGAGAAGATGTCCTGGGTTCTCGGATTTGAAACAGCGATCAGCGCCGGAGCCGGTACCAGGATCGACTCGCTGGCCGAGCTGCGAACCCGAACCCATTCGGTGCTGTTGAAGAAGAACAACTTGTCCTTGATAAGTTTGCCTCCTACGGAGTACCCGAACTGATTGCGAGTGAAGACGTCCTTGTCAAAGCCTCTGGCGTTGTTGTCGAAGTCATTCGATGCAAGCGCCGAGACCCGGTTGAACTCGTAGAGCGTTCCGTGAAAGTTGTTCGATCCGGCGATGGTGGTGACGTTAACGATACCACCCGTCGCGCGGCCATATTCAGCTCCGAAGTTGCTCGTTATTACACGAAACTCCTGAACCGAATCGAGAGGCACGGTCTGACCAACTGTTGCGGTGAACGCATCGACGTTTTCACCTCCGTCGAGCAGGATGTTAGTGCTCGCCGAGCGCATACCGTTTATGTTGAACCCGACGCCGCGGCTAGTCATATTCAGCGTGTCGCCTTCCGAGACGTTGCCCGAGAGCCTAACAAGGTCGTAGGGGTTGCGAGTGATGGTGGGTAATTCCCGCAGCTGAGTTGTCGATACAACGTTGGATAACTCCTGCGACTGTGTGTTGACTTCGACACCGCCTTCGCCGGCGACAATGTTCACAACTGCCGACTGCGCCTGGACGGTTAGCGGTATATCAATCGAGAGCCGGCCGCCGACCGTGACTTGAACTCGCTGAGTCAACGCTGCGAAGCCGGACGAGCTAACCGTGACTTCGTATAGACCGGGCTGAAGGCTTGAAATAACTGCGGTGCCTTCTTCATTAGTTGTTATTGTCGGGAGTGTTGTTCCCCTCTCAACCGACTTGACCGTGATGGTTGCCCCAGGGACAACAGCGCCCTGTGGATCGGTAACCTTAATAGTAAGTTGACCCGTTTCTACCTGCGACAGCACAGACGCGGGGCCTGTAAAGAGCATTAGCAAAACCGCGATGGTGGTTGTAACGGCTTGTACCTGTTTCATTCGCTTGCCTTTCATTTAGTACCTCCTGAAAAACTTGTCGCGATAACAAAAACGGGCGGCCGGTTTTGGACTACCTGTTTCCCACGCGACGCAGGGACACAAATAAGGAACTCACAAGCGTGTCGGCTTATCGGGGTCGCTTGAACTTATGCGAATCTCTCTTGAAGATTTAGTGGTGAGAAATGTTCGGGCTTGAAACCCAGAACCGGACCCCCTTGGTCGTAAACAACATCTCGTCGACTAGCGACGGGTTTCACGGTGGGTGCGCCTAAAATTCGCAAGTCTGGGGCCAGCCCTCGATCAAACTCGAGGCTTAACCATATCTCCAGAAAAACAAAGGCCTATCCCTATCCGTCATAAGCCTGCGAGGGATACGAACCTGCCGCGGGGATTCAAGAATATGGAAATCGTAACGAAAGAATGTATGTGAGTAGGAGGTGCGAGGGTTGATGAAAAGGAGTCTTCAAACAAATCGGGTTGATGACGAGGGCTCAAGCCTGCGCAACCGGACAAGACTTAGTGCGGTTATTGCTCCAAAAATCGCGCTCAGGAACAGCAATCCGTCAACGCCCTTCCAGTCAGCAAAGTATCCACCGACCGACGTACCGACTAGTTGACCAATCCCGAGAAAAACCGAGTACAATCCCATGATCGAACCACGGTCTTCCGCGTAGTTCTCGGTTACATCGGCAAGATATGTCAACGCAGCCGGCGTAAAGCCGCTCATTACCAGCACCTCTATCAACAACGAGGCAAGGAGCAGATAATAGACAGGGCCTGACAACGAATCGAGGTGGTTCAATCCGAACACGGTCAGAAGCAACGCGAACAAAGCGAGCGTACTGGTGAGCATCACGCTTGTCTTGCGATAGCGCGCCAACACAAAGCTCCACGCCAGAACGCCGACGGCAAACAACGCCAACAGCACCGCGGAGCCGTTACCAAACTTCTCCGGAGTTATGCTTCCCATCAGCAGTTGCGCCTGAGTATTTCCTTTTCCTGTAAACAGACCGACGCTGTGATTAGTCCAGACACCGACGATCGAAAAGATAGCAAGCCACGCCGGGCTGAACATCCGTACCGATGGAGATTTAAAAACGTGGTAGTAATGGGCGAGCTTCTTGCGTGCCAATGCGGAGTGTGACTGGGCCTCCGAGATCGGACGCGCTCGACGCTTCTTATCCCTGAAACCCCAGGCGAAAATCGCAAGGGCCACCAGAAAGAACAATGCATTGATGCTGAATGCCGGTCCCAACAACTCGATACCTGCGATGGTTCGCGGGCTTCCAAAAAACTTCCACAGATAGCCCGCGAAGAACGCGCCAAGAGCAAACCCTCCGACCAGCGTTATTTCAAACAGACCGACTACTCGAGCTCGAAGACTCGGCCGTCCGACGGTAGCCTCTGAGATATACCCAAGCGTGGCCGGCACTGAGCTGCCTGTTGAGAGTCCGGCAAGCAATCGGGCGAGAACCAGTACCCACAGGACCGTCGTCATCGCAGTCATCTGAACCGCAATGGCCCCCAACAACGGGCCGAGCAAGATAAAGATCTTTCTGCCGTAGCGATCGCTCATCGCCCCGAGCACGAGCGAGCCAACCAGCTCGGTGACGAAAAATGAGGCGATGACGTAACCGCGAGTCGTGTAGGAGATGTGATAGTAGCGATCGCTTATGTGATCGAGATAAAACTGAGTCATCTGGCCCATCGCGTGGCTTGCCAGACGTAGAATGAGGCTTCCGACCAGCACCGCGATCAAAGATCGAAGCAACAGGCCGAGGACGCGACGCTTCCGGGGACGACGCCCAGGCGGTGCGCCGGCGGCCGAAGTATCGGCGGTTGGAATGTGATCTTTCAGGTCAACCCGCTCGCCCTCACGCTCTGAGAGGCCCGCGCCCGCGTCGGAACGGGAAGACTGTTTAGCGTCGGCCATTCTCTGTCTTACTGCACATAAACTTTGGTCATTTTAACCGGGGTTACAGGGCGGTTGCTCGGAGCTCCGCCGTTTGGAGCGCCCGCGATCTTATCAACCACATCCATGCCCTCAATGACCCGGCCGAATATCGTGTAGTTCGGCGGGAGAGGATAGGTCTGGTGCATAATAAAAAACTGGCTGGATCCGGTTTCCGGTCTCCCCTTGTTAGCCATTGCGACCAATCCCCGTTTATATCCGCCCTGGTATAACGGTGACGTTCTGTTGATTTCGTTGGGCAGGAGGGCGCCCGTAGCGGTCTGGCCACCGCTTCCATCGCCGTTCGGATCGCCGCCTTGAATCATGAATCCGCTGATAACCCGATGAAAAATCGTGCCGTTGTAGTACCCGCGCTCCGCGAGCAGCCGAAAGTTCTCGGCCGTCCTGGGCACCTCGTCTTCGAGCAGCTCGAACTTTATCGTGCCCATATCGGTTTCAATGACGCCGGTTCGATTAGGTTGATTTGCCGGTTTGGATGGGCTTCCTTCTTCCTGCTTCCCGCAGGCAGTCATCAGGACGGCAACCAGCAGCGGTAAAGCGGTCGCAAGCAGAAGTCTGTGATTGCGTGCCCTGCAGGTATCATCGTTTACTGCAGCTTCGCCAAAACTCATACCTTCCTCCAAAGCAAAAGCGGCGAGCATTGCACGCGATGCGAACGCGCGCTCGCCGCCTGGTCTTTTCCAGATGGACTAATGTAGGTCCGAACCAATTGCAACAATCGGAACTCGATCACTTCGCTGACGGATGCTCTTTTTTGTATTTCGAGACACAGCCGTCGCAGCAAAAATAAACCTTGCGACCTTCCGACTCCAATGACTTTGCGTTTGCCTGGTCGATGGGTTCCTTTGAGATCGGGCAGGTTTCATTGATCGCGATCAACTCGCGCTCTTCCTTGGACATCTTTGCAACGAACTCGTCAGGTGTTTTGTTGAAACTGGTAAGACAGCCCTCGCAGCAGACATACACAAACTGGCCTTTGTATTCCGTGCGATATTTCTCGCTTACCGGCCCGCCGCTGACTGGACACATTTTGTTGGTGACGTTCTTTTTTTCGGTTCCCTCTGCTGATACGTGGGCGGCAACCGCGCCGGCGACCATCGCCATTAAAAAGATTGCAAATATGGTTTTTCGCATGAACTCAATCTACTCCTTATGGGTTATTGGCTGAAGAGCCACGGTTGATTATACCGATTGAGATAGGACCACGCAAAAAGAGAATCGGACCTGTAGGACCAATAGGACCTATTTCTTATAGATTTCCAGTACCCGATTCTGAAGCTGCGGATCGTAGATGACCGATACAATGTCCCCTTCACTCAGCTCGGCAGCGGTGATTGTCTCATCATCCCGCGCGTCGTCCGACAGCAGCCCTAACAAATCGGCATCGCCCGATCGACCCACCGCAGCGCCAACCAGATCGTTCTCACGCGCCAACACCGAAACCTCCTGAAACTCCTTCGCGGGTCTGACGGTGATCAGCAACATGCCCTTACCAGCCGTCGTCATTTTCGTTATTTCTCCACGAACTGCGGCTAGCTGTCTGATCCCGGACGTTCGTTGAATGCTCCCCGCATTCTCAAATGCTCGTTGAGGCGAATCGCGCTGCGGTAAAGAAGTGAGCATAAGAAAAAGCGACACGCTCCATACCATTGCGAAGGTTTGCATGGTAATCAGTCCCTGTTGATTTGCGCTGGAAGACGCTGGTTTGTGCCGTGGGGAGAACTGCGTGAACATTCGAATGCTACTACGCCGAGTCTGGGAGCTTCAAGATCTTTTTGGAAACCGGACACGGGCGAGGGGGAGAGATTTAAGCAAATAGAAAATTTCTCGCTCCCTCGCTCCTTTCGCTTCCTCGCCCGTCGCCCCAAGAGCAACCCCAGAGGAACCGCCCGGGTTGACTATGATTGTGGCGCTCTGCTAAGTTCAAGCCTTGAATTTTAGGCGCGTAGCTCAGGGGTAGAGCACTACCTTGACACGGTAGGGGTCTGCGGTTCAAATCCGCACGCGCCTACCATTTCGTTATTTTACGTCAGCTCCGGAAGTCCCGAGGCGGTTACAAACAAAACCTCGAACGGAGGTAATGCCAAGGGCGCTGACGTAAGATCCGACCAAAGTGGCAGAAGGTAAGATACGGTTCGACTTTTAACCAGAGGTTTCATCGGCGCCCCGCGGTGTTTGTGCCTGGCTGTGTCCGTATGATCTACGGCGCACCGGCCCGGCATGCAACCGGCGTTGGCGATACGCCTGAGTCGGTTGTTGTCACGGGGTGCTAACCATCAAACTGGTCAAACCGGCAGCATCGGTTTAGGAGGAAACAGTATCAGCAGCTATCAGCGGAGAGGATTCAGAGACAGACGGGACCGCGTGCCTTCCGTGCGCGTAAATGAGCGAATACGGGTTCGCGAGGTCCGCGTAATTGATGAGGATGGCGCGCAGATTGGTGTGATGCCGCCACAACAGGCTCTCGAGATTGCGCGCGGAAAAGGGCTGGATCTGGTCGAAATCGCGCCGCAGGCTCAACCGCCCGTTTGTCGGATCATAAACTTTGGTAAGTATCAATACGAGCAAAAAAAGAAACAAAAGGAAGCCAAAGCAAAACAGACGTTCATTACCGTCAAGGAGATCAAGTTCAGACCAGGGACCGACGAGCACGATTACGAGTTTAAGAAGAACAACGCGATACGAATACTTCACGACGGGGACAAGGTCAAAGCGACTGTCCATTTCCGGGGCCGCGAGATTACTCATAAAGAACTGGGCTTCGCATTGCTTCAGCGGCTCGAGAAAGATCTCGCCGAAGCGGGAATCGTCGAAGTAAGACCGAAGCTCGAAGGTATGAATATGTTCATCATGTTGTCGCCCAAGAAAAAATAGAATTATATGAGCGGTCCGACAAAAGTCCGACAAACTGAAACCCATCGGACTCTCGTCAGACTTCAAAGGAGGAATAATGCCAAAACTCAAAACACATAAGGGAGCAGCCAAACGGTTCCGCCTCACCGCTACCGGAAAGGTGAAGCGCGGACACTCCCACGCACGTCATATCTTGACCAAGAAAACGACCAAACGAAAACGGCATCTTGATATCGACGCTCTTGTCGCCGAAGCCGACCAGAAACCGACTAAGCGAATGTTGCCTTACGGTCGAGACTGAGGATTAGTCCGTAGCCCGTAGTCCGTAGCCAGCTGACAACGGACTTTTACCGGGCTAAAGAGACGGACTACGGACTACGGACTACGAACTACGGACTAATAAGGAGGGATTTATGCCTCGCGCAAAACGTGGAAACAAACGACTGCAGAAACGAAAAGGTATTTTAAAACTTGCCCGTGGGTATCGCGGAACCAAGAGCAAGCTTTACCGACACGCGAAAGAGCAGGTCGAGCGCTCACTGAACTTCGCCTTTACCGGACGCAAGCTCAAGAAGCGAGACTTCCGCTCATTGTGGATCGTCCGAATAGGAGCGGCGGCTCGGGAGAATGGACTCAGTTACAGCCAGTTCATGCACGGGCTGAAGCTTGCGGAGATCAATCTGGACCGCAAAGTCCTCGCCGATCTGGCAGTCCACGAACCCGCGGCGTTCACCGAGATATCCAGCAAAGTTAAGCAAGCCATTGAATCGAGCCGCGCAACCGCAGCTTGATCAGCGTTACAGTTAAAGAGGCGGGCGAGGCAATTGTGTTGCTACTTGTCTCGCCCGCTTAACGCGTATGGACGAGAAACTAAAGCAAATTCGCGAGCAGTTTCTTCAGGACCTGGGCACGGCTTCAACCGCCGACTCGTTGGGCGCGCTGCGCGATAAATATCTCGGCAGAAAGTCCGGTCTGATCGGCACCGAAAAAAAGCGCATCGGTTCTCTTTCATCGGAGGAGCGCGCTGAGTTCGGACGTCAGGTCAATGAGATAAGCGCCGAAGTGGAAGCGGAGATCGCCCGGCTCACCGAACAATTCGCCGCCCAGGCAGAAGCCAGCGCCCTGGACCGGGAGAAAGTTGATATCACCCTTCCAGGCACTCGACCCAGGCAAGGCCATCTTCATCCGATAACGCTTGTTCGGCAAAGGATCGAAGATGTGTTTGTCGCGATGGGCTATTCGGTCGAGGATGGACCCGAGATAGAAACGAGTTTCTACAACTTCGACGCGCTCAACATTCCGCCGGGTCATCCGGCGCGAGAGTCGGCAGACACGTTTTACGTTTCCGAGGATTTGGCGCTAAGGAGTCAAACATCAACGGTCCAGATTCACACGATGCAGCGCCAAAAACCGCCGCTTAGAGTTATCGCACCGGGACGTGTTTTTCGCCGCGACACGCCAGACCCGACCCATAATCCGATGTTCTTCCAGGTTGAAGGGCTCAACGTCGACCGTCATATCACGCTCGCCGACTTGAAAGGGACCTTGCAGAAGTTTGTAGAAATGATGTTCGGGGCAAACTTGAGAACCCGGTTCCGTCCTTCTTACTTTCCGTTTACCGAGCCGTCCGCCGAGGTTGATTTTAGCTGTTACGGTTGCGGTGGCAGCGGTTGCCGTCTGTGCAAAGGCTCAGGCTGGATCGAGCTGGGTGGAAGCGGCATGGTTCACCCCAATGTCCTCGAGAAGGTCGGCATCGACCCGGAAGAATTCTCAGGGTTCGCTTTCGGACTTGGCATCGATCGGATGGCCGGACTGATGTATGACATCGATGACATCCGGCTGCTCTTCGAAAACGACATCAGGTTCCTCGAACAATTCGCTTAGCGAAGTGGTTTCTGGTTTGTAGTTCCTCGTTTCTAGTTCTTGAACCTAGACCACAAACCAAAAACTACAAACTAAAACCAGAAACCAGAAACCACAAACCATCATGCCGAATTCCCCGTATGATAAAACCATCTTCATTTTGGGCGGGGCAGGACTGGTTGGAACACAGATTTGTTATCAGGTAGCTCGAGACCTAAAACCTGAGAAGATCGTAATCGCCTCGCTCTTTCAAAAGGAAGTTCGCGAGCTGGCCCACGAGCTTCGCAAAGAGTTTCCGGCGATAACGTTCGTCGAACTATGGGGCAACATTTTTGTGCGCTCGGAACTTGCGCGCGCAGATCGAGACGAGCTTCTCGCGGGTCCTTCGCGGCGCCGTGCGCTGTACGATGATCTGTTTGGTCCGTTGGACGGAGCGTATGAGAGATCGATGCTGGCGGAGGCGGTTAGAGAGCACGGCGCAGACGTGCTCATAGATTGTGTCAATACGGCATCGGGGATCAGCTATCAGGATGTGTACACCAACTCGATTGAGGTTCGAAAATCTCTCGACTTCATTTCGGAACGTATTGAGGACCGCGACTTCAAGCAGATCTCCGACAATCGCAAACACATCGAGCGCACATTCGAAACGCTGCTTCTTTCGCAGTCGATTCCTCAGTTGATCAGGCACACTCAATTGATCTATCGCGCCATGGTTTCCGTCGGGACGCGAGTCTACGTAAAAGTGGGCACAACCGGAACCGGTGGTATGGGGCTTAATATTCCCTACACTCATGGCGAAGACAAGCCCTCCGCGAAGCTGATGTCAAAAACGGCGATCGGATTTGCGCACACCGGTTTGATGTTTCTGATGGCGCGCACACCCGGTGGCCCGATAGTCAAAGAGATAAAGCCGGGCGCGATGATCGGCTATAAGAAAGTTACCTCTCAATCGCTCAAACATCATCGCGACAATACGCCGATACTTGTCTATGCGCCGCACAGCCAACCTCTGGATGGCGAACTCGAGCTCAACATGCCGAGTCAGGAGTTCAAGAAACTCGGAGAGCTCGAGATGGTAGGAGTCGATACCGGCGAAAACGGCTTCTTCGCGCGAGGAGAATTTGAAGCGGTTACGTCGATCAATCAGATGGAATTCGTCACTCCCGAAGAGATCGCCAGCAATGTCGTGCTGGAGATCAAAGGAAGCAACACCGGCGTCGATGTGATCGCGGCAATCGACGCGGCAATCATGAAACCGAGCTACAGGGCGGGATACCTGCGAGGCTCGGCAATCGAGGCGATGCGAAGGCTCGAGCACGAAACCAATTCGCATTCAATCGCCACCGGCGAGCTTGGCCCGCCAAAACTGACCAAACTGCTCTATGAAGCTCACCTCCTGAAGACCAAGTATCGGACGCTGCAGGCGGTTGTGGAGCGGGGCACGGAAGAAGTCTGTGAGTCGCTATGGCGATACCTCCAGCGAAATCACGATCTGCGCAACACCATCATTTCGATAGGAATCCCGATTCTCCCTCCAGCCGCTGATCGTCTGGTTCGCGGCCCGCGCATCAGCGTGCCGGAATACGCCGGTCAAACCAGGCTTCCGGTAACCAGCTCCGCCATCGATGAGTGGGCAGAACGCGGGTGGCTCGATTTGAGGCAATCCAACATTCTTCGATGGCAGGATCGTTTTCGACGAATGTTGCGATCCGCGCAAACAATTCACCGTCAGGGTTCGGCGGCGATCACGATGGAGGCATATCGAAGCGAGGAAATCAGAATCGGCGAAGTTGTAGGCTGGATCTTCAACAATGAAGAGGGCGGGTATCGGATCAAGTGAGGCCTCAGCAAATGGGCAAGCCGCGAGCGATAGAGGTCATTATCAATACCGCCTCGGGCAAGTCCAACGACGAAGCGCGCAACCACGTGGCCGAGCTCTTTAGACAGAGCGGGACTGAGGCGCGCATCTCGCTGGTCAAGAACGGAGAAAGCCCGCTTGAACTCGCGCGACGCGCGGCTCAAGGTGACGCCACAACCGTTGTTGCCGGGGGCGGCGACGGGACGATCAACGCAGTAGCATCAATGTTGATCGATACGGGCAAGTCGCTTGGTGTTTTGCCGCTTGGCACGCTCAACCACTTCGCCAAGGATCTAAAGATCCCGCTTGATCTGGAAGGAGCTGTGCGAACTATTGTCGCGGACCAAGTGGTTCAGGTCGATGTCGGGGAAGTGAACGGACGCATCTTCCTTAACAACTCAAGCCTGGGTCTTTATCCGAGCCTTGTACACCAACGTGAACAACGGCAGAAACTCGGGCACGGCAAATGGCCGGCGTTTATTTGGGCCGCGTTCAGCGTTATGCGTCGATATCCTTTTCTTGACGTCCGATTGAAGGCTGATGGCGCCCAGACCACAAGCCGCACCCCATTCGTCTTCATCGGCAACAACGAATATGAAATGGAGAACTTTAATATTGGCGGCCGAGCTTGTCTCGACGCCGGACAATTGAGTCTGTACTTTTCCCACCGTACCGGACGGCTTGGGCTGTTATTGCTCGGGTTGCGCGCCCTTCTGGGACGAGTGGAAAGGACTAAAGAGTTTGTCGCTATGTGCACCACCGAAGTATCAATAGAGACACGGCGCAAACGCATTCGCGTTGCTACCGACGGCGAAGTCACGATTATGGAGCCTCCGCTTCATTACCGTGTGCTACCTCGGGCGCTGCGGGTCAACGTGCCCGCGCACGACTCATCGGTGACAACCTAAGGATTCCTTGTGTACGATGCGAACAGTTGTCCACCTATCTGACCTTCACTTCGGTAGCGTTAATGAGACAATCATCGGCCCGCTAATCCAAACGATCAACGAACTGAAGCCTGACGTTGTCGCAGTGTCCGGTGACTTGACTCAACGGGCGCGATCCCATCAGTTCAAGGAGGCTCGTGCATTTCTCGATGCGCTTCCGCGACCGCAGATAGTCGTTCCGGGAAATCACGATATCCCGTTGTACAACGTGTTCCTCCGTTTCGCACAACCCGTGAAAAAGTACCGCCGAGATATCACCGGCGATCTGGATCCTTTTTACGCCGATGACCAGATCGTTATCGCTGGCGTAAACACTGCACGCTCGTTGACAATCAAAGGCGGTCGTATCAACAGAACGCAAGTGGAATGGATACGAGAGAAATTTTGCGCAGCCCGTTCCGACGCGATCAAAGTTGTGGTCACTCATCACCCGTTTGATTTGCCGGAGGGCCGCGAGCGGAACATTGTCGGCCGCGCGGGCATGGCCCTCAAGGAACTAGCTGCTTGCGGAGTCGATTTGTTTCTTGCTGGACATCTGCACGTTAGCCATAGTGGTCACACCAAGATGCGGTACAGGCTGGGCGGGCGCATGGCGATCGTAGTCCAGGCCGGAACCGCATCCTCAACTCGCTCGAGAGGCGAAGGCAACTCTTTTAACGTCATTCGCCTTGAACATTCCGATATTCGTATCGAGCGGATGGCGTGGCAGCCATCGATAACAACTTTTCTTGCAGCAGGTGTTGATCGTTTTCAGCGAACGAGTGACGGATGGTCGAGACGCGAGTAGGAAAAACGGAGAGGAGCTACAGAGGAGAAGTGGTCCGCCTGGCACGTAGGCTCAAACTAAGGACCCCCAACTGAAGTTGGTGGTATTCAGTCCCAGTTTGAATCACACCCTATCAAGGGCCTTTGAGTTAGTGATCTTTGCCTAATCGTCAAACCGGCTGCTAGAATCCGTGCTTTCTTTCGCAGAATGAAGACGATACTGACCTCTTTGTTTTGATCGCGTCGTTCCAATGCGCAAGGAATTGGAGTGTTGTTTTTTGGTGGAGATAGATGAAGATCAGCTACAACTGGCTGGGTGAACTTGTACCGCTTACGCTCAACCCAAAAGAACTCGCCGAACGGTTGACGATGGCCGGGCTGGCCGTCGAGGGCGTCGAACGAATTGGCGACGATCACATTCTTGATTTCGATTTGACTTCGAATCGCCCCGATGCGCTTTCGCATATGGGCATCGCTCGCGAAGCGGCGTTGGTCTGCGGAACAGCATTGACGCCTCGCTCGCCGGAGTTGACTGAAGCCGGCGAGCGAGTGGAATCCGCCGCCGCGGTTGAAATTCTCGACCCTGACTTGTGCCCGCGTTATGCGGCGCGAGTCGTTCGGGGAGTGAAGGTCGCGCCGTCCCCAAAATGGCTCGCCGATCGTCTCGAATCTATAGGCCAGCGACCCGTTAATAACATCGCGGACATCACAAACTACGTGATGTTCGAGATGAATCAACCTACACACGCGTTTGATCTGAAGCTGCTTCATGGCGGTCGCATCGTCGTCAGGCGTCCGCGCGCTGGTGAACAGATCACCACGCTCGACGGGTTTGCCCGTGAGCTATCTTCAGAGATGCTGGTCATCGCCGACGCGGATCGGGCAGTCGCGATCGCCGGCGTGATGGGAGGCGCCGACACTGAAATAAACGACCAAACCGAAGACGTTTTGATCGAGAGCGCCTACTTTAATCCCGCTTCAATACGTCACACCGCCCGGGTGCTGGGAATGGACACCGAAGCGTCTTACAGATTTGCGCGCGGAGCCGACTACGATGCGCAAATCCGAGCCGTTGATCGCGTTGCGGAAATGATTGCCAAGATCGCTGGCGGACAGGTGCTGGATGGCTCGATTGATGCTTATCCGGCACGGATTACCCGAGACGCTGTTTCAATGCGTGAATCGCGTATCGAACGTCTGACCGGCTTGAAGGTAACGATCGAACGAGCGGGCGAGATTTTGCGAGGGCTGGGATTCGAGGTTGAGCTCAACGCAGGTGAGAAGCACCTGCGGGCCGTTGCTCCATCGTTTCGGGTCGACATCTCTCGTGAAGAGGATCTTGTCGAAGAAGTAGCCCGCCACGTCGGGTACGACCTGGTCGACGTTACTCTCCCCGCCTGGAGCGGCGCCGGCAAGTATTTGAGCGGTGACAAGCAGCGCCGCAACGTGCGACGAGCGCTTACGGCGATTGGTTTTGATGAGGCCTACTCCTTCAGCTTCGTCAGCGGAGAGAAGGACCGGGTTCTCAGGCGAAGCGATCGGCCGGCGGCGATACTGTCGAACCCGATAGATGTGAATCAATCGGAGATGCGAGCTTCGCTGCTAACCGGATTGCTGGAGGCCGTCCAACATAACTTCAATCAGGGCACGCGCGACGTGAAGCTATTCGAGATCGGCCGGGTGTTCGAAGCTGGAGAGTTGGACCAGCGGCCGTCGGAACGAGAGGTGCTGGGAATCGCAATGACCGGTTCTGTGCTGCCTGACGACTGGCGAGGATCGACGCAAATCGGGCTTTACGATCTCAAGGGAGCGGTCGAAATTGTAATGTCTACGTTAAACATCTCAGACTTTACAATTAATCGAGCGCGTGTAGAATACCTCCATCCTGGACAGTCGGCGGTGCTTGCGCATGATGGAGAAGAGATAGCGAGGTTCGGCCGTCTACATCCGCGTGTGGCCTCTCTGTACAAGTTCCGCCAGCCGGTTTTTGTCGGCGAGCTCGAGTTTGAAAAGCTACTCGCGCTCCCGGCGGATCGGGTGAGTTACAGCGCGCTGGCCAGGTTCCCGGCCGCGTCCCGCGACGTCTCGGCGCTGGTGCCCGATACGGTTATGTGGGGTGACATCGATACGGCCGTTCGCGACCTCGGAATTCTTGAAATGGTTTCAGTGCAGGTCTTCGACATGTACAAGGGTAAGGAGATGCCCGACGGCTTCCACTCTTTGGCGTTCAGAGTGATTTATCGAGGCGAGGGACGCACTCTCACCGATGAAGAAGTAGCTGGAATGCACGAGCGAGTAAGAGCGCTGCTCGAAGATCGGTTCGGCGCGCAACTAAGATAATTTGCGATTGCCGATTGCCGATTGGCCACGTCAAATTCGCAGCTTCCTCGTTTGAAGTCAGAGGATGAGTTCGAGCTTGGAATCTGCAGTTGGCAATCGGCAGTCGGCAATCGCAAATGAGTTGGAGGGCTGGTGAGCGGAATCTACGGTTTGGAGAAGTTCTCGCACCTCGAGGACAAAATCTACCGCACGATCGAGCAGTTTAAGCGCGAGCGGCAGGAACGCGAAGCACTCGAGCGGGAAGTGCTGAGTTTGCGCAGCGAGATGAGCCGCGCCAGCGATGATAAGGAACGGCTTGAACAACAAGTCGAGCGATTGCTAACCGAGCGCGATGCAATAAAGCTAAAGGTAGAAGGCATGCTTGACGCGATCGCCGTGCTTGACGTCGAAGCGGCGAAGAGCGGTAGCAGCTAGACCGAAGATCGGCCATTGATGGCTTTTGTTTTTTAAGCCGCGCACCCGGCGAACGACTATGGACAACAATCCAAGCCAGTCACACAAAGTTGTCATCTACAATCAGACGTACACCCTCCGGAGCACCCACGACTCCGAGTACATCCAGGAACTGGCCGAGCACGTCAACAAGCGAATGAACGAGATCGCCCGGGCGACGATGACCGTCGATTCGCTTCGCGTCGCGATCCTGGCCGCGATTCAAATCGCTGACGAGTACTATCAGTCCCGCCGTGAAATGAAAGAGACCGAAGAAGAGATAGCCGAGCGCAGCGCAAAGTACGCCGAGTTGTTGGATCAGTTTCTGCGGCCCGAAGTAGCGGAACCAACCAAGTAACGCCTTTCCTTAGGATCTCATCGATCGCGCGGTCTGCGCAGGGAGTCTCATCGTCATGAAAAACAACCGCATCAGCCGGCGACAGCTGCTGGAGCTTGGCGCCGCCGCCACAGTCGGAGCTATCGTGAGCAAAATCGATCAACCATCAGGTCACGCATTTACTGACTCGTCCGCCGAGAACGCGCTGTCGGGGTTGGCGGCCGAGTACGATCAATACGACGGGCTCGGGCTGGCGGCACTCGTTGCGAAGCGGCAAATCACTCCGCTCGAACTACTCAACGCCGTCAAACGACGCCTCGACGCGATAAACCCGAAACTGAATGCGACTGCTCAGATTTTTTTTGATAAAGCCGAAGCTCAAATCAAGCACGGATTGCCGGCCGGTCCATTCAAAGGCGTACCGTTTGTGCTTAAGGATCTGGGTCAGCAACTCGCTGGGACCATCACCACTTACGGCAGCCGTGTCTTCAAGGACAACACTCCGGATCTCGACAGCACGCTGGTGACGCGGTACAAACAGGCGGGACTCGTCATATTCGCAAAGACGACGTCTCCCGAGTTTGGGCTTACTACTACAACGGAGTCGGTGCTATTCGGCCAGACCCGCAATCCGTGGAACCTGGAACGCACAAGCGGCGGGTCCTCTGGAGGCTCGAGCGCGATCGTGGCGAGCCGCGTTGTGCCGATGGCGCATGGAAGCGACGGCGGCGGGTCAATCCGAATCCCGGCTTCGTGTTGCGGGCTGTTCGGCTTAAAGCCGACGCGCGGACGAGTGCCGGTGGGTCCGACTCAGTTCGAGGGATGGAACGGTTGCTCTCATCATCACGCATTGACCATCTCAGTTCGGGACAGCGCGGCGTTGTTGGATGCAACCTGCGGCGCGGAACTGGGTTCTCCTTATTTCTCCCCAACACCCGAACGTCCATTTCTGAAGCAAGTCGGCGCAGATCCCGGCAAACTCAGAATTGCGCTCGCGGTCGCCACGCCGGCGGGAACTCCCCTAGACCCAGAGAGCCGGAAAGCGGCAACCGAGGCAGCTAAACTCTGCGAGAGCCTTGGCCACAATGTCGAAGAAGCTCGACCGCCGATCGAGGATGCCTGGATGCGCGAAGCGTTTCTAACGGTGCTGCGAGTATCGCTTGCGCGAACGCTGGACGATGCTGCCAAGCCTTTGGGTCGCCCGGTGACCGACAAAGATGTTGAGCCGGTGACCTGGGTTATGGCTCAAGCCGGACGCTCGGTAAACGTGATTGCTTACTCGAGAGCGATCGCGACAATGCACCAGGTTGGTTTGGCGATGGCGAAGTTTCAGGATAAGTACGATGTGATCTTAAGCCCGACGCTTGCGAAACCGCCGGTGCCGCTCGGTGTGTTGAGTCTGTCGCCGGCAAGCATCGCGCAATACACCAAAGACGTAACCGAATTTGGTCCGTACACGGCGATTTATAATGTTACGGGTCAGCCTTCGATGTCGGTGCCGTTACACTGGTCGGCGGAGGGATTGCCGATCGGAGTGATGTTCTCGGGAAGGTTTGGAGAGGACGCGATGTTACTGAGGCTGGCGGCACAGCTTGAGAAGGCCAAGCCGTGGGCCGGCTTGAGACCGAAGATCTAGAAGACAGGACGCGCTCAGCATCCCCATCCCATTAACGGCTTGCCGAAGATTGTCATAAGTTTTCCTTTCGAGAGGCTTTCAGTTTTGCCCCCGATGCTATCAAACTCGCATCGCCGCTCGAAGGTCAGTTAGCTATACCTCAGCCATCTTCCCAACTCTGCGATGCTCGGCCGCTTACCATACATCAAAATTCCCACACGATAGATTCTTGCGGCGATCCAAACACACAACAGTATTGTTGCGACCATGATCCCCATCGATAACAGAATCTGCCAGAACGGCGGATTCACAACCGCGATCCGCATCATCATCAATGTCGGGGCGAAGAATGGAATCATCGACAGCACGATTGACGCAGTGCTGGTTGGATTGGCGATGATCATATTAAAGATCACCATCGGAACAATGAGCAACATCGTGACCGGGATCTGAGCCTGCTGAGCCTCTTCCTCGCTCGACACTGTAGACCCCACCAGAGCGTATAGCGTCGCAAACAAAAAGTAGCCCAGCACGAAGAACACCACGAAGTAGATCAACAGGCTGATCGGGATGTTAGGCATCGTCATCCCGCGGGACGCGAAGACCGAGACGCCGACCGTAGTCAGCAACAACGCCGAAAGCGCCCAAACTGCTATTTGTGTGAGCCCGACCAGCCCGATGCCGATCACTTTGCCCAACATCATCTGAGTCGGCCTCACTGAGGAGACCAGCACTTCAACGATCCGCGATTGTTTCTCCTCGATGACGCCGCGCATCACGAACAGACCGTAGATCAGCACGGACATATAAATGAAAAACAACATCACAAAAGCCACAACGAAATCAGCGCGGCCGCCCTCTTCGACACCGCCGCCGGAGGTCACCTTCTTTCTGTTTAACTCAACTCGTCTGGTGTAGAGGTTGATCGTCGCCTGGTCCAGCCCGGCGCGCTTCAACCTGAGCCCTGACACAGCGTCGTTGATTGCGCGCTCCAATGTGCCGATCGAAAAATCGCTTGTGTTTTTCGCGAAGTACTCGGGTTCGAACTTTTCCAGCCCCCCAGGTCGGAGGATCATGTAAGTGCTGTCCGGATCCTTGTCCGCTTGCACGGCATACTGCTGCTGCAGCGCATCAAGATCTTCGCCCGGAGCGACGAGTTTCCGCGTGAGTACATAGCGAGTGGTCCCGACACCCGGATCGCGGCGATTTAGTTCCTCCTCTCCACTTCCTCGCGCATCCAAACTTCTCTTGATTGCGTCGAACAATTCGGGGTCACCGCTTTGATCCAACACAGTGACTCTCCGGTCGCCGCCCCCTCGCGTTGCAAAGAAGATTGGAAGCGCAATAAGCGCTATCATCAGTAGCGGGCTTATGATCGTGCCGATCATAAATGCCCGGGTTCTCACTCGCACGAGGTACTCACGTTTGATGATGATCAGTACTTTCTTCATTCTCACCTCTCGCTTCGGTTACCGACCGAAGCCTTGCCGGTCACACTCTCGATAAAGATCTCGTTGAGGGACGGTTCAACCAGCTCAAATCTATTTACCCGCGCGCCAGCTGCCAGAGCCCGTTTGAGCACCTCCTGCGCGTCTGCTCCGTCGGCCAGCAGAATCTCGCTATAGTTCGGAAACTGGTTGTGATGTTTGACAAGGTCCTCGCTCAGAAACGAATTGGGTCCTTCGTAGTCGAGGATGACGGTGTTCTTCCCGTATCGGCGCTTGACTTCTCTTAAGCCGCCGCTAAGCACCTGCGTCCCGTGGTTGATCAAACAGATGTCGTCGCACATTTGCTCGACCTGTTCCATCTGGTGAGTCGAGAAGATGATTGTCTTGCCTCGCTGCTTCAAATCCAGGATTACGTTCTTGAGCAGGTTGACGCTTACCGGGTCGAGTCCCGAGAACGGCTCGTCCAGTATCATTACATCCGGATCGTGGATGACGCTGGCGATAAACTGAACCTTTTGCTGCATCCCTTTGGATAGATCGGTGGGTTTCTTGTTCTTCCACTCGGAGAGCTCCAGTCGTTGGAGCCATTCGTCGGTGCGCCTTGATGCATCTGTGGTGTTGATCCCTTTGAGATTCGCAAAAAAAATCAACTGATCACTGATCTTCATCTTTTTGTACAGACCCCGTTCCTCGGGTAGGTAGCCGATGTGCGGCTGAAGATCGGGGGATACGTGTTTACCCATCACCAGGACGTCGCCTTCGTCGGGCGCGAAGATGTTGACAATCATCCGGATCGAAGTCGTCTTGCCTGCCCCGTTCGGCCCGAGCAGACCAAAAATCGTGCCTTGTCTCACGTCAAACGAAAGATCCTTAACCGCCACAAACTGATCGAACCGTTTGGTGACGTGCTTGAGTTCTACGACATTCATCAATGTCCTCCGCTGGAAGTATGCAAATCGAGCCGATGAGAAACGTAAGTTGGTCGAACTTGAGAAGCCGGTACGACGTGAGTCTCCATTTCTTCCTGACACCCATGTCCGATGGGATCGCGCTGCATCTATTCGTGAGTATCCCTATTCCGGTAAACGGCCGGATCGAAATTTCTGGTAGTGTTCTCGGTCACACTTGGGATGCTGCTCGATGAAGGAGGTAGCTGCTGAGGCGTGTATTCGCGAGGCAAGGGGCGCTCCAGCTTTTCCTGCTGAAACCCCGGCTGAAACCCGGTCGTCAATCGCAACAACAGCCATACCAGCAGCCCGATAACGCAAACTACCGTCGCTCCGCCAAAAGCCATTATGCCGATCAGCGCGCGAGTGTCGAAGCCGTTGCGCTCTCCGAGGCTGTAGACTGTCGTGAATAACGCGATGAATCCTGCGATGCTCACGGCGGCAACCGGTAAGAGCATTCCCATCATCTTGCCAAAGGAACCCTTCGACTCGATCGGCGGCGTTGACGCGCCCAGCCCGACGCCACACCGCTTGCAGTACTTCAAGCCTTGCGTTGTCTGGTCCCCACAATTCGGACAGTACATAGACTAAACTCCATTGAGACGACACCCTGGCCGAGGTCGCATATTCAACAGACCGAGCTCGCCCCAGATTTGCACAAGTTGGGAACCAATTCCTTCCTACGATCCGCGGATGCATCAGGTTCGTAGTCGTTTTTCCCGAAACAGAAACGAGTTGAGCAGATCATACCAATGTCAGGCGGACCGGCAAAGGCAACTTCCGGAACACCCCCAACTTCAGTTGGGGGTTCTTTAGTTTTCACCTACGAACGCACGCCGCCTCTTTTGTACGTTTTCGATGCTCCGGTCCCGCGCCGCCAATCGCGGCGCGAGTGGCGGCGCGGGACCGGAGCGGAATCGGGAAGCCTGATAACGCATCACCTAGGCAAAACCTAAAGAACCCCCAACTGAAGTTGGGGGTATTGCTGGAGGTTCTGCACGGTCTCATCGTTGGTGGGATTCTTAGAGGCCGGGAAACTTGCAGCGCTCAAAAGCGGCGTGCTAGATTGAGTTTCATTCGTGCTTGAACTTTTAGAACCATCCTGAGGAGCATTGCCAATGTCACAACCGGCTTCATCTATATCTGAACATACGCCGCGCCCTCTTACATCGCTTACCGAAGAAGAGTCTCTTTTCCGCCAATCTGTTCGTGAATTCGCCGAGCAACAGGTCCGTCCACTCGTGAGTGAGATGGATGAAAAAGGCAAGTTCGCACCGGAACTCATACAGCAGTTCTTCGAGCTGGGCCTGATGGGCATAGAAGTCCCCGACGAATACGGAGGCCAGGGTGGAACCTTCTTCAATGCGATTCTTGCCGTCGAGGAGATGTCCCGGGTCGATGCATCGGCCGGTGTTATCGTCGATGTGCAGAACACGCTGGTCAACAACGCAATCCTGCGCTGGGGCAATGATGAGCAGAAGAATAAGTATCTGGAACGACAAGCCGCCGACACCGTTGGAGCCTACGCTTTGTCGGAAGCGGGTTCGGGAAGCGATGCGTTCGCGCTCACAACAAAAGGCGAGGATAAGGGCGACCACTTTGTGTTAAACGGACGCAAGCTCTGGATCACCAACGGCGCGGAAGCTGGTCTGTTCATCGTTTTTGCAAACATTGCGCCCGATAAAGGCTATCGTGGTATCACAGCATTTCTTGTTGAACGCGACTTTCCGGGATTCACAGTTGGCAAGAAAGAGGACAAGCTTGGGATCCGAGCCAGCTCCACCTGCGAGTTGATTCTTGAGGATTGTGCGGTAAATAAGAGCAACGTCCTCGGTGAAGTTGGCAAGGGATACAAGATTGCGATTGAGACTTTGAATGAAGGCCGCATCGGCATCGGCGCTCAGATGGTTGGAGTCGCACAGGGCGCGCTCGATAGCGGTATCAACTACGTCAAGGAACGACAACAGTTCGGCAAGTCAATCGCGTCGTTCCAGGGCGTCCAGTTTCAGATCGCGCAGATCGCAACCGAACTCGAAGCCGCGCGGTTGATGGTCTACAACTGCGCGCGTCTGAAAGACGCCGGAGAAGACTTCGTCAAACAAGCCGCGATGACCAAGCTGTTCACCTCGCAGGTTGCGGAACATGTGACGTCTCAGGTGGTCGAGCTCTACGGGGGCTATGGCTATACAAAAGATTATCCCGCTGAAAAATACTACCGCGACGCAAAAATCGGGAAGATCTACGAAGGAACTTCGAACATGCAACTTCAGACAATCGCCAAGCTGATTCTTGGCGATGGCTAGCAACCTGGAGCCACGAATGGCGAATCTCAGTTTTCAAAGGAGAACAAATGAGAATTCATAAATTGATCCGGATATACAGCTTGTTGTTCTTGCTGTTTAGTTTGAGTGTTGCAGCGGACGCGCAAGGCCGTCGCGGTAGTGATGACCGATGGGAAACGCTAGGACGCTCTTATGTCGACGGGAGGAGAGATCGCGACACGATCGCCGTCAACACCAACGAAAGTTACCGGTCTCTGCAGCTTGAAGTCACCGGCGGAACAATTGAGTTCCAGCGTGTAGTTGTTCACTTCGAGAACGGCGCCGACCACGAAGTCGAGATTCGAAGCCGAATCCCGATTGGCGGCAGAACCCGCGTAATCGACCTTCCAGGTGATCGTCGCAGAATTCAAAGCGTCGAGTTTTGGTATTCTCAGGGTAACTGGAGATCGCGTCCGTCCGTGACACTACTGGGTCAACGCAGCTTCAGCACAGGCCCTGGTCGTCCAGGCGAGGACAGCCGGTGGGAAACGCTCGGTCGTTCTTATGTCGATGGAAGGAGAGATCGCGACACGATCGCCGTCAACAACAACGCCAGTTACCGGGCTCTTCAGCTTGAAGTCACCGGCGGAACCATTGAGTTCCAGCGAGTCGTTGTGCATTTCGAGAACGGCGCCGACCACGACGTTGAGATTCGAGATCGAGTCCCGATTGGCGGCCGAACCCGTTTAATCGACCTTCCAGGTGATCGGCGTCGGATTCAAAGCGTCGAGTTCTGGTATTCGCGGGGTAACTGGCGATCGCGCCCGTCCGTGACCTTACTGGGTCAACGCGGCTTCGGCACGGGACCCGACCGTCCGCAGGAGGACAGCCAATGGGAGCAGCTCGGGAGCGCTTATGTGGACGGCAGAGTAGATCGCGATAGAATCCTCGTAAGCCGAACGGAGAGTTTCCGCGCCCTTCAGCTCGGAGTGAGAGGCGGGGCCATCGAGTTCCAGCGAGTCCTGGTCCATTTCGAGAACGGCGAAGACCACGAGTTGGATATTCGAGAACGAATCGAGGATCGAGGCCGGACCCGGGTTATCGATCTCCCTGGCAATCGTCGCAGGATTCGCAGCGTCGAGTTCTGGTATTCCAAGGACCGATGGCAGACGCGCCCGCACGTGAATCTGTGGGGCCGTCGCTAGGTCGGACTCTGGATACTGTCTAGCAGGAAAACGCCGGCTCGTGTACGAGTTCAATCCCGTCAAGGCGACTTATCGCCTTGACGGGGTTTGATAATTCTTGCCTGACCCGTTGGGCGTAGAGAAAGGCCCCCTTTTCGTCCAGCACTCTTGTGAATCTACCAGGTCGGAGGCACAAACTTGCCGCCGGATGAGAACGTAACCAAGCTTCTTCACAGATGGACCGGAGGCGACAAAGAGGCGCTTGATGAATTGATGCCTCTGGTATACGGAGAGCTGCGCAGCCTGGCCAAGAAGTACCTGAGAAGCGAGCGAGTCGGGCACACACTCCAACCCACTGCACTGGTCAATGAAGTTTATATGCGGCTTGTGGATCAGGAGATCGCAACCTTCCACAGTCGCGCGCAGTTTTTTGGTCTGGCAGCGAGGATCATGCGAAACATCCTTGTCGACCACGCGCGAAAACGCCGGAGCGCAAAGCGCGGAGGCGAGCCGTACCGGCTTTCCATCAGCACCGCGGATCGCATTGGGCGTAAACCCGATCTGGACCTGGTGGAGCTCGACGACGCATTGACCAGGTTGGCGGCGCTCAACCCACAACACGGCAAAACCGTTGAACTGCGCTTCTTCGGCGGTTTGACGATCGAAGAGACCGCCGAAGCGATGGGCCTCTCGCACGCCACGGTCGAACGCGACTGGAGCTTTGCAAGGGCATGGCTCCGCCGCGAAATGAATTCGTGACCCGCTACGCCCACAATTCTTATGGCGAACACGCCGGAACGACTGAAGAAAGTCCAGGAACTCTTTCACGCCGCCCTGGTGCTTGAGGGGTCAGCGCGCCAGTCGTTTTTGAATGGAGCGTGCTCGGACGATCGTGAGCTGCTTGATGAGGTCCAGTCTCTTATCTCGTCGCATGAACAAGCAGGTAGTTTTATCGATTCACCCGCTGCGCAACCAGTAGCCGAGTTGCTCGCCAGCATGAGCTCAAAATCCTTCGTCGGACAAACCGTGGGAAGTTTTAGGATCCTGTCGCAGCTCGGACGAGGTGGGATGGGTGAGGTTTATCTCGCGGAAGATTCCAAGCTGGGTCGCAAGGTCGCGCTCAAGCTGCTGCCCGAGGAATTCACCAAGAGGGAAGATCTGGTCCGCCGGTTCGCGCTTGAAGCAAAGGCCGCTTCAGGACTCAATCACCCAAACATCGTGACCGTATACGAGATCGGGCAAATCGGCTCGTCCGAATACATCGCAACCGAATACATAGAAGGCGAGACTCTTCGGCAACACTTCGCAAGAGGGCGGATGGGTTTGCGAGACGTTTTGGATGTTGTGATTCAGCTGGCGAGCGGGCTTGCGGCGGCTCACGGCGCAGGGATCGTTCACCGAGATATCAAGCCTGAGAACATTATGCTTCGCCCCGATGGTTACGTGAAGATACTCGATTTTGGCCTCGCCAAGACGACCCTTCCGCGAGTGCCGGAATCACCCCCGACTGAAGCCGATCTTGAGGCACCAACTCTTGTACAGATGCAAACGGAACCCGGAATGCTGATTGGTACGACCTACTACATGGCTCCCGAGCAAGCTCGCGGGCAGGGTGTAGATGCAAGAGTGGATATCTTCAGCGTCGGAGTAGTGACTTACGAGATGATTGCGGGCCGGCGCCCCTTCGGCGGGGAGACAAATCTCGACGTGCTTATTTCGACACTCGAGAAAGAGCCGCCGCCGCTCAATAGTTACGTGCCTGGCGCGCCCGCTGAGATTCAGCGGATTGTCTCAAAGGCGCTGCGCAAGAACAAAGACGAGCGTTACCAGACGATCAAAGACATGTTGATCGATCTGAAAAATCTGCGAGACGAGCTGGCCTTCGAAGCCAAACGTGATCGATCGACTTCGAGTGATTTTTATGTTGAGGAGGATGCGGCCACTTCTATTCAACAGTCGGTGGTCACAAGCAGCATTCAGGCGGTCCCGACGTCGACCGTCAGGAAGCGAAGAGTCGCAGCGTTGAGTATCGGCGTTTTACTGTTGACTGCGATCGGAATCGCCGGAGTGAAGATATTGTCGCCTCGCGGTCCTTCGCAGCAGAATAATCCTCCAGCCGTCGCGGTCGAACGAGTGTTGAATTACTGGATTACCGTTCAGAAGTATCGCGATGGAAGGCCGTATCAGGAAGCGTTCAGGCTTCCTGGAGAAATGATCTTCGAGAAAGACTATCGTGTGCGATTACATTTCGGCAGCTCGCAAGACGGATATCTTTACATCTTCAACGAGGGCCCTCAGATCGGCGGCCAAACGCCGCCTCTCAACGTACTCTTCCCATCGCCGACCGCCAACAACGGCTCTTCACTGGTGTCGAGCGGACAGACGATCGATATCCCAAAAGAGAGCTGGATTCGGTTTGATCAGGACGTGGGCACCGAAAAACTCTGGCTCGTTTGGTCTGCCAACAGCATTCCCGATCTCGAGTCGACGAAGCAGTATGCCAACGAAAAGGATCGTGGTGAAATCGGCAGCCCGGGACTCGACCGGTCGGTGAAAGACTTCCTCAGAAAGACAATCGACGCAAACAAACCCACCATCGACAAGCTCGAAGATAGCAAAGAGACTCGCGTTAAGGTGACTGCCAGTGCTATGGTGCACCTTCTGGCCCTGGAACACCATTGAGCTGAATAGACCGTGAATCGTTTGTAGTTCGGCCCATTAAAGGGGAAGTGCAGACAGCCTCAAGCTTTAGCTTGGGTCAGGACCGCTGTGGTCAAAGCACGCCAGCTGAAAGTTGGAGTGCCACGCCCAGGGCGGTGCTGTTTTTTGAGGCAATCCACGCGAAAAATGCGCTTTTGTATCCAGAGGAAGATCGATGACTGGCTGACGAATGTTTGAGTGGAAACTGGAGATAAGCGATGAGGAAATTGGAAACCGACTACGATCGGGCGCAGGTCGCGATCAAAAGAGCCAGCCCGCAATACGCTGCTTTGACGCAGCCGCAACCGCTCAAGCTCCGTGAGATTCAAGCGCAACTCGACGCCGACACGCTGCTGCTCGAATATTCGCTGGGCGAAGAGCGCAGCTTTCTGTGGGCGATCACCAAAGACTCGCTGAAAAGTTATGAACTGCCTCCGCGTAAGTTGATTGACAAAGACGCCCGCCCTGGGCGGCCTTCACCATGCAGGGCGAGTGGCGCTAACTCCATGAGTACTAAGAAAGGTTAATAGACTTTGAGCATGGGATTGGGTTTCATCCTGGATGAGGGAATCCGGCTTGAGATTTCGCTGTTCTGACTGGAGAAGAATTGTATGCGGACCAAAACATTTCTTTTGAATCTGCTGATTCTCAATCTCGCGGCAGGTGTTTGCCCGGGGGCACAGGTGCCTGGCGCGACGGAGAGACTCGAAGCGGACAAACCACTTGAACGCGAAATCGCAGGCGGCCAGTCGCACACCTTTCAAATCCAGCTGACCGCCGGGCAATTCGTCCGGCTTCGGCTGCAGCAGCGGGCGATTGACGCATCGTTGATTCTGACCGCACCGGACGGCAAGCAACTCGTCGAGATGAACCTGAATGGGCCGGGCGAAGAGGAGTCGCTCTCGTTGGAAGCGGCAGTTACTGGGAGCTATCGGTTGACGGTGAGAGGTGGCGGGGCGGCAACCCTGCACGGCTCCTACCGGCTGGCAGCAGCAGCGCAGGCAACCGCTACGGCGCAAGACCGAAAACGCCTGGCCGGCGAAGCCGCGCTCATCGAAGCCAA